>JBJMMA010000103.1:0-27693 GCA_045805065.1 Bdellovibrionia bacterium | reverse complement strand
TCGGAGAAATTTACAATGAAAACCACTTCTACCCTTTTAATATTCGCCTGCGTTCTCGCGCTGACTGCGCCCTCGGCAAGCTTTGCCATGGGAAAAAGCGCTCCAAACGGAACGGGGCCTTCTTCACAGGAAATCGCGAACAAGGCCGCGTTCCTGGACAAAGCGATCCGCGACTTCAACGCCAAGTACGTTGAGATCAAGTACGGCCCTAATCATACTTCGAACTGGTGCTCTTACAATCCTGACCATTCAAACAGCTACAGCACTGATGTTGCCCGAGCTTCGAACGAGCTTTGCAATGAGATCTCAGGCCTCTTTCAATATGGTCTGACTTGCAGTGATCTGGTTGTCATCCGGACAAGCGACATCAGGTGGGAACATCAGTCAATCAGCGGACTTTTCGATTACTCGTGCAGAAGCGTCGGCTACGGTACGATTAAGGCCGAAATGAGCGAAAAAGCCAAACAGCTTGCTCAAAGCAGCTTCTTCTACGACAGCTCCAACGCGGCAGTGGATTACAACGTTCGTGCAATTCAATCCGCGCTAAGCCATCTGCAGCTTCTGCCTCGTCAGAGAAAAACGCTTGATGGCTTTTTCAATGCGACGGATGCATTTGTCAGAAAAATCGATGCAGAGAAATCCAAATCCGCCAATGGAGAAAAGGCCCTGCCTCTGACTCATCGAAGCTTTGCGGATCAGGCAAGCCTTCTCGCTGCCTATTATCGGTATCTTAAGGACGACTTTGCTGAGCTCGCACAATTTGGCTCGTCCGCTGATGGCGTCTCCAAGATCAATCAGCAATCGGTGGATGTGATCAACGCTTCCATTCAGCATCTGACCGATGCTTATGGCCTGGACTCCGACGTTGCTGCAAAGCAAGTGGCAGATTATGGCCGCGTTCTGCTCGATCTGATGAGCAATTTCTCGACTGGTCTTACGATCACTGAGAAGTCCGTTGTTCAACCGGTCATGTATCAGCTGGTCACGCAAGTCGTTCCTGCTGCCGAAGCCTATGGCGATGTCGGCGCGCACGACGCGGTCGTGGGACTCAAGACGCTTTGGGAATCCGACGCGTTCAACGCCCTTTTGACCGACAAGCTCTCTGTCTCGGACGAAAAGGCAACGGCATTGATTCTCAACATGAGCGCCGCAGCTTATAAGCTTGGCCTCTCGGGCAATGTGGACATCAGAACCTTCGATGCCCGCGACGCTCAAAGAATCAAGAATCAAAAAGGCCGCAAGTAATGGACGTCAGGGAGAATTCTCTCGAGACTTTTGAACTGGCTGAGGCGCTGGAACTGCTTCCGGCGCCTCGTCGGCTTCAAAAGGCTCAGGAAGACGCAGAGAATGACCAGCGGCAAGCCTCTTTCAAGAAGGCCCTGGCCTCTGCACGCGACCTGCTGGAGGTCGCTTCCCAACAGAATTCAGGCCCCGCTCAGGCGCGAGCTCATCTCTTGATGGGAATCGCCTTGCGCCGAAGCGGGGACTGGACTCAAGCTCGCGAGCAATACCAAAACTGCTCTCAGGTTCTTGCGCCTCTCTTGAACAATGGGGTCGTGGCACTTCAAAAAGCAGCCGCAGAGATCCAGATTGATCTTCACCTGGAAGAAGCGATTTATCTTTTTTTCCAAGAAGACTTTATCGAGTCAGCCCGAAAAAATGAGCGCGCCGCAAAGCTTGCTTCTGCCCTTTTGAAAAACGAATCGGCATGTCGTGCCTGGCTGAATGCGGCCGTATCCTGGGACCGCGCTCAAGAAGTGCGCGAAGCAAAAGCCTGCCTCACTAAAGGCACTGCACTTCTTGCAAAACTTCCTGAGTCGACTCTTCAAGCCTCTTACCTGCTTTTCTCTTGGAAACTTGGAATGGATCACGGGCCATTGGTAAAACCTGCGGCCCTTCCTCCTCAGGCCACGCTCTCGCAGAAAACTCTCTACCTGCTTTATGGTTGGGAGCACTCGCTCATGACTGATTCATTCAGCGAGACCGAGAAAGCTCGAGCAAAACTTTTTGCGCATTTGAATGATGCCCAGGAAAAACAATTCAGCTCTGAGATCGAAGCACTTTCCTCCTTTAGCGAGCGTCTCCATTTGGGACGCGGCAAAGCTCGTGAGACGAGTTACCATCTGGCCGCAAATCTTCAGGAGCTTTTCATCAAAGGATCTTGGAAGAAGCTTGAAGTTCAAGCTCATCAAGCCACGCAGCAAACTCATCCTGCCAATCAGGCCTGGGGGTATCGCGCGCTTGCCTGGGTTCAGGCTCGAAACAAAAGCGTCGACCTTGCCAAAACTTCACTGACTCAGGCACTCACTATTGCTCGCACGCAGGGCATGGTTCATCTCGTCCGGTGCATCGAGCAAGAGCTGAGCGAAGCTCCAGAGCTGCTCGAACTTTATTCTGCTCAGGAGAGAAAAGTCGCGCACAAGTGGGCATCACTTCTTCCTGCCAGAAAAGACCAGCTTTTGGCTTTCACTCAGAACGGGCATAAAGCCATAACTTCGGACGAAGCCCATACGCTGTTGGATGAAGCACTTCGCGGAAGCGGAGCCCATGCTTCTGCCTTGCTCATTGATGGCGCAAGACAGCTCATCCGCGTGCCTCAAAAAAACAAAACTGCCTCGCTTATTCAGATCGAAAAGCTTCCCATCCAAAGAAAGCTTCTCTTTACCCTGGTTGCGGCCTACCCCAACGCCCTTTCCAAGGAAGACCTGGTCAGCCAGGTTTGGGACGAGCTTTACAATCCACTGACTCATGACACGGTTTTGTACCGAACAAGCTCGCGTCTCAGAAAACTTCTGGGCGGAAGCTGGATATCGTTCGAATCAGGTGCGCTGAGACTCAACCCAGAGGGACGCCCATTTTTAGCGATCCTACCGGCTGATGAAGCAAGCCTTCGACAATCACCTTTAGATGAAAGAAAGATTCGCATTCTCACTTTGCTCAAATATCGCGGACGTGTGACACGCACTGAGGCCGTCAAAGCTCTCAATGCTCCGGAGCGCACGGTGGCGCGCGATTTAGCTTATCTCGTGGATCAAAAACTTGTCGTCCGTCAGGGCGCAGGAAGAGGTACAGTATATGTCCCAGCTCTCTAAACTTTTTGCGTTCGCGGCAGCGGTTGCGACGATTGCATCCCACTCGGCTTTTGGTGCCTGTGACATCTTAAGAGTCCAAGCGCAATCAGGTAACACCTTCTACTACGGATCAGCCATTCCACTCAGCCTCAATGGAGCTTCGATCTTGGTCACTGCCGACCATGTCGTCCCTTTTGAAACCCGAGCCGGCGACAAGCTGAGTGTCATGCTCTCAAATGGTACGGAAATCGAAGCCACCGTGCTTCGCCGCGACTGGGCTTCGGATTTGATGGTCTTATCACCGACCTCTCCCCTCCGCGTGAGCTGCAACCTGGCTTCCAAGCTCCCCTCTGCAGGCGATAGCGTGAGTCTCGTGGGTTATCCAGGCGGAGCCGAGACAAAGGCTTCACGCAGTGGAAAAGTCATTGAAGCTGCGACCGCTGCAATTCGTGTTGCCCGTCCCATTGCCCTGATCAAAGCAACAGGACTTGGCGAAAAAGGAATGAGTGGTGGCGCGCTTTTGAATCGCGACGGATCAGTCGTAGGCATTCTGCTTCAAGACTGGGTGAACCCGAATCACTCCGAGCAATCCGGAGTTTATGCGCTTCCATCCTCTGATCTTGGCCTGCAAGTCATGGCCATGCTTTCTCAGCCTGAGCTTGAAATTCCTGCGCCGTTTTCTGTCCGTCGCTCCGTTCCTGAGATGAGCGCTTATGGATTTCGCTTTCGCCCGACCCATGCGGATTCCATTTCAAGCAGGCAAATCGGTAAAGGTGGCGGACACCCCGATGGAATCGGTGGCTCAAGCTCGGATGACGAGCTTGAAGTCGTAGGCTTAAGCGGAGACACCGTAAACCCTGCTTGGGTTCCGATGGCAAAAATTTTAAGACGCGTTCAATCTGAAGGTGGATCCGAGATGCTCGTGAAGCAAACATCATCGGGACAGTCTTGCAGCAATCTCGTTGAGCTGGGACGCCTTCTCCTGATGAGCCCTGGTCTTCCGCCAGATCTGAGCTTCTATCTCAATCGGACTTCTCCAATTTCAAGCTCATCGAGCTCGGAAGATCTCGACGCTCTCTCTGAGAGAATCGTCATCCTGGCTTTGAGCCTTGCCGAATCCTCCCCGAGCGCGATCGAACCTGCTCAGAAAATTCGCTCTCTTCAAGGCGAGTGGATCAAGACTCATGAGATCCGCGCCATCCAGGAACTTGTGAAAGCCGCTCAAAACGCTTCTCCTGCCTGGTCTGCTGCAGCCGAAGCCAATTCAAGCAATTGGAAATCAGTCGTTGAGATTCAAGTACTGGTTCTTCGGATCAACAAAGCGCTTGGGCAGGCTACGTCAACCGCTCAACTCGATGCTCGATAACATCCTGGCCCTGGTAGCGAATCATTCCAGCAAATGGCTTTTCTTCAAGCACGTAGGGAATGAAATGGCGATCCCCAGGCCAGAGATTGAGCGATAAAAGATCGCCGGCTGGCACCCACTGAAGCGCTCCCTCATCACAAGGAGCAAGCTTCACATCACTGGATGCTTGCGGGATCCGCGCTGTGAAAACAAGGCAAAGCCAGTCCTCACTCTTGTGTGCTTTGAAATTAGGAAACTGAAGCGTGCCCAAGAGTTTTAGCTCTTGCTCAGTGAGATCGATTCCCGTCTCCTCTCGAAGCTCGCGGCGCGCGCCCTGCCAAGGCGACTCATCCGCCTCCAGCTTTCCCCCCATGCCGTTCCATTTGCCAGCATGATAATCGCCAGGCTTCCCCTGCCCGCCCACGCCACCCAACCGATGGATCATCAAAATCCGATCATCAGCGCTGCGAACATAGATCAAAACAGCCGGAATGACTTTTCGAGAACCCGACTCATAAGCATTCATAAAGCCCCCAAAAGGTGGTCGCCTACTTTTGGTAGCACAGGTGCAGCAAAGTCTGAAAGTCGAACAAAGCAAACTGAAATTAGAACTAAGATAAAGCCCGAGTCGTTCCGGCCCAGGATGGGCCATAAGGAATGTGACAGGATGTCACAACGAGGGCTTTATCTTAGTTCTAATTTCAGTTTGCTTTGTGCGCTTTCGGCAACAATGACGCGCCTGCGCTACAAAAAGGAGGCGACCACCTTTTGGTTTATGCGTACATCCGATCGATGATGTCTTGGTAGTTCTTCTCGACAACCGCGCGCTTCATCTTGAGCGTCGGGGTCATCTCGCCTGATTCGACCGAAAACTCGTTGGCCAGAATCTCAAAGCGCTTGATCTGCTCAAAGCTTGCCAGGGTTCCGTTGACCTCATCGAAGTACTTTTTAATCTCGTGCTTGATCTCATCGTTCTCGATGATGCGGCCAGAATCTCCGATCGTCTTCTTTGCGTCCTTAAGAGCTTCTTCAGAAAGCGTCACAAGGGCGGTCAGATACTTTCTTCCATCCCCCACGATGCAGACCTGGCTGACTTTTGGGAATGCCTTGATCGCTTCTTCGATAGGGAGAGGAGCAACCATTTTTCCACCCGAGGTTTTCAAGACTTCTTTCTTACGTCCCTTGATTCGGATGAGACCGCGATCGGTCAACTCACCCAGATCGCCGGTGTGAAGCCATCCGTCCACAAGCGTCGTGGCCGTGGCTTCAGGATTCTTGTAGTAGCCTTTGAAAACGTGGCGGCCACGGGTCAGAATCTCGCCGTCTTCAGCGATCTTCACTTCAACGCCTGTGACAGGTTTTCCGACCGTGCCGGCAGACTCGACTCCAGGCTCCGTCATGCAAATCACGCCCGTGGACTCGGTTTGACCGTAATCTTCTAAAATCTCAAGACCCAGGCAACGGAACCAGCGCGAGATATGAGCAGGCAGCGCAGCAGCACCCGATGCCAAAACCTCCACTTTGCCAAGTCCCATGGCATTTCGAATCTTGGAGAGCACGAGCTTGTCCGCAATTCGATATTCGATCAGATCCTTTGGATTCACAAAGCGACCCGAGAAGCGCGCATCGGCCACGCGCTTTCCAACGTCGAGCGCCCAAAGAGCCATTTTCTTCTTCATGCCGGTGGATTGATCCACTTTATGGCAGACTCCTTCCATCATCTTTTCCCAAAGACGGGGAACGGAAAGAAGAAGCGTTGGCTCCACTTCAGGAAGCTCTTTTGCCACATGCTCAATCTTAGTCGAAAAGCTCACGGTGTAGCGCTGAGAGATTCCCACGCCCAGGTTTTGAATCTTCTCGGCGATGTGACAAAGAGGCAGGAAAGAAAATAAGGTTCCTTGTCCATAGGGAAGCTTCCAGAAGTCTGAAGCGAGATCTGACGTATAAGTCAGATTATCGAGCGATAAGAGTGCGCCCTTCGGATTTCCGGTCGTGCCTGAGGTGTAGATGATAAAACGACCTTCATCCGGATCGATCTGATCCAGCAGCTCAGACATTTTCGTTTTACGCGTCGATTGAGCGATCCTGCGGCCTTCTGCGATCGCATCCTCGTACGAAATTGCAAGAGGTGAAATGGAAGTATCGCCATCGAGAGCGATCACTGTTTTGACCCGAGCAGGAAGCTCATGCTCGCCGTTTTCGCCAACAATCTTGTGCCAGAAGCTGCGATTTTGAACGGTGACAATCGACGCTTCCGTTTGATTGAGAATGTAGTGAACGTCTTTGATGGTCGAATTCGGATAAAGGCCCGCTGACTTCATTCCATACAGGACGGTGCCTAAATCGATATGCACCCACTCGGGGCAATTCACCGAGAGGATGACGCCAACCTCGTTCTTGGCCAGGCCGCGTGATTCTAAAAATAGCGCCAGGTAATAGACCCGGTTGCAGAACTCGCGGGCCGTGATCGTGTTCCACGTACCGTCTTTCTTATATCGTTGTGCAGCAGCCTCTGGGTTTTCTTTAGCCCAGTGTGAAAGTCTATGTAGAATAGTTGGCATAAGAGGACTATACCTCCAAGCTTCTGTCAGCTCAAATAACGATCGAGCAATTCTCGTGCATCTGCCTTGACCCGGAGCGCATGCATGAAAATGAACATGCCCCCCATTTTGCGGTCCAAAAAGACCAGCTCTCGTGGTGGCACCCTGAGTCTAGCCGAAAAGATCATCTTAGCGCCTAAGCGCGCCGCGCGCTTGGGGAGGTCGGTTTTACCCCAGTCATACATGCCTTGTGCGTCAAAAAACTCGGTCGACAGTCCGTTGGACTTTGGAAACTTGCCCTGCAGATATTCCCGGCCCAGAAATGGCTCAACAATGACGTAGCAAAGATCCGTGAACTGGCGCGTAAGATCTTCCGGGTCGCCATCCTCAATCAGCCCGAGCTCCTTGGCTGCATCAAGAATCCCCTCATCGTTTTGCGCAAGCGTAGCTCGGATCATCTCACGATAGGGCTTGATGAAACTCAGAGGCACTTTCCTGACCGCACCAAAGTCGAGCATCACCAATCGATCCGGGGCGCCATCTTTTCCCATCCTCAGCCGGTAATTTCCAAAATGAGGATCCGTCTGGACATGATGAAGCTCCAAAAGCTCTCTGAAGTAAGCATCCAGTACCGCAAGGCCAATGGCGTTGCGACGCTCCTGAGAAAGAGCCATGACTTCCGAGCTATCGACTGCGATCCCTTCTTCAAAGGACGTGGTCAGAACGCGCGCGGTGGAAAGCTCAGGGATCGTTTCTGGAACGATAAAGCGAGAATCATTCTCAAAGGCTTTACGAAAGTAGTCGGTTGCCACAAGCTCTTTGCGATAATCGACTTCCTGCTTGAGCATGGTTCTGACTTCGCGAAAAAGCTCATCAAAGCGAGGGCCCGCTGGGATCAGTCGCGAAACCGTCAGAATAGATTGAAGCGAGCTGATATCGGAATCAATGGCCTTATCCACGCCAGGATACTGAATTTTCATGGCGAGTAAGCGGCCATCTGACTTACGGCGCACCCGATGAACCTGACCCAGGGAAGCGGAAGCCAGCGCAGTATGCTCAATTTCGACCTGATCGAGCTGTTCAGCTGTCAGCTGGCGCTTGAGCTGCTTTTCCATGGCAGACCAGTCCAATGGCGGCGACTGGCTTTGGAGCGTTTTTAAAAGCTGATTGGCCTCGGGCGGAAGGAAGTGCTCACCATACATGGAAAGCATCTGCCCTGCCTTCATCAGGCTTCCTTTGAGCTGACCCAGCTCGCGAGTGAGCATTCCCACTTGGTCAAAAATGAGCTTTTTCAGGCTTTCGGCTTTCTCTTCTTCTGAGGAGAAAAGCCCCCCAACGGCATGCGAGGCGGCCTTGGCCCCTGCCGAAACAGACACCTTGGCCAGGGCGAAACCTCTCGAAAAGACGCCGGATTTGATCTTCTTTAAGTCTGCCATAGGAGAATTTCTGGATTATACTCCCTTTTTACGAGAAGATCGACTGGCCTCGGCAGCCAACCCATGTTAAAGCGGTAAGCTCAGGATTTATTCTTTTTGAAAGGAACTTTTAATTATGGCTAGAACTCTTCGCGCCAAGCACGCCAAGCAATTCCGCGACAAAGCCCGCGCCTACAAAGAAGGCACCGCTCCTAAAGCCCACAAAGTGGCAGTTGAGCGCAGCAAGAAGGCCAAGGCTAAGCTCTACAATCGCGCTTCTCAGTAATTTTTAATCGCGCCATATGCGGGGCTTAGGCCTCATATCCAGGCTGCGTTTAAAGTTCAAAGCCCTGCCATAGCTTCGCGCTACGGCGGGGTTTTTTATTTTTTCACGACTCTAAACCAATCAATATTCAGACAAGCAAATTCCTCGGCAGGCGACTTGGCAACTTTATTGGATACGTTTTGAATCGTCTTGGCGAGGGTCTCTCGTACAGCCATGAAATCGTCTGCGCTCAACGTGCAGGGCCCCGTGAAAACCAGATCATCAGAAGAGAGCCGATCTACCTTATTCAACAATAGAGTTCGCCAATTGCGATGATGTCCCCCGATAAAGGGGGATTGAGCAGAGAGATGAGTCCGGCTCTGTCCCATTTCCAGGCCCTTTTCCGTTCGAACCACGAGGCCTGTTCCGACCAGAAATTCGATAATTGCGTCAATTTGCTCGGGCGTTACATCGAGCGCACGTCGAATTGAATCCACCCTCTGATAACCCGGAATCGAGGTGAGAAGCCTTGCGGCTGAGTAGAGCCAGGACGAATAAAACATCGCCTGCTCATCCTCAGCGAGTACCTTTTCCTTCTCAAGCCTTCGATCCAGGCGAAGAGATTGTTTTCGAACGCTCTCGATCTTAGTTTTCCAGTAATTTCTGACCTGCTCCGATCCTGCGCGATTTGAATAGTAAATCGCGTAAAAATACTCCCGCTCAACTGAATCAAGCCCTAGGTAATCCGGTGTTTTGAATGCCTGCGCTTCGTTGAGATGTCGCTTCTGATTGATCACCAGACTGACAAATGAAGCACTCGAACCGATCGCTGAAGCATAGCGCGCATACTCGCCCCGGTTGGCCTTGGCCCGAACCTGAAGCTCATCCGAAAGAAATTCCTGGTAGTCGTCGTATTTAAAAATCACTCTTTACATCTTGTAAACTTATTCGTGACAAGTTGACAGAATATAAATTGCTTAAACTACCCAACCTGCCTAAATTCCATTCCACACTCAAATCCCTGAGAAATCATGGTGATTCCTCAGGGGTTGAATATGCCATCGCAGATTTACTGCGCATTGTTATGACAGGTGCTTTTGGGTATGAGAGGAGACCTTCAGTTATGAGAAAGCTCAAGCCTTTATCAAGATATTGCGTGACCGCCGCGATGCTCGCACTTAGTCTTTTGCCTTCTAACGCATGGTCTTCACGTGGCGGCATGGATGGAGGCGGTGGAAGTTATGTCGTTATCGATGGTCAGACTAAGATCGCCGACCCTTACTATGCGGGTCGCCCCATAAGCGAAGTCCGGCAGATCACTCGAGTGCACTACAAGGATCTTCCAAAAGAAATCCGAGATTATCTTTCGCAATCCGAACAACTACTCTCTCGTCTTTTAATCGCACCCCACTTTTACGGCGCCTACTTCACTGAGTTAGGTAGAACGTTTTTCGATCAAACTGTGTTCGATACCGAGGGACCAGGTGAACTTCACCATCGCCGAGGTTTCTATCTTTTAGTGCCGAAAGAGAGAGAAGACAACGTTCCCTGTAACAGATATCTGCCAGACCTCTCGCGTCCCGTAGATGAGCATTTCCAGTACGGCTGCACCTTTGGAAATGAAACTTATCTTTTTGTCGAAAAGTGGAAGCAAGCCCCTGTTGAAGAACAGGCCGCCGCCATCATTCACGAAAGACTTTGGGCAGCCAGACCTGACGCCGACCAAGCGGACATCGCAACGTTCAATACCTGGCTGCAACGTTTTCAAAGGAAAGAAACGGCCCAGATTCTTTACGGTGATCGTACAAGCATGACCGCGGTGGAGATGGAGGGGCTCAAGGCTTTCTACTCAGCGGCGTCGAAGCTTGGCATGATCGAACAAAAAGACGCCGACGACCGCATCAGTCAATTCCGCGTCGTATCAGGAGGAGCGTTTGTCTGGCCCGAGTGTGCGAATTCGCTCCAATTGAAGAATAGCTTCTTAGGCATGGGCGTGACTCTCGCCCTCTGCGAAAATAGCGCTTACGAGATTAGCAACAGCACCATTCTGTCCAGCACACTGTATTTTAAGAGTGAAAAATCGCTAGCGATCAATGAGAGCCATGTCTATGGGGCATTCTTGAAGAATACGAATTTGGATCACTCTCAAATCGAGAATTCCGCTCTTGCTTACGTCTCCGCCTCTCAAACCACTGTCCAGGACTCAACGGTAGCCGGAGCCCATCTTATGGGTTGCACCGTCAAGAACGGCTCTGATCTGCGAGGGCAATACGAGGGAGATCCGTGGTACGCCGGCGCTCGACTGATTCGCGAGTTGACCGCAAATCAGTCGACATTCGATCATGCGTACGTCCGATAAAAAAATTAAAACAAAAACCCCGCTCCAGCTAAAGCCAGAGCGGGGTTTTTAATTTTCTAATAAAAGATCAGCGGTTACTTCTTGAGAGCTTGCTGAAGCTCGCCGCGCTCGTACATCTCAGAGATGATGTCGCAGCCACCAACGAATTGGCCGTTGATGAAGATTTGCGGAACCGTTGGCCATTGGGTGAAGTCTTCCAAGGCGTCCCAAAGTGGGTCGTCAGCAAGGACGTCCACAGAAGCGAGGTTTTCAACGCCAGCAGCGCGAAGCACTTGGACAGCGCGATTTGAGAATCCGCAGGCTGGGAAATCAGGGGTGCCCTTCATGAAGATCACGACAGGAGCGGATTTTACTTTTTCTTCTACTTTAGTGCGAAGTGGGTGAGCCATTTGAATTAACCTCCAAATTTTTCGTATTGTTCAGGTGTAAAAGTTTTCAGGGTCAAGGCATGGACTTCGCCGGAATCGACTTCAGCCTGGACGGTCTTGAAAACCATGCGATGCTGCTCGATCATCATCTTGCCTTCAAAGGCAGGCGAAATCACAATAGCCCGGTAATGGTCCATAGTACCAGTCAGGTCCATAACCTCACACTGGGTTCCCGGTGCGAGAGTTTCAATCCGAGCTTTTAATTGAGCGGGTGTCATATTGATTTGCTGACTCCTGTATTTATTCGACGTGTCAGACTGATAGCACGAAGTTTTCCAAATCGGAAGACCCACGTCGGATTTGAAGCACGTCACCCCTAGATTTGAGTGCGTCGGGAGTGTATTGGGCTTCGCTGCGGTCCGGCATTTGCTCTTTCTGAGGCATGGAACAATTTCCCTCAACTTTGCCCGTACTTCCTATCCGAAATGCCGTCCTCTTCCCGTCCATTTCGATGCCCCTGGTCGTAGGCCGAGGTCGCAGCATTCAGGCGATCGACCGGGCGTCCGAGCGGGATAATCTGCTGATTGTCGTCGCCCAGAAGGTCATTACCTCGGGCGATCCGACCCCTACCGACGTTTATACGTTAGGAACGTTGTGCAAAATCGAAAGCATCACGCCAACGGACATGGGAAGCCGGCAGGTCGTAGTGACAGGGATCAGCCGTTTCAGGATTGCGGAGTACATCGCAGGCCCTGACTACCTTTCGGCACGCGGTGAATCCATTGCTGAGTTGCACAGCTCGGATGCAATCCGCAACGAGGCATTGTTCTACAACATGAAAGAAATGGCACGTGAGGTCCTGGAGCTTTTGCCGGGCGCAACCGAGCCATTGGTTCAGCTGATTGATCGCGTGGATGATGCAGCTTATTTGGGAAACGTCTGCGCCGCCTACCTCAACTTGTCCATCAGCCAGAAACAAGAGCTCCTGGAGCTCGACTTGGTGGAAGACCGGCTGGAGCGCCTTCTCAAACATATGCGTAAGGAGCGCGAGGTGCTCAACCTCCAAAAAGAGATTCGCGACAAGATGTCCGAGCGAATCAACAAGGCCCAGCGTGAGGCGCTCTTGCGCGAGCAGCTCCGCACGATTCGCACAGAACTTGGCGAAGAAGGAACCGAGGAAAACACAGACGATATCGAGCAGAAGATCTCTGCCCTGACGCTCCCCGAAGAGGCCTCAAAACAGGCGCAAGAAGAACTCAGACGACTCAAGAGCCTGCCCTCCAACTCGGCAGAATATCATGTCATCCGAACCTATCTGGAGTGGTTGATCGCGCTTCCTTGGTCACAAAAATCTGAAAGCTTGATTGATCTTGCCCGCGCTCGAAAGATCCTGGACGAAGACCACTACGGGCTTGAGACTGTCAAAAAAAGAATTCTCCAGTTTCTGGCCGTCGCCAAACTGAAAAACAATCTTCATGGCCCGATCCTCTGCCTGGTGGGCCCGCCCGGCGTTGGCAAAACCTCGCTGGGACACTCCATCGCGCGAGCGCTGGGACGTAAGTTCATTCGCGCAAGCCTGGGCGGTGTCCGAGACGAGGCAGAGATCCGCGGCCACAGAAGAACCTATGTCGGCGCAATGCCCGGTCGGATCATCCAGAGCATGAAACGCGTGGGAACGAAAAACCCTGTCATGATGCTCGATGAGATCGACAAGCTTCACTCGGACTTTCATGGTGATCCATCAGCCGCCATGTTGGAAGTCCTGGATCCTGAGCAGAACTCGACTTTCGTCGATCACTACCTCGATGTCCCGTTTGACCTTTCAGATGTCTTCTTTGTGGCAACGGCGAACGTCATTGAGACGATCCCTGCCCCGCTTCGCGATCGCATGGAAATCATCGAGATGACGGGCTACACGTCGTTTGAAAAAATGCACATCGCTCAACAATTTCTGGTTCCAAAGCAGATCCAGGAGCATGGCCTCAAGCCGGAGTGGATCAATATCCCCGCGGCAACTCTTGAGAAGATCATCCATAGCTACACGCGCGAGGCGGGTGTACGCGAGCTTCAAAGAAAAATCGCGGCTATCATGCGCTACGCCGCTGAACGAATCGTCGAAAAGGAGTTTCAGGGCCTAAAGGATGTGAAGGCGGAGGTAGAGACACCTGAGATTTCTCCGATCGATCTTTCTCCTGATAAGTTGATGGCGATCCTGGGACCTGAGCGCTTTTATCCTGAAGACGCCTCCCAAACGAACAAGCCAGGAGTAGCAACGGGACTCGCCTGGACGCCGCATGGGGGTGACATCTTGTTCATCGAAGCGAGCTTCCTTCCCGAGGGCAAAGGAGCGCTCACGCTGACCGGGCAGCTCGGAGATGTCATGAAGGAATCAGCTCAGATCGCGCTCTCTCTGGCGCGCGGTGAGAGCGCAACTTACCTCGGCAAGAAGTTTGATTTCGGAGGCCACGACCTTCACCTTCACGTGCCCGCGGGCGCGATTCCAAAAGATGGACCTTCGGCCGGCGTGACCATGGTGACAGCGATTGCCTCACTTCTTTTAAACAAGCCGATTACTCCAAGTCTTGCCATGACGGGCGAGATCACGCTTCGAGGCAATGTACTTCCAGTAGGTGGGATCAAAGAGAAAGTGCTGGCCGCGCACCGGGCTCACATTCAGACAATCATCATTCCGCAGCGCAATCAGGCCGACCTCACCGAGATCCCTGAGAACGTGCGGAACGAGATTACCTTTATTCCGGTCAAGAGCGTGGATGAGGTTCTCAGCCACGCTCTCAACATTCAAGCCCCACCGATCACGCAGATCGGGAGCGCCGCCTAGGAAAGGCGCTTCCTGGGGCGTGATAAGGGACGGATGGAGTTGCGTCGCTAGGATCTTCCTCAGCCGTGATGACGTCTGGGTCACCAGCGTAGCCTACTTCACCTGGTTCAAAGTTATGGGTGCGGATGCGATCGACGCGCACGGGGCCGTAGAACAAGCCCATCTCGCTTCCGAAAAGAAGATGGCCGATCACAATCAGAAGCGGCGTCACCGCACTGATGTGCGAGCCTAAAAAGCCCAGGCCTTGCGGATAAAGCTGAAGGTTCATCTGTTCATGCACCGTCTGAAAAAAAGGCAGCATGGCAACGCCTGCGAAAACCGCGTGGAAGATACCTATCTTGAACCCAACCGCCGTACCTGAACGGTGATAGATGTATTCAAACAAATACGCGTAAAAGATCCCAAAAATACCGCCAAAAATCAGGTTGGCGATCGCACCCACGAGCCAGGCTCGCGGCATGAATTCTGTGCTGTTTCTGAGGATCGTTCCAACGAAGATCTCCAGATTAAAAGTCGTGAACCCCATCATGTAAAAGATGTCGAGCCAAGCCATCAGAATGGCGGACCCAAGCACCCCACATAAAAAGGCGCGATTCCAGCTGATTGGTTGTTCGAGAAGGTAAATTGAACTGACTTTTTTAGGCATGACACAATCGGGCTGCAAACCCGGTACCGTGTCTAAGAGCTGCAGCCCTAGCGGGCTGTCTAAGCCACTTTGCTCTCGTTCTCGCGCTCGGAGTAGAGATCCATTCGCGACTTCAGCTCAGCAGGCAGCACCTCAGTGAGACGAACTTTAAAGTCGCCTGGAACTTCTTCCACAACACCCCAGAGAAAGGCGTCCGTAATTTCTCGAATGGTATCATCGTTTTCCTGCAGGCCGATCGCTTGAGCCGCGCGCTCGATGAAAGTGGGATAACCAATGCTCTGATCACTTTCTGATCCCGCGCTTTGATGCAAGGATTTGAGTGCCGCTTGCTTATCTTCCGGCAGCATCGTCATCATTTGATTGGCCAGGTCCGATGGCAATCGCTCCAGAAGCAATGCCGCCAGCCTTTCGGAAATATATCCTAATCTGAATTGACCTTTGTTCGGATGTTTGGACAAGCGATTCGAAATGGACTTCTCGCTGTCACGAATCCAATCGACGGGCCTGACTTCTGAACGACTGCTTCTATTCATCTGATTTTTCTCTGTCACCGGTTGATACGGTGCAAAGCATAAGCCAGAGTTTTTTCAGACTCCGATTTTCGGGCAAAAACGCGCCACAGGGCATTCTTCGCATTTCGCTCGCCGCGCCGTACAGATGGCGCGACCATGAGCGATAAAGAGATGCGCAAGCTCTGTCCAGTCCTCACGCGGCGTGACCTTCTCGAGATCAGATTCAACTTTCACAGGGTCGTCGTTTTTCGTAAACCCAAGTCGGCGTGCGATGCGTCCCACGTGCGTATCAACGACCATTCCGGGAACATCAAAAACATTTCCCAAAACGACGTTTGCGGTTTTTCGACCCACGCCCCGAAGCTTCACCAGCTCATCCAGTGTTCGAGGCACTGCTCCGCCATGCTCCTCAAGAAGGGAGTTGGACATGGTCTTGAGCGCAATGGCTTTGTTTCGATAGAAATTGGTCGACTGAATGAGCTTTTCGATTTCCTTCAGAGGAGCTGCTGCCATCTCTCCGGGCGTCGGAAATTTTGCAAAAAGAGCGGGAGTGACTTTGTTGACTCTTTCATCAGTGGTTTGAGCTGAGAGCATGGTTGCAACCAAAAGCTGAAAGGGCGAATTAAAATCCAGGCTGCATTTGGCTTCAGGGTACTCGCGCCGGAGGATCTCTAAAATCGCGAGCATCCTGCGCTTCTCAGCCGCGGGATCCTTACTCAGCTTGACAAGCGAGTCGGCGCTCACGGATTTCTTGGCGGCAGGTTTTTTGACTGCTGCTTTTTTAGTTACAACCTTTTTAGCCACTTCTCTACCTCGTTCACAGAGCCTGCATTGACGACTTGAGAAGTCGGCAGCAAGGCCTTTCTCGCCATGGCAATTCCGTAGCGAGTATCTTGAAGCCCTACCGTCTCGTGCGCATCGGGATTAATCGAAACGCGGGTTCCGCATTTCCGGAGCTCCGGTCCCCAGCGCCAGTCGATATCCAGTCGAGCGGGATGCGAGTTGATCTCAATCGCCACGTCATGCTTTGCGGCTTCCGCAATCACGCGCTCCATATCGATGTCGTATCCTGGGCGCCCCAGAAGAAGGCGGCCCGTGACATGCCCTAGAAAGCGTGTGCAAGGATTTCGAATCGCTTCGAGCATCCGCAAGGTCATGGTCTCGCGATCCATCTTGAAGCGCGAGTGAATGGAGGCGACGACGAAATCAAACTTCTTCAGCACCTCGGGCTCATAATCGAGTGATCCATCGGCCAGAATATCGCTCTCAATTCCCCAGAAAACTCGGATGTCAGGATACTTGTCCTGAACTTTTCTGATCTCTTTCTCCTGCGCCATGAGATCTGGAACCTTGAGACCCTGAGCATAGAACGCCGATTGGCTGTGATCGGAAATCCCGATGTAGGACATTCCAAGAGCGCGGGCTGCCAGCACCATTTCTTCAAGCGTTGCCCCGCCATCCGAGCGAGTCGTGTGGTTATGAAAAACACCACGAACGCCGTTCCAAGACAGAACTGCCTGAAGCTTTCCAGATTTGGCAAGCTTCACTTCCTCGCCGCTTTCTCTCATCTCAGGCGCGATGAAGGCGATGCCAAGCTTTTCGTAAAATGCTTCTTCAGTTGGAGCGTCGAAGGCTTCTGGATTTCCTAAAGCCTTCCAGTGAGCCTCCGTTGCGGTTGTGCGCGCAAGCTCATATCCAAAACGCTCTTTTGGAGCTCTCAACACTTCGACTTCGATCTTGCATCTGCTGGTGGCTCGAAATTTCTCTAGAGCATCGTTGATTCGGCCCTGATGCTCTTTTCCTTCGATCAGAAACTGAAGCTTGGAGACCGTTTCAAGTCTGCGGCGAAGCTCACCTGTCTCGCTCACACGCAGGCCTTGGGCTGCCTCAGTCAGCATCGGAAGAAGCATCTCAGCGCAACGAAACGCCTCGTCCAGGCGCTGCTGGCCCTGCGTTGTTTTCATGAAGCTGATCCCATCCAGGATCTTCTGCTGGATCTTCTCGCCAAAGCCTTTGAGCTTGAGCAGGCGATTTTCTCGGCAAGCGTACTCAAGCTCGCCCGCAGAAGAAATGCCGAGCTCTTCGATGAGCTGCATGGCCTTCTTAGGACCTAATCCTGGTATCGCGGTGAGCTCCAGCAACCCAGGAGGGAGGGAAGCTTGGAGCTCATCGCGTACCGTGGATTTGCCTTGGAGTAAAAACTCAGTCAGAACTTCCGAGATCCCCTTACCCACTCCAGGCAGCTCGGTCAGGGTTCCTGCTTTCGCACGCTCTTTGAGGTCATCGCGTCCTGCTAAAACTCCTGCGGCTTTTTCAAAAGCCCGGATCTTAAAAGGGTTCTCCCCTTTCATCTCCATCAGCCGCTGGATTTCTTCGAGTAGCTCAACTGCGTTCTGGTTAGGCGCGCTCTGCGTAGGGTTGTCCATAGAGAGCGGTTTTCGCACAGGGCCGAGGCCCAATACAAGTCTGGCGTTGAAGTTCTTATTGGGGCGTAATGACGGCTTCTGGCTCACCGTTCATACGAAGAACGGGTTGATTGCCGTCCATCAGGAGCACTTCCAAAGAAGACTGCACTGGAAATGCGTGAAGATCTCCCCGACCTTCTGGCTTGCAGGTCTCACGGGTGTGATCGACGACAACCAGGCGGTAGGAGTGTCCCGGTGCGCCACCTAAGAACATGCCGATCAGAAGTTGTGCTCCACACACTTCACGACGGATCTTCGAGATCTGAAAGTTCATGATCTGGCGATCCACGCGCAAAGTAAGACCGGTCACCGCTGGCGAGCCTGCCTTTCGGGTCATGATCAGATCGGCCTGACGCGCGTTGATCATGCCACCCTGAGCTTCCACGATATCCATGCGAGATTGAACGACGGGGCGATCCCAGTCCTCAGAAACGACAGCGTGAGCTGAATTGGAGCCAATAAACACAAATGCCGCTGCAAGTGCAGCGCGCGCGATAAAACGTGCGCTCTTCAAAGTTTGAGACATGACAAAAGTCCTTCCTGCCGCACGAATCCGTTCGACGGCCGATCTTTTAGGTATCGTCTTGGTAAATCTTTAAAGCTTTTAAGGGTAAATCTTTGTCCGCGTAGCAGGCGTGCCCCGCTTCAGCGACTCAAGTAAGAATTGTCCTTCAAAAGAAATCGGCGCGGCGGGGGTCTGAGATAAAACTAAAAATCAAATGCCGAAATGTAAATTTGGGGGGGCGGCACTCGGCCACGCGGATTTCTCTTGAAAGAACATCTCTAGAACTACAAGAAACTCACGATTAAGAACAATTATTCGTCTTTATCGAAGCTCATTAACTTTTCTAATACCCCCTATAAATACTTCCTGCTCCCAGCGTCAAAGCGCACCTTCGCGGGGACCATTCATCCGATTTATTAAATAAAGTCGCTAAAACCCTAATGGTTTTGGTGACGCAAGGCGGCACGGCAATTGAAACAACCTGTCCCCGACGCGCACATGATGGCGCGGATAAAAACACACGGCGAGGCGGTCCTGCCGCTGCGCCTGCCAAGGAGGGTCTGATCATGAAGTCGCACTGGCAAAAAGCTCTGGTTTTGACTGCAATCTCTTTCATGTCTACGGCTGAGGGCGCACCTTTGAAGACTTTTTACAGCGCGTCTTTTCAATGGAATGAGGGCCAATCCAACGCAGGCAAAACCCTCAGGATCGTTATCGTTAAAAACACGAGGCCTCGTTATAACGAACCTAAGCTTGTCGCCAAGATCGTGAATGGCAAGCGCGTTGAGGCTCTCTGCAGCATTCAAAATGTCGAGGGCTATACTCGTCATCAAAAAACTCGAGAAGCTCGAGAAGCTCGGGGTAACGCGCTTCTGGCTTCTTCAGTCGATATGAGCTGCAAGGGCACCTCCTTAGGCGCTTTGGCTGCTCCAGCGACCCTGTATTTCAGCGATGTGAACGCTGAATCAACCAGCCGCAACAAGCCTATCCTGCGGTTTGGTACCTGGCTGCAAGGCTACCAGCAAGCCGTGTTAAAGACCGAATTTGACCAGAGCGCTCGCCTCATGAACGAGATGAAAGAAATCATTCGACCCGGCGCGGAACACGTGAAACTGGCTCGCGCTCAATGAGAATCTGAGCTATATCAGAGGCATGCAACCTATCAAAATCGGAATCAATGGCTTTGGTCGTATCGGTCGTAAAGTGCTCCGCGTGGCGCTGGAGCGGGGAGATCGCCAGGTTGAATTCGTTGGCGTGAACGATCTCTCCAAGCCGGAGCAGATGGCTCACCTCCTCAAGTACGATTCGGTTCATGGAACTTTGAAAGAAGATGTTCGTCTTGAAGGCAGCACTCTTCACGTCGGTCCGTACAAGATTCGTCTCACCGCTGAGAAGGATCCAACGGCTCTCAAGTGGAACGACATTGGCGCAACTTTCGTCCACGAGTGCACCGGTGTTTTCACCGATCGCGAAAAAGCAGCTCTGCATCTCGCAGCTGGCGCAAAGAAAGTCATCGTCTCGGCTCCTTCCAAGGATCCAGACGCGACCTTCTGCATGGGCGTGAACGAGCAGAGCTATGACCCAGCCAAGCATACGGTTGTTTCGAACGCATCTTGTACGACGAACTGCCTGGCACCTCTTGCCAAGGTTCTCGATGACAAGTTCGGAATCGTTCGCGGCACGATGTTGACCGTTCACAGCTACACGAACGATCAGAACATCCTCGATCTTCCTCACAAGGATCTGCGCCGCGCTCGCGCTGCAGCTCTTTCTCAAATTCCAACGACCACCGGCGCTGCCAAGGCAGTCGGTCTCGTTCTTCCTCACCTCAAAGGCAAACTCAACGGCTTGTCGATCCGCGTTCCAACTCCGAACGTCTCGCTCGTTGACTTCACCGGTGAGCTCAAGAACAAAACCACGAAGGAAGAAATCAACGCTGCATTCAAGGCAGCCGCAGAAGGCCCTCTCAAGGGAATCCTGGGCTACTCGACGGCACCTTTGGTTTCGACCGACTACAACGGCTGCGAGGCCAGCTCGACGATCGACGCTGAACTCACGGACGTCATCGACGGCAACTTCGTGAAAGTGATTTCCTGGTACGACAACGAGTCCGGTTTCTCGGCTCGCATGGTTGACCTCACCACCTTCATGGCACGCAAAGGTCTCTAAGAAATATGGCAACGAGCACGGGCAGCAGCAAAATTCCAAGCATTCGTGACATGGAGATCGCTGGAAAGCGTATCTTCATGCGTCTGGACTTCAACGTTCCGCTGAGCGCAGCAGACTCTGAGGGCGAGCGTCGCGTAGAAGACGATAACCGCATTCAGGAAGCGCTTCCGACGATCAAGTACGCGATCGAAAAAGGCGCCAAGCTGATTCTGGCATCCCACTTGGGTCGTCCAGACGGAAAGCGTAATCCAGAGTTCTCGATGGAACCTGTTGCCCGTCGCCTTGCTGTTCTTCTGGGACAGGAAGTGACACTCGCTGATGATTGTATCGGCGAAGGCATTGAGCTCATGGCTCAAGGCCTGAAGAACGGACACATCCTTCTTCTTGAAAACCTTCGCTTCTATCCAGGCGAAGAAGCCAATGATCCAGAGTTCGCAAAAGGACTCGCGCGCCTGGCTGACGTTTACGTCACCGACGCGTTCGGAACCGCACATCGCAAGCACGCATCCACTTACGGAGTGCCGCAGCTGATGCCGATCCGTGGAATGGGCTTCCTCATTGAGAAGGAGCTCAAGTTCCTCGATCCTCTGCTCAGTAATCCGCAAAAGCCATTCTTTGCGATTTTGGGTGGCTCAAAGGTCACCGACAAGATCAAGACAATCGACTCCCTCATGCAACGCGTGAACGGACTTCTGATTGGTGGCGCGATGGCGCATGCTTTCTGGGTTGCCCAAGGCGACACTCTTCCAGAAGGCGCCAAGGGTCCAAAGCCTGCGGATGTAGAAGCTGCCAGGGCGATCATGAAAGAAGCTCGTCGTCGCGAAATGCTTCTTCTGGTCCCAGCTGACACAAACCAAGGTTTTGATATCGGTCCAAAGACCGTCCAAAAGTTCACGGAAGCTCTTCAAGGCGCAAAGACCATTTTCTGGAACGGCCCGCTGGGCTGGTTCGAGAAGCCTGAGTACGCCACGGGAACTTTCGAAGTGGCTAAGGCGATTTCTGAGCTTCCTGCCATTAAGGTTGTGGGTGGTGGCGACACTGTCTCTGCCATCAAGTCCTCCGGCTACGCCGATAAGTTTGATCACCTCTCCACGGGTGGCGGCGCAGTTCTTGAGTACCTCGAAGGCAACGGCCTTCCAGGCATTGATGTCCTCAAGAAAACCGGCCGCGAACAACATCTTACTCCAACTCAACCACTATGAGCTCTAACTCCCGCGGTGTTCTGATTGCTGGCAATTGGAAGATGAACTACGGCCCGAAAGAGGCCGAGTCTTTCTTTCTGGCGCTCACAAGTGGTGCGGCTTCCATGCTGAAGCCAAAAGACATCGAGCTCTTGAAATCAGGCAAGCTTCAGGCTTGCGTGATTCCACCGATGCTGACTTTGGACGCTGCTAAGCACTTAGCTGCAAAAGCTTCGTTCCCAATCAGTGTTGCCGCACAGAACGCCCACTGGGAGAAAAAAGGCGCTTTCACGGGTGAGATCTCAGGCCCAATGCTCAAAGAGATGGGTATTGAATGGGTTCTCATCGGCCACTCCGAGCGTCGTCAGTTCTTTGGTGAGACCGACGAGACGGTTCGCAAACGCTCGGAGAGTCTTCTTGAGCAAGGCTTTAAGCTCATCATCTGTATTGGTGAGACTCGCGCCGAGCGTGAGGCTGGAAAGACTTCAGAAGTCTTGATCCGTCAGATGAGCGGCGTCTGCCCTGAAGCAGGAAAAGGCGTCTCAGCCTGCCTGGCTTCTGGAAACGTGGTTTTTGCCTATGAGCCAGTTTGGGCGATCGGCACGGGCCTCACCGCATCTCCTGAACAAGCAGAAGAAGCGCATGCTTTGATTCGTTCTCTGCTTAAGAAAAACTTTGGCGAAGAAGCTGCCGCAAAGACTTTGCTTCTTTATGGCGGAAGCGTAACCCCTGAGAACGTCGATGGACTTCTCGCATGTCCTAACGTCGATGGCGGTCTTGTGGGTGGCGCTAGCTTGAAGCCTGAAAGTTTCCTCGCTTTGCTCGCAGCTGGCGGACGCGCGCTGAGAAAATAACCCTGCAAATTCTTAGTGAAACTTGAATAGCTTTTGCAGATATTCCGTCATGTTTCC
Source organism: Bdellovibrionia bacterium (assembly GCA_045805065.1). Taxonomy (GTDB): domain Bacteria; phylum Bdellovibrionota; class UBA1018; order UBA1018; family UBA1018; genus CAZCBS01. The sequence goes on along the minus strand of JBJMMA010000103.1, from coordinate 5,102 downwards.
GCCCGGGACAGACTGAATCGCCTGATCCTCTTCTTCCTTCAGATCAGCGGGGATCTCTCTCTTGATTCGAAGATAGCGATGGAACGCGCCAGGACCGGCATAGTCACGTCGAAAATCACCTTTTCGAGCAATCCTTCCCCATTGGGAACTTATATCGCTCAAATAAAGTCGAAAACCGAAGAGCTTACGCTCCTCTTCATGCAGTCGATACCAGCGAATGCCCTGAGAAAATTCCGAAGATGAATAGTCTCGACGAAACTCTGGTTGAGCAATCATTCGGCTATAAATCTTCCAAACCTGGCTTAACTTTGGATCCGTTTCTATCAGATGGCGCAAGTCACGACCGGATACTTTTTCCACTAAATAGTTGGAGAACGCCTTCGAATCCGTCGCATCCATTAAATAGAGGTGTGCGCCATTCGGAAGTTGGCTTCTGAAAAAGCCGAACAATTGGCTGGTTAAACCTAAATCTTTGAAGGGTCCATAGTTCGTGTACGAGTCAGTCCAGTTTAGATTTCCCTTATCGTCAACTTCACGACCTACAAACGAACCATCTGATGCTGCAATCGTTCCATGTTTTGAGTGCTTCACCGAAGCCATGTCACTCGGGTCAAAATAAAACGGATCCCCTTTATTGTCTCTAAACTCGGTTTCACTGAGATTGCGCAAGAACCGCTTTTTATCAAAGTCGGATCGAGGATTTTTTTTGGCAATTCGTGAGACAGCATAGCGAATACAATCCGACGTATCCGCAATGGCGACAGAACTGCAAATCAATAGATGGGCCGTAGCCCATAGAGCGATGGCAAAATGTACAGCCCATCTTTTTCGCCTAAGTGATTCGCCCATATAGCTTTATCGGATATTCCGCGATCACTCTTGATCTCCTATCAGTCAACGAATTGACGGAACAAGGTTTTTGACCAGGATGCACTTGGTCTCAGAGGCCAGACCGGCCTGACCATCCGATTTTGGGAGATATCGCCATGCATTTTAGCGGCAATAGCGGCTCCAGAGCCGTAGTTGCGTTGCTGCTGGCGGACGCGCTCTTTAGGTATTCTTTAGGTATCCGGCTCCTATTGGTAGAGAACTGCGTCATAGACGCATTCGCTTTTCGATCAAAACATCAGGAGCGGAACCAATCTGACCCCGCTCCCTGATATTTGAATTTTTTCAGCGCTGCTGGCACTTGGATGCATCAACGCTTCTGAACAGCATCCATTCTTCAACGACACAGACGCCGCGCTCACCGGCAGGGGTTTTCTCGATCTGCGTGACTCCGCCGACATCGGCGCAGTTGACTGCCGCAGGATTAGGCATCCCGATCTGCCCCCTACGGCCGTAATGATGAACGTGAACAAGATGGCATTGATACATGAATCGGAACAGATTCCATTCATCGAGCACGCAATAGTCGGCTTCGCCGCCACGAAATTGAAAGGGCTTAAGGACGCCATCAAGCACGACGCAATTCTTGGAAGCTGGGCTTCCAATTCCTATGCTCGAGCCACCGCCTGCGTAAGCAGGCATGACATTAAAAGCGCTTAAAACGACGAACAAAACGACAAGATACTTCATAAATAGGACTCCTTAGTAGTCGCCGTTATGCCGAATGGCAAACGATATCTCCAGAACACCTTTGTCAAAAAAACAATTTGTATTTTTACAAAATGTAAAAGATAGAAAGCACATGGATCTCTTTGAATACCGTGAGTACCGACGCTTTATCCAGGACTGGATTCAAACTGATTCGTTCCAGGGCAATCGATCGAAAATCGCCGCATCAGCGGGCTGCAGTCCCTCCTGGATTACGCGTGTTTTAAGTGGCGAAGTTCAACTTACTCCTGACCAAGCCCATGGAGTCGCGGTCTACTTTGCCCTCAGCGAGATTGAGACGGATTATTTCATGCTTTTAGTGGACTTTGAGCGCGCTGCGAGCGCTTCTTTAAAGAAGCGGATCCAATCCAAGTTAGAAGACCTCAGGGCAAAAGGGCGCGGCATCGGAGCCTCGATCAATTCAGCTGCAACAGTCTCCGAGGAAGATCGGAATCGCTATTACTCGTCCTGGATTTATGGGGCAGTTCACGTTGCCTGCATGATCCAGCCTTTTTCAGCAGCTGAGCTCTCTCAGCGCTTAGGAATACAACTAGAAATCTTAAGAAAGACGCTTCTTGACCTTCAGTCCATGGGACTTATTGCAAAAGCAGGCGCAGGAAGATTAAAAGCAACTTCCTTAACTGTGCATTTGCCGGCAGGCAGCGCAGCGGCAAATACGGGGCATATGATTTGGCGAAATCGAGTGATTCAAAAACTGCAGGAGCCTTCCGAAGAAGGATTGCACTATTCGGGAATCCACAATCTTTCGAAAGCTGATCTGAGAACCGTCGAAAAAGTCATCAAAGACGCCGTGCTTCGCTGCCGTAAAACGATTGAGAAGTCCCCTTCAGAGACTCTTGCTGTCCTCTGCGTGGATTGGTTTGAAGTTTAGTCGGGGCTCAGAAGTTAAAACCAAACTTAGCGCCAAGCGAGTGAGCGCCTACAGTGCTGTACTCACCATCAATCAAAAGTCTGAGTGCAATTCCCGGCACCTTGAGTCCAAGCCCTACAAAAGCAAGGCCTCCTCCCCCACGCGCTGACACCGTCTCATTGATCGACGGCAGCGGCGTCGGAAGAGGGAGATTCACCTTTAAGGAACCGTTCACAAGCTGATAGCCCACACCTAGATAAGGCTCAAAAAAATCGAGCCTTTGGGACACCAAAATCTCAGGCTTCATCGTTCGAGTATGAACCCCGAGAGAGGCACCTGAGTCAGAGAAACTGATGTTGGCATCCGTGTAATTGAGGCGGATGGCCCAGGTCGGGCCTTCGTCGGGTTGATAGACCACGGCCTTCGCGTCAAAGCCCAGGATTTTGATTTCTTTGAAAATGATCCACGACATCCCTACATCAAAGCGACTTCCGATTCCCTTATGCGCGATCAGGCGAGGAAGTGGCACGATCGGCAGTGGAAGATTATCAAGTCCCGCGCTGGAGAGCGCATCCCGGAAGCTTGGAGGAAGCTTGACCGCCGTCGCCTGAAGCGAAAGTTCGATACCCGCGGCATTTCCGAGACCTGCCGCGCCCTCGTAAGCCCGATGGTCGGCTGCAAACCCGATGGTTCTGACAATCGGAGTGACGACATTAGAATCGATCAGTGCGCTGGGATTTGAAAAGCTGGTTGGGCTCAGGCTAAAACCTGCGTGTGCGCATTGAGGGACAAGCGTGAAAACACTCGCCAGAGAAAGACCCAGAATCTCTTTCATGCGTGAAAAAGACAACCCCATGCGCATCCTAAATAGTCTATCATCTGAACTGCGTAGCGGCGAGACCGCTTTAATAAGAGGCCGCCTCGACAAGACTGAGAAAAAAATGCTGTCAAAACTCTGACAAAATGGGAACCCAGGCCATGCCTTTATTAAATACAGCGTATGAAAACATCAGAGAGTCGCTGGTTTGCGTGGCGCTCGCCCTCAAAGACGGCTTCAAGCCTCCGATCTCGCTCATCTCAGCGATGATCTGGATCGTAAGCGTCATCGGCTGGGGAATCGTCTTTTACTTTGTCAAAGACCCGATCTTTCATGCGCTCCCTGATCTTCCGCAGCTCATCCCAGCCATCAGCGAAGGCTTGAGATACCTCGTGATCATCGTTCTCTATATCGCGCTTGTCATCATTACGGTCAGAGTCTCAATCGAGCTCTGGCTGATGAAGCGCATCCAGAAATTCTGTCTCACCTACTATCCTGAGCTTTCGCTCAAGCATAAGAGCTCGATATTGGTCAGCCTCAGAGATGCTCCGAAATCCGCAGGCACTTTCCTCTTCGGTGGCCTCATCTGTTTAGCGATTCCAGGCTTTGGCCCTGTGCTTTTGTTTTTGCTTATGGGCTATATCAACGTCCGAAGCCTGATGAATGACGCCTTGGAGGGATTGGTCTCTGAAAACGACAGGCGCGCTATTATTGAGAGCAATCGCCTCACCATGCTCCTGATCGGAGCGCTATTGGAAGGCGTTGTTCTGATCCCGATCGTTGGCCTTTTTGCGCCATCCATTCTGGGATTGTCAGTTTGCCATCTTTGTATGCGGCAAACCAAGAAACTCCAAAGACGCTAGGCTCGCTTCAGGCTTTTAAAGCGCAGAGCCGGAGTTGGAAGCTTCTGCCTCAAAGAGATCCAGCGAAGCCCTGATTGGATCCCGCTGCTTCAAGGAGCCCAATGCAACAGCCGGATTCTTGGAGATCTGCTCTTGATCCTGAGCGTTGCCAGAAAAGAGATCCTTAAGATTGGAGCGGAGCTGTTCAATCTCGTCACCCCTGCGGTAGTCACTGACTGCGACATCCTCCGAAAGAGCTTTCTGAATCACGCTGGCGGACATGGTTTCCAGGCGGGGATCAGGTTTTTTCGCCTGCTCGGCATTGGCTTTGTGGTGATTCACGATGCCGGCTCCTTCAAGTAAAACAGCAAGTGGAACAGCCACCACTGCCACAGGTGGATAAGCCATCGCCAAGCCCGTCATACCGAGGGATCCACCGACATACTTCTCCGTCTTAGCGTCCTTTTTAAAGCTATCCAGAAGCCTCTGGTATTGCGCTTTCTCAAGCCCGACGACAGAGTCGAGACGATCCTTCCTGATCACGATCTTGTCCGCGCATTCACGAAGCTCGCTACCCTCTCTGCAGAGAGTTCTGACTTCCACTTCGTCCGCAAGCGTACCGGTGGCGTCAGGTCTCAGGCGAACTTGAAGCACTTTCTTTGAGTCTGCAACTCCAGTCGAATGATAAGCATCGTAAATATATTCGGCCTTGGCACTTGTGGAAGTCAGCGCGATAACTACGACAGCAAAAACAGGCACGAACGATTTTCTGGCTTTTTCGACAGTTTCAAACTTCATGACCTTTCATTTTGCATGAGAGGTACCAGATCGGTTCGCGAGTCACACACGCAAATTCGATTGCAGTTTCAGCAGAAGTGATCGGCTGTGCACACAGATCGCACGCACGACCGCTGCCCCGTCCGCCGCAAACCCGGGCCGGCACGACTGCCGGCAGTTTCCCGGTGGCGACATCGCG
>JBJMMA010000102.1:0-8112 GCA_045805065.1 Bdellovibrionia bacterium | reverse complement strand
TTTAGTGACGATCGCTCCACCTCCTGCGCCTCCGACTGATCAGTACTCCGATGTGCAAGCCACGGATCAAAAGTATGAGATCGAAAACTATTCGATCATTCCATCGATCTGGCCAAGGCAATGGCTTCCGGCGCTCTTGGTTTACAATAACGGCTACTTTATCGGCGGGCAGGTCTTGGGTTTTGATGCCGTGGATCGCCATCGCTACGTCCTAGGCATTGGCTACGACTCCTTTGCTCATGCTCCGAACATCCTGGCCGCCTATAGCAACCGCTCACTGGGACCGGACCTCAGTGCATCGGTTGAAAGTTACACAGCCGATATTTCAACGATCAATGGCAACGTGGAAAGCTACTCGCGCAAGGTGAGATATGCCGCTGATGCGCGACTGCCGATCAATTGGACGTTCTCGTCGCTCACGCCGATCGTTTCGCTTTTCGAAGAGCGCACGTTTTATAAAGTTCCTGGCGCAAATCCTTCTGATCACGACACCGTGGCCAAAAGTTACTGGGTTCCTTACGTGGACACTCGATTGGTTTTTCAAGAAGCTTACCGCTCTCATCTTGCGATCACCAACGAGAAGGGACGCCAGACTGAGATTGGCGGACGTTATTATTTCAACTCCGGGCAGACTTTCGTGAAAAGCTATGTCTCGGACACTGAGTATCTGAGAACGGATTTCCTACTGGAGCATTCGGTACTTGTCCCGGCTTTGAATTACTCCTGGGTCAATCGAAGCGTCGGCAGCGGATACATGGATACCAACGTAACGGTCGAAGGCCGCCAGAGCGGTCGCTTTTTCAACACGCTTCCTGAAAACTCGCTCGATCAGCTTTCCGTGCGCGGCTATCCTCAGCAGACTTACTTCAGCAAGCAAGCTCTCCAGGGCTCAGTGGATTATCGCTTCCCGATTGCTCCGATCTTCAGAGGCTGGGGAACCAATCCTGCGTTCCTCGAGTACTTGCATGGCTTTGTTTTTGGCGAAGCGGTTTGGTTTCCAAATGGTCGCATGATCAAAAGCTTGCCAGCCGCAGGGGGTGGTCTTCAGGCGGATCTGACCTTTTTTAACGCGATCCCCCTCACTGCATCTACTGAGTACCACAAGGGTTTCCGTGAAAGTGTGGGAGGCACTGGAGAGTTGTTCTTCCAGATCAATCTCAACTCAGCGATTAACTTCTAGGCTGTTTTCTGGATTTTGGGCGAATTTCGGACTTTGCCGCACTGCTTCTTCGCGCGAATAAACGGTGCGTCATTTTTGATGTCCTAGCTCAGACTCCAGTGTTCGAAGATCACTCGACACGATCGAGTGAAAATCCCGTGTGCAAGCACTGCACAGCCTTCTGAACCAATCCCCCATCAATCAAACAAGAAACCTTAATCTCAGAAGTAGTAATGAGCTTAATGCTCACGCCAGCCTCTGCCAGAAGCGCAAACATACGCGATGCCACACCTGGGTGATGTTGCATCCCCACGCCCACGATACTGACTTTGGCGAGATCAGTTTCTTCGACAATCTTCATGGAACTGAAAGCAGGAGAAGCTTGAAGACTTTGCAGAATCTGCTGAGTCTTCAGATAATCGCCCTTGCCCACCGTAAAGCTCACCGTGATGATTCCATTGGAAGGAACATCCTGCACGATGACATCCACAACGATGGCCGCGGCCGAAAGCGCGCCAAAGATCTGTGCGGCCGTACCTGGCTGATCGTGAATGTTTTGAAGAGTGAACTTCACCTGGTCCTTATCCGCAGCCACACCTGCCACAACGACTTGTTCCATTTGCTGGCCCAACATCTCTTTAGCAACCACGCGCGTACCCTCCACCGGATTGAAACTGGATCGAACATGAAGCGGAAGCTTGTACTTGGCCGCAAGCTCCACCGAACGAATCTGAAGAACCTTGGCGCCCAGGCTCGCAAGCTCCATCATTTCCTCATACGAGATGCGCGAGATTTTTCGCGCACGCGGACAAATCCTGGGATCCGTCGTATAAACTCCGTCGACATCCGTGTAGATTTCGCAATCATCCGCATTCAAAGCGGCGGCAATTGCCACTGCACTGGTATCAGATCCGCCACGCCCAAGCGTTGTGATGTTATTCTCAGGGTCGACGCCTTGAAAGCCGGCAATCACAGGGATCACGCCTCGCGAGATTTCCTGGCGCAAAAGTTTTGTGTCGATCGCCTGGATTCGCGCCTTTGAGAAAACACTGTCCGTTCGGATCCCGATCTGATGACCCAAAAGAGGACGTGCGCGATATTCCACCCCAGCTTTGATAAGGCCGCGTTTTTCCGCCTCTGTATTGATCGCAAGGCTCACCAGGCCCACTGCGATCTGCTCACCGCTTGCGATGAGCATGTCGTATTCACGTGAATAAGGAATCGGATTGATCTGCGTTGCAAGCTCAACCAAACGATTCGTCTCGCCTGACATCGCGGATACAACCAACACGACATCGTCGCCACGCATTTGGGAATCCAGTGCCCACTGAGCGGCGTGACGAATTCTTTCAATCGATCCAACAGAAGTCCCACCGAACTTTTGCACGACCAGCATAAAATGCGAACCCCCACTCGCCTCAAAGGCTGATGGGGGTTCTACAGAAAATTAACGCCTGCCGCAAGAGAAGTGCGGCAAGATCTGATTACTTCCCTGCAACGCTTACAGTCATGTCAAACGATGGGTCATATCCCCAGCTGTTCATCACGAGTGCGTCATCCATCGTGCCGAAACCAGCCTTGCCCCAGCTCGTTCCCCACGAGTTCTTGAACGTAAAGATCGTCTTTCCGTTCGAAGTTTTATAGCCCGTGAGCATGATCGCGTGACCACCAGCGATATTGTCTTCGGTGTCCTGCGCAGGATCAAAGCGCCAGTCTGATCCATACATGTACTCGTTATAGACCAGCACGCCTACTTCGACAGGGATATTGGCTGCGATCAATGCCTTCACGCTGTCGATCGTTGGCTTTTGATCGTAGTGAAACTTGAGTTTCTTTCCATAAGCCGGAGATGCGCCACTGGAGAAAATCTTCGCATAGTCTTCAACGTTCAGATCCGAGCCATTCTCGTTTTCGCCATTATACACGCAGCTCAAATCCTGGCTGTATGACTTTGCAACCGGAACACCGTATTGCGAGATCGTCTTGATGATTGACTGAGGAAGATCCCCGTTTGGATCTGGACGAAGGTCTGGCTTGTCTTCGCCCGTGTATTCGGCGTTATCAGCCATCCAGTTTCTCACGTCGACCAGACACTCTTCAGAAATCTTGGTCTGCCCGAAAGAGCTCGATTGACCCATGAAATAGCTTTCAAGAATTCCAACCGTTGCAAAATAAGCGCAAGTTCCGCGGTTACCTTGGTCACGAATGGGCGGAAGTTTTTTAGTGGGGATCTGGTACTGCGCTGGCAGATGTGCGGCCGAACGAAGGGCTTCATTCCTCATTTCGTTCATCAGGCGAGCCTTCACTTGTGCCGCATGCATCGGATCATGATGAACGGGCAAAAGCTTGTACGAACTGAACGATCCATCTGCTTTTAAGACTTGAGCAGTTGGGTCTGCTTTAGCTTGAGAAACAGCAACTGAGGACAAAAGCGATACGGCGAGGGCAACTACCTTTTTCGAAGGGGTCATCCGTGACTCTCCTGTTAAAGGATTGGAATGCTTTGTAATGCTTTCTATTAGGGTATCGGAGCAGGCGACTATTACAATCGGCAGCATTTACCGGTCTCCTGCGCCGTAAACTTGCGGCAAATGGCATGATGTGCGATGACGAGGGCATGACTCAAAATTCTGAAATCCCATTTGGCGTAAACATGTGGAACCCTGAGCTTTTCAAAGGCAAGAAGGCGCTGATTTTCGGCGTTGCCAATGAAAGAAGCCTGGGCTGGGCCATTGCTCAGCAGCTTCATCTCGCTGGAGCACAACTTGGATTTACCTATATGGGTGAAGCCCTGGAGCGCCGCGTGCGCCCTCTCGCTGAGAGTGTTGGCGCCGACCTGATCGAGTCCTGCAACGTTGCTGACGATGCACAGCTCGATCGCGTGTTTGAAGTCGCAAAAGAAAAATGGGGCGGAATCGATATCCTCATTCACTCCGTCGCATTTGCAAACCGCGAAGACCTCGAAGGCCGCTTCTCACAAACTTCTCGCGAAGGATTCCGCGTGGCTCTCGACATCAGCGCATACAGCCTCGTTGCGATGGCAAAGCGCGCAGAGCCTCTCATGGAAGGCCGCAACGGCACGATTCTCACCCTCTCCTACTACGGCGCTGAGAAAGTCGTTCCAAACTACAACGTCATGGGCGTTGCGAAAGCTGCTCTCGAAGCATCTGTCCGTTACCTCGCCTACGATCTTGGCTCAAAGAAAATCCGCGTGAACGCGATTTCTGCTGGCCCTGTCAAAACGCTGGCTGCCGCAGGTATTCGCGATTTCCGCACCATGCTCGCAAAGGCAGAAGAAAAGACTCCGCTCAAAGAAAACATCTCGGCTGATGAAGTCGGCTCGCTGGCTGCATTCCTTTGCGGCCCAGGTGGCGCTCATATGACCGGATGCACGCTCTACGTCGACAGCGGCGCGCACATCATGGGATAATGGGGAGAAACCCAAAAAGCTTTACCCATGGCAGTACAAACCGAGCTCCACAGACATCTTGATGTATCCATCCGAATGGAAACCCTCCTGCGTCTTGCGCAGGAGCGTGGGCTCGAAGCGCAGAGCACAAGTCTTGAAGCATTTCGTCAAAAGCTTGTGCTCGCAAAGCCACTGGCTGACTTAAGCTCGGTTCTTGCGACTTTCGTCCTTTTCCAAAAAGTGCTCGATCGGCCAGAAGTCCTGGAACAAGTCGCGTTCGAAGTCGTTGAAGATTGCTGGAACGAAGGCACGCGCGCTGCGGAGCTGAGATTCTCTCCCAGTTTTGTCGCTGAGTTTAGCGGACTTGCCTGGGATGACGTGCTCGCAGGATTTGAACGCGGAATGAACCGCGCGCTCAAACAATATCCTGAAATGCGCGCAGGCTTGATCTGCATCGCCTCACGTGATTATGGCGCCGATGCGGTGGATCAGGTGGCCGAGTTCTACATCAAAAACCAGAACCGTTTTGCCGGAATGGATCTCGCGGGCAATGAGGCCCAGTTCCCCTGCCGGATGTTTGAGGCGTCCTTCAAAAAAATCATCGCCTCAGGCGGTAAAACCACCATTCACGCCGGCGAAGCCAGCGGGCCTGAGAATATCTGGGAAGCCATTGAGCTTCTGGGCGCCCAGCGTATCGGACATGGCATCTCAGCGATCCAAGATCCTGTTTTAATGCGCTATTTGGCTGATAAACGGATCTGCTTGGAAATGTGCCCGACGAGTAACTGGTTAACTCAGGCAGTTTCATCTTTTGAAGAGCATCCGCTCCCCAAGGTTCTCAGAGCCGGTGTCCCAGTTACCATAAATACTGATGATCCCACGGTTTTTGGGACTACCCTGCCCCACGAGATCCAGCTCTGCTGGCAGAAAATGGGCATGAGTGAGGCCGAACTCAGGCTTAGTCAAAAACACGCGTGGGACGCGAGTTTTTTGAGAATTTTTTAAAAATAGTGTTGCACGCGTAAAATACCTACGTTAGACAAGCCAGCACAAACGGTTTTCATGGGCGCTCCACTTCCCCCCCACACACAGAAGAAGTGCCCGTGACGATAAAGGACTCTGAGGGAAACCTCAGGGTCCTTTATTGTTTTTGGCATTTCAGTTTTCTTTTTTGTTTAAATGCCGTCTGGATCACAGCACAATCAGTTTACCTTTTTAATCATTCAACAATGAGGAACTGAAAAATGAACTCTAAGAAAATGGCAGGAATTCTTTCTGGCGCCCTTTCCAGCGCAATGATCTCCGCTCTCGTCGCAGGCGGCGCTGCATTTGCTGACGAGCATGCTGCTCCAGCAACGGCCCCAAAGGCAGCAACGACTCCAGCAGCTGAAGCCCACAAAGACGGTTGCGGCGGAAAAGATGGCTGCGGCGGCATGATGGACAAGAAGGAAGATCACAAAGCCGAGCACAAAGCTAAGAAGAAAGCTGCTCCTAAGAAGGATGCTCATAAAGAAGCAACGAAAGCAGAAAGCACTGCTCCTACTTCCCCAGCTACCGCTCCAGATCATCACGAGTAATTTGGATTAAGATTTACCGGTCTCCGGTTTTTAGGCTGGAGACCTATTTTTACACATGACAGCTTTATTTAAAGACCATGGCCTTGGAATCGGGCTCAGGCCTCAGCATTTTTCTCACCTCAAAACAAAGCCTCACCCTTCGCTCCAATGGGTTGAAGCGCTTACCGAGAATTATCTATCTTGGAATGAGCTCCCAAAGCCAAACAGCCGGCGGCATCTGCTCGAGATCCGAAAAAACATCCCGATCGCGCTCCACGGCGTTTCGCTCTCCGTTGGATCTATTGGATTGGATCGCACTTCCTATCTGCAATCCCTGAAAGAACTCGCAGATCAAGTCGAGCCTCTTTGGATTTCAGACCATCTTTGCTGGACCACACACCAGGGCGTGAACCATCACGATCTCTTGCCCCTTCCCTACACCCAGGAGGCAATCAACACAGTGGTCGAAAATGTTCAACGCGCTCAGGACCAACTCAAACGCCACATCCTGCTCGAGAACCTCTCCAGCTATGTTGAATTTGCCTCATCTGAGATGACGGAATGGGAATTTCTAGCAGAGATCGCAAAGCGCGCGGACTGCGGCATCCTGCTCGACATCAATAACGTCTATGTCAGCTCGATCAATCACCGCTTTGATCCTCTGAAGTACCTGAGCGCAATTCCGCGCGAACGAATCGGACAGATTCACCTCGCCGGCCACTCGATCCAGGATGGCTATCTCGTTGATACCCACGATGCGCCGGTATGCACTGAAGTCTGGGACCTGTTTCGTTGGGCATCAGAAAACCTGGGGCTTGCGAGCACCATGATCGAATGGGACGCAAAAATCCCTGAGTTTTCGGTTTTGATGACTGAAGTGGAAAAAGCCGGAGCTATCCGAAACGACGTGGCTGAAAATCACAAGTCTCACATAAGCCCCTCGTTTGGAGAGAAAGGAGAAGTCAGTGACTCCCTCACTCTTTGAGATTCAATCAAGATTTTCCGAGATCTTGAGATCTGACAATCCAGACACTGGGAAACTAGAATCCATTTTTTCCCAATGCGCGGCTTCAGAGGTCTCGCTCCAAACAAGACTCGGCATTTACCGCTTTGCTTACTTTGAAAGAATCAAAGAAAGCCTGGCTGAGGATTTTCCAAAGCTGAAAGCTAAACTTGGCAATCACGATTTTGATCAGCTGATCCGAAAGTATTTAGAGAACTACCCAAGCCAATACCCAAATCTTGCCCAAGTGGGAAAGGACTTGCCCAAGTTCTTAGCTGAGTCATCTCATTATGCCAATCAACACACTCTTCAGGCCGAACTCAAAGAGCTGGCAGAAAAAGAATGGGCCCATTGCCTATGCAAATGGTCCGAGAGCAGCCAGCCCATGGATTTTTCAAAACTGCTCGAACTCTCCGAAGAAGAACAACTTCAACAATCATTAGTTCTGGCTCCAAGCGCTCAGTTCCTAAAGGGCCAAGTTATTTTCAAGGTCAGCCTCGAAAACTCCAGCCCAACACTAAAAACCCTAGAGCTCACTCCATCCATGGAGAAGCTCTTGGATGAGATCCGAAAAAGTCAAAGTTTGGGCGAGCTCACTAGCTTTCTGGAGAATCGGAGTGAGCCCGCCCCTCATGCCGCGAATCCTGATGCCCAATCAGGAGATGTGCTCGACGCGGCAACCACAATGACCTGGATCTCAAACTGGGTAGCCGCCGGCCTAATCACCGGCTACCAACCCAAAAACCCTTTCTAACCAACAAACCTCCAAAACTTTTTAATTCCCGATCAACGCTAGCTTCTTAGTCTTAAACTCATCGACTTCTTAGAATCACCGCCTGCAAGCGATTGACTATCGACCGCAGCCCCAAGATTTATCGTCTGCATAAAGTATGGAGTGTTGATCGAATCAAGCAGTGTGAGGGCTTCATGTCGCCAGGATGGCTTCGACTCGCAAAGCGAGTCGGACATGAAGGGCAGGATGCCC
>JBJMMA010000101.1:0-25298 GCA_045805065.1 Bdellovibrionia bacterium | reverse complement strand
CTGCCCGTCGACCATTATCTGGAAGATGGAGAGGAGCTCCGAGTAGGGGAGTTGAAGCTTTCCGTGATCCATACGCCGGGCCATAGCCCAGGAAGCGTTGGGCTCCGTCTTCATGAGGATAGCGGGCTTAAGATTCCTGAAACCCTCTTCTCGGGAGATACGCTCTTTCAGGGAAGCGTGGGCCGTACGGACCTCTGGGGAGCCAACCAGGATCAGATGTTCAAAAGCATCCGAAGCCGCTTTCTGACCCTCGATGATGATACGCGAGTTTGCCCAGGCCATGGCCCTGAGACCCGTATTGGAATTGAGAAGCGCGAAAATCCATTTTTGACCTAAGTCTTCGAACTTATTTTAGGGCAGTATTTTTATGAGCAGTCGTCCACTTCAATTCAATCTCCAGCATTCCCTCACCGACGAGGATGGCGTTGAACGCGCTCGTGCGGGCAAAGTCACTCTGGTCGGAAACAAAGGACAGAATCACGAGATTCTGACCCCGATGTTCATGCCGGTCGGAACGGCTGGCACCGTGAAGGGCGTCACGACGAATGAGCTCAGAGAAATGGGCGCTCAGATCATTCTGGGCAACACCTACCATCTTTATCTTCGTCCCGGTCATCATCGCGTCGAACGCCTGGGAGAGCTTCATAAGTTCATGAACTGGGATGGCCCGATTCTCACCGATAGCGGTGGCTTTCAGGTTTTCTCGCTCGCAGCGCTGAACAAGATTGATGACGAAGGCGTGACCTTTCATTCGCACATTGATGGAAGCGCGCATCGCTTTACGCCGGAGCTTTCGATGGAAATTCAGCGCGGGCTTGCGAGCGATATCGTGATGGCTTTTGACCAGTGTCCTCCGTATCCCGCTTCGCGCGAACAAGTGCAGGCAGCCATGCGCCGGACGGTGGCGTGGGCTGAGCGTGGTCTCAAGTATCCTTTGAAAGACCATCAGGCCCGCTTTGGAATCGTGCAAGGCGGACTCTACGAAGATCTTCGCATCCAATCGGCGAAAGAAATCACCTCAATGCCATTTGATGGATTTGCGATTGGCGGACTTTCCATTGGTGAGACGCCAGAATTGATGCAGAAAATGGCGCGCCACACAGCGCCTCTTCTCCCAAAAGACCAGCCGCGTTATCTGATGGGTGTTGGACGTCCTGAAGATCTCGTGGAAGGCGTGCGCGCTGGAATCGATCTCTTTGATTGTGTGATGCCGACTCGAAATGCGCGCAACGGTCAGCTGTTTACGAGTCAAGGAAAGGTAAACATCAAGAACGCCAAGTACATCGACGATGCTGGACCGCTCGATCCTGAGTGCCCATGTGAAGCATGTACGAAGTACTCGCGTGCCTATTTAAGACACCTTTTTGTGTGCGGCGAACTTCTCTCCGCACGTTTAAACACGGTGCACAATCTTACGTACTACATCACCATCATGCGCCAGATGCGCGAGGCGATTCTCGAGAATCGGTTTGACGCTTGGGTAAAAGCTTTCTATAAAAAACGGGAGTCCGTTAAAGAAACGGTCTGACCGCACAAAATTTTAAAGGCCACTTATACTATGAAAAAAGTTTTGAATTCTGTTCTTGCAGTAAGCAGTTTGGTTCTGGTTAACGCTTCGGCTTGGGCAGAAGGCCCAGCTGTTCCAGCTGGCAGTGCTGCTGCTCCTGGCGCGCCTGCAGCCGGCGGCCCGAACGCAATGCTTGCGCAAGTCGTTCCTTTCGCTCTCATGTTCGCGGTCATCTATTTTCTGATGATTCGCCCACAGCAGAAGAAGATGAGAGAGCAGCAAGATATGCTCAAGAACCTCAAGGTTGGAGACGAAGTTTTGACAGCGTCCGGAATCTTGGGCAAGATCTCAGAAATCACGGACAAAGTGGTTTCAGTCGAAGTGGCTGACCGCGTCCGCGTGAAGATGCTGAAGAGCCAGATCACGCAGGTCATGAAGGCCGGCCAAGTCTGAGCTTCTAGCTTTAAGTTTTAAGAAAAAAACTTGTATCGTGGCGGCCTGCTGCCACGTTTTTTAGGAGACATTTAATGTCAAGAGCTTGGTGGGGGAAGCTATTGCTTCTCGCGTTCGTCGTCGTTCTTTCTGTCATTTACATCATCCCGACTGTCGCCAATCTCAATCCTGAGACTTCGAAATTCCCATTCAAACAGAAGATCAACCTGGGTCTCGACCTTCAGGGCGGTCTTTATATGGTGCTCGGAGTGGACTTCAATAAAGTCTACAAGGACATCCTGGATCGCCAGGAGACCTCCCTCGGCTCCCGCCTGAAGGAAAAGGGCGTGCAGGTAACCGAGCTGAAGCCATCCGCTCCAGGTGCTGCCGATGATCCACGTTTTGAAGTGAACTTCGAGCCATCCGCTCACGATGCGGTTTACGGCCTTTTGAAGAAGGAATTCACCTCGCTTCGCGTGGTGGGAGACACTCCTAATCAGCTGAGCCTGGGTCTGACTCGCGAATACCGCAACGAAGTTCGCGATCGTACGATCAATCAAAGTATCGAAGTCATCCGTAACCGTATTGACGAGTTCGGCGTGGCTGAACCTTCCATCAGCAGCCAAGGCAATGACCGTGTCGTAGTCGAGCTTCCTGGCGTGAAAGAAATTGATCGCGCAAAGGACCTCATCGGCCGTACGGCAAAGCTTGAGTTCAAGATTGTTGACGATACGACGATGGCTCCCGATCAGCTTGCTAAACTTGTGGGAGATATCGAGAAGCAATCGGGCGTGACCTACAAGCCAGGTCAATCGTTCAACGATTACATGACCAAGATCAATGAGCTTGCTCAGGGCAAGATCCCGGCAGGAAAGATGATCGCCTTCGAACGCCCAAAAGCCAATGGCAAGGGCGAGGAGAGCGCGATCCGTATTCCAATGCTCGTCGGCGTGAAAGCCGACATGACGGGTGAAGACCTTCAAGACGCTTCCGTCTCTTTGGATCACAGCGATTCAGGTCAGAATCGTCCAGTGGTTGCATTCCAATTCAACCCACGTGGCGCCGCAACGTCTGAGCGCGTGACGGGCGAGAATATCCACAAGCGCATGGCGATCGTTCTCGATAACGTCGTTCAATCCGCTCCTATGATTCAAAGCAAGATTTCGGATCGTGGCCAGATCACTCTGGGCTCGGGCGATTACGATGCGATGATGAGAGAAGCGCAGGATTTGTCGATCGTTCTTCGCGCCGGCGCTCTGCCTGCGAAGCTTGAGTTCCTCGAACAAAGAATCATCGGACCATCTCTCGGACAGGACTCCATTCATAAGGGAGCTCTGGCGAGCGTGATCGGAAGCATTCTGGTCTTCTTGTTCGTGGCATTCTACTATCGCGTGAGCGGTCTGATTGCGGTCTTCTCACTGGTCCTGAACGTCATTTTCGTTCTCGCATGTCTGGTCGGGCTTGAGGCCACTCTGACCTTGCCGGGTATTGCGGGTATCGCCTTGACGGTCGGTATCGCGGTCGATTCCAACGTTGTTATCTACGAGCGTATCCGTGAAGAGCTTCGCCATGGAAAGAACCCACACGGTGCTGTGGAATCCGGTTTCCAGAAAGCCTTCCGTACCATCATGGATGCCAACGTCACGAACGCGCTCGCTGCGATCGTTCTTCTGATGTACGGCACGGGCCCGATCAAGGGATTTGCCGTGACCTTGCTCATTGGTATCATCACCACTCTCTTCACCGCTGTGTTCGTGTGTAAGCTTGTTTTCGACGCTTACCTGTATCGTCTCGATAGCCGCGGAAGCAAAGAACTCAGCATTTAAGGGGTCCCCATGTTTGAACTCGTTAAACCGTCCATTAATATCGATTTCGTCGGCAAGCGCCGCCTCTGGCTTGCTCTTTCTCTTCTCTGCGTCGTTCTGACGGCAGCATTGTTCTTAGGAAAGGGCCTGAACTACGGCATTGACTTCACCGGCGGCGCCGAAGTGCAAGTCAAGGTCCCGCAGACCTGGGACATCGGCAAGGTTCGCGACGCCATGGAAAGTGGCGGACTGAAGAACGCCAAGGTTCAGCAGATCGGTGATCCAACCAGCCATGACTTCCTCGTTAAGGCTCAAGGCGATGAAAGCTCCCTCAACCAGGTTGCAGGCCAGGTAGAATCGATTCTTGGAAAGAGCCTGAGCCCAACGGATTTCAAAATCGAGCGCGTGGACGTTGTCGGTCCGGCAGCAGGTCAATCGCTCCGCATGAGCGGTTACCTGTCCATGTTCTATGCGCTTCTTTGTATTCTGGTTTACGTCGGTATTCGCTTTGACTACCGCTACGCTCCAGGCGCAGTGCTCGCTCTTTTCCACGATTCCGTCCTCACGATCGGGATCTTCATTCTGACGCAAAAGCAATTCGACCTGCAGATTCTGGCAGCCTTGCTGGCCTTGATCGGTTACTCGAACAACGACACGATCATTGTGTATGACCGCGTTCGTGAAACCCTTCATGCGCATCCTGAGATGTCCATTGAGCAAGCGGTCAATCGCTCCATCAATGATACTCTGGGTCGTACGCTTCTGACTTCGATCTGTACTTTCATCACTGTTTTCTCGCTCTGGCTCTTTGGTGGAAAGGTCATCGAAGACTTCGCATTCACCTTGATGGTGGGTATCGTGGTCGGAACCTATTCCTCGATCTTCATCGCAAGCTCGATCGTGATTTACATCACGGAATATCAGGCTCGTCGCCAGGCAGCTCTCAAGGCTTCTGGAAAGACAGTCACTCGCAAGCGTGTGATGGTGAAGCCTGAACCTAAGCTTCAGTAAGAGTACCCGCGAAAGTAGTTGAAGTCGGCCGTCGGCAGTCAATCTGTCAGCACCGTAGTGAGCGTAATTAAGTTAGAAAGTAGTGAGAGATGAATTCGGAGAGCGCGAGCGAAACAGTTGGCCCAAGTAGCAGTAAGGCTGAACCTCGCGAATGGAAACTGAGGACTGAGCACTCAGTTTCCGACCAGGACCTGGCTCTGCTTCGGCAGGAAACCGGTCTTTCTCCAATCACGCTCCGGGTATGTCTTCTTCGTGGTCTGAAAACCGCGAAAGACATCCAGGAGTTTCTCTACCCGCGCTTTGAGTCGCTGACCAACCCCATGCAGATCCAAGACATGGGGAAGGCAGTCGATCGCTTAAGCCAGGCGCGAGCCGCAAAAGAAAAGATCCGCGTCTTTGGTGACTACGATGTCGATGGCACCACGGGCGCAGCTCTTTTGTCCTGGATTTTGCGCGAGTTTGGCTTTGAGCATGATGTCCGTCAGCCGGATCGTTTCAAAGATGGCTATGGCTTGAACGTCAAGGCGGTCGAGGAAGCGGTCGAGTCGGGCGCCAAGATTCTTCTGACTGTGGATTGCGGAATCTCAAGCTTTGATGCGGCTGAAAAAGCGCGTGAGCTTGGAATTGATCTCATTGTCGTTGATCACCATCAGCTGGATGCCAAGCGCGGGTTGCCGCCAGCAGTAGCGGTCATCAATCCGCAGCGCACGGATTGCCCAAGCATGCTGAGACAGCTTTGCGGCTGCGGACTGGCTTTCTATCTTGCGATGGCGCTCCGAATGCGCGGACGCCAAGAAGGCTGGTTTGCTGCAGGCGCAGAGCCTAATCTCAAGCAACATCTGGATTTGGTCGTGATGGCAACAGCCGCCGACATGGTGCCACTCATTGGCGATAACCATGTCCTGGTTCGTCAGGGTCTGGAAGTTCTCAAGCGCTCTAAAAAGCCAGGAGTTCGCGCCCTTCTTGAGGCCGCAGGACTTGGCGCCAAAGACGTGAGCCCAGGTCATCTGGGCTTTGTCATTGGTCCTCGGATCAATGCATCGGGGCGAATTCAATCGGCAAGCCTCGCTCTGGAGCTTCTCACGACCCTGGATGACCTCAGAGCCAATGAGCTGGCTCATGAGCTTGAGCGCCTCAATCAGGAGCGCGCTGCCATTCAAAACCAAATCTGGGATCAGGTGCGAGCCCGCGTCGAAGAGGGGATCGCTCAAGGCAAGTACAAGCATGGCATCGTGGTTGCTGATTCAAGCTGGCACGAAGGCGTGGTTGGAATCGTTGCCTCTCGCGTGACTGAAACTTTCAGAAAGCCTGCAGCGGTCATCGCGCTTCGCGAAGATTTCGGAAAAGGCAGTGTGAGATCGTACGCGGGCAAAGACGTGCTTGCGGCGCTTCGCGCGAGTTCGCATACGCTTTTAGGTTTTGGCGGACATAAGCATGCAGCAGGGCTTTCCGTTGCACTTGATAAAGTCGATGAGCTTGCAGAAGCCTTTGATCAGGCGCTCGCAACGATTGCTGAAGATGCCGAAGCCAAGCCTCTTTTGATTGAAGGAAGCTGCGCGATCGAAGACCTCGATCTTCAAACGCTTCGTGAACTCGAGCATCTCGGCCCATTTGGTCCGGGAAATCCTGAGCCCGTGTTTTCCGTGCGTGCCTCTGTGAGAGGGCATCGTGTTTTGAAGGGCCGTCATTTAAAGCTCGATCTTGTTCCTGGTACTGGCCTGGGCTCAAAGCCAGGAGCAGGATTTGCGCCCCTCAGCATGGAAGCCATCTGGTTTCACGCTGCAGAGCGCGGAGATGTGATGTCTGGCAACGCGCTTCAGGAAGAAGCAGAGTGGGCGGGCGTTCCCGAGCTGAATCGTTTCCGTGGCCAGGTCACTCCGACATTCCGCGTTCGTGATCGACGCCCTGTATCTTAAGTCTGTTGAATAATCCTTTCCTGACCCATTCTTGACATTCATGAGGATGAGAATAAGATCGAGCCGGTCGCTTGATCTTATTGAGCGCCGAATGTTGGCCTAGGAGGGCCTCTGCTCATGTCATCTTTTCCGAAACTCATCGCGGCCGGCACGATTGGAAGTTTGTTGGGTGGTTTGGCATTTTCCATGGCGCATGCGGCGCCTCTTCGGCCCGCTGCCATCGCTGAGCATGTCCCAGGTGAGTTTGTGGTCAAGTTTCGGGATGCCGCAAGCTCACGCGCAGGACGAGGCGCGGTTCTTCAAACTCTGCAGATGAGACTCGGGAAAGCATCGGTCGATGAGATTCATCCGTTCGTAACCGACGCAAGTCTTGCTGTTGTGAAGATGAAGAACGAGCCCCTGGCTCGCTCAGCGATGAAGGTCCTCGAAGGCGAACCTTCCGTGCTTTTGACAGAACCTAATTACATTTATCACGCACTCGACATGCGCACTGGCGCTCAGGGCCTTCCAAACGATCCTGAGTTTCAAAAGCAATGGGGCATGAGCAATCTCGGTCAGGCCGATCCCGAAGGCCAGACAGGTAACGTGGGAAGCGACATCGCTATCGCTGCGCTTTGGGAAAAAGGAATCGTTGGAAACAAGAACACCATTGTAGCCGTAATTGATACCGGCGTTCAATGGGATCATCCGGATCTGGCTGCAAATCTTTACACTAATCCAGGCGAGATCGCCGGCAACGGAATGGATGATGACGGAAATGGTTTCATCGACGACGTGCATGGCTGGAACTTTGCCGACAACAAGAACACCTCAAACGACGACAATGGCCATGGCACTCACTGCGCAGGCGTAATCGGCGCAGGTGGAAACAACGGAGTCGGAGTCGCGGGCATCAACTGGAACACGTCCATCATGCCTCTGAAGTTTCTCGACGCCAACGGCGGCGGCAC
This sequence comes from Bdellovibrionia bacterium, assembly GCA_045805065.1. GTDB lineage: Bacteria > Bdellovibrionota > UBA1018 > UBA1018 > UBA1018 > CAZCBS01. The sequence goes on along the minus strand of JBJMMA010000101.1, from coordinate 17,677 downwards.
GCTTGAGGCTGCAGTCAACGCGATCAACTATGCCACCCAGATGAAAGTCAAAGTCATGAGCAATAGCTGGGGCGGGGGAGGCTTCTCGGATGTCATGTATCAAGCCATCCAGAAAGCTCAGGCTCAAGGCATTCTCTTTGTCGCTGCAGCCGGAAACGACGGCGTGAGCAACGATGGTGAAAATCCTACCTATCCTTCGAGCTATGAGCTTCCAAATATCGTATCGGTTGCTGCAATTGATAACCGCGATACGCTCGCCACTTTCTCTAATTACGGATCAAAACGTGTCCACGTCGCGGCACCTGGCGTGAACGTCTACAGCACGTATATGGGCAGCGATTATAAGAGCCTGAGCGGAACCTCCATGGCAACGCCGCACGTGGCAGGCATCGCAACACTTCTGGCCTCCGAGCATCCCGAGTGGACCTTTGATGTCATCAAGGATCGTTTGATCAAGACCAGCACGCCGGTTCGCACGCTGGGAAGAAAAGTCATGTCCAAGGGCCGTGTGAGTGCCTACAACGCGCTCTATAACATCGTTCCTCCAAGCCTTGATCCACCTGAGTCGCTTTGGAAGTCTCAGGATCAAGTGATTGAATCAGCTCATCCTTACGTGGAGAGCACTAACCAGACCTGGACCGTTCATGTTCCTGGCGCAAAGTATATTCGCGTTCATTTTGAGAAGATTGATGTTGAGCAGCATTACGACGCGGTGAGTATGGAATCGCCGAATGGCCAGGTCATTGATCTGGTCTCGGGCGGGGCCGATGATTATGTCTCCGAATATATTCAAGGCGACACGATGATCATCCGGCTCAAGGCCGACTCGAGCATCAACAAGTGGGGTTTTAAGATGGACAAAGTTGAGTTCATCATGGAAACTCCCGCATCAAGATGACTCGATTGGGAAGGAAGACCGCGTTAGGAGTTACCACTTTTATTGGAATTCTTGGAGCATTTGGGCTGTCCTATGGGCTCACGAGTGTCCACGGCGCATCGCCATCGCCAGCTCCATCGGCAAGTCCAAGCGGTGAACCTACTGCAAGCGCGTCTCCGGTTTTGTTCCCGCCGAGAAGCCCTGCGATTCCAACCCATACTCCTACGGTCTCTCCAACCGTTACGCCTTCCGAAGCCAAAACGCTTTTGCGGCAGTACAGCAAAGCTCAGGACAACGAGATGGCTGCTCTCAAGCATCGGCATAAGTCCGAGATGAAAGAGCTTCGAGCCGCACATAAAGCGCAGCTCAACGAGTGGGAAGGAAAAGAACGCCAGGCTCGTCACAAGTTCTTTGCTGAGCACAAGAGTGGACCCGATCGTAGAGGCTACGTTCAGGACTATCTTCGTCGCCGTGAAGTGCTTTTAAAGATTCAAAGCGATGATGAGGATCGACGCACTCAAGAGCAGTCGGTTCGTCTGGATTCGTTGAAAAACGATCAGGCTCAACGCTTGAAAGAATTTCAGGACTTTTTGAATCGCGGAGAAAGACCTCCGGCTCAGCTTTGGCCCAGTGGAGCCTAAGTCGGGCCTAAGCCGAGCCAGAGTCTCGTCGTAACGATTAAAGTCCGCGGTAAATCACCAGCTCTGAGCTCAGGGGCGAAGCGTTTGAGCCAGTTCCACCGATGATCAGGTAGACCGATGGCTTCAGCATCGCAAAGCCTGCCTGCACTCGTCCGAGCGAAAGATCGTTCGTGCGATAGAGTCCTTCGGTCTGTGGATCGTAGATTTCAATCACAGACGATGCGCCTAAGAAGTCCTCATAGTTTGGCGCGCTTGAAGGCATGCGACCTGCGTGGAAATCATAGAGCTTTCCAGCGATGCTTCCGCCCACTAAAAGAATCCTGCCATCCGGAAGCGCCTGAGTGGCCATCATTCCGCGACCGACGGCAAGATGATCTTGAACCGGCTCGGATCTTTGAGTTGAAGGATCATAGATCTCAACCGAAGATAAGCCAGCTGGGGTCATGACCGTATTGCCGTCCTTATCTTTGTAGGCCTTGTAGCTGAAACCCCCAGCGATCAGAATTCTTCCATCCGGCAGCGTGGAAGCCGACTGTCCAAAGCGTGGCTCGAGCATGTCACCCAGCAAGTGAGAGGACGTTTGCGCAGGATCAATGACTTCAGCGGATGCCAGGCTTCGATCACCGAGATTTCCTCCTAAGATCAAAACAGAACCATTGGCCAGCAAAGTGGCCGTGTGCTCAGCCCGCGGAAAGACAAGTGTTCCCGTCAGATCGATCTTGCCCGTGAGCGGATTCACAATCTGATAGGTACGTGATGGTACGGCTCCAGCTCTCGAAAACCCGATCATGGAACGATAACCTCCCACGATCAGAACGCGACCATCGCGAAGGAGTGTCGCCGTGTGAAAGCTTCTCGCCGAATCCATGCGAACGGGCAGAAGCTGTGACTTGAATCCCAAAACAGGCGTCACGATTTCAAGAGTATCCGTGTCGCCTCCGGCGATCAGAATGCGACTGTCTAAAAGCGCCGTTGCCGTATGGTTGGCCCGAGCCACTTGAAGCGTCGATGGAGCAGCCTGACAGCCATTCTGGTCGTAGATCGAGAGAGAGTTGATGGAATGATATCCATCTGCAGGAACAACTCCTCCCGAGACCAGAACCTGGGCGCCATACATCGTGGTTGCTTGGGCTCCGACCCTGAACTCGCACTGTGAGGCACGCTTGGAGATCGTCAGCGATTTTGTAAAATCGAGAAGCTTGCATCCGCGGGGATCGCTTAAGGGGCATGTAAAGCTGCCAGGATTGCCACGCACATCCAGCGAGGTGAGCTTAGGAGAGGATTTTAGACATGCGATGGACTCGAGTTGACCTTGCTGGTTTTGAATGCTCAGCGTGCGCAACCTCGGCAGAGATGACAAAGCGCAAACATCATCAATGGCGTTTCCATCCAGATTAAGCGACTCGAGATTCCTCATATTTTGAAGAAGCGAGATGTCCGTGATGCCTCTATCGGCAAGATTCAAGCGGGTGAGTGATGGAAGAGCTGTCAGCGGAGCCAGGCTTCCGATGGAAAGCTGCTTTCCATCCACTGGAGCCGAAAGATCAAGCTCGGTCAATCGATTGAGGCGCAGGCCATAATTCACGCAAAGATCACCGTGAGTCAGATCTTCAGGCAATTCGCCATTGGCTTTCTTGACTTGTGCGTCGATCACGGCTTTCAGGGTGTCGACCGTTCTTTTGTATGAGGGATGCAGATCATCCGCGATGTCACAGAACTGAGCAAAGGTCTCAGGCGCACTGAGCTTCATAATCGAAGCCTCAACGCCATCTGCATCGAGTTTTCCAACGACAGAATCATCCAGATCGCTGCCAAAAGTTGTTTTCAAGCTTGCAAGCTGTTGGTCCAGGAAAGTGTTGAGCTCTGCACCTGAGTTTTTCTCGCAAGCAGCGTAGCCGGACTTATAGCAATCGTCGATTCGATTGACGAGCCCCATGACCAGATCATGAAGCTGCAGCTGGACGGCATTCATTTTGCCGCGTTGTCGATCTGAGAGTCTTGGCACTTCGTTGGACAGAATCCTGCTTGCGAGCACCCATTGCTTGAAATAGCGTTCAAAATGGCCATTTAAAATAGCGAGCTCATTTTGAAAGGATCTTTCCTGCGAGGCATCGGGAACTTGGGGAAAGTCCGCACCCGCATAGACATAAGGCTCGGTATGGACCGCAGCCACAGCGTAGTTCTGAGGATGACCGTTCGTTTTATCGACGATTTGATCCGAGAAATCGCCTGCGCTATAGCTGATGATCTTTTCAAAAAGGTTGATGCACTGACTGAAGCTTCCGAACCCGCATTGCACCATGGAATCAGAGCAGGATGAATCGCGACCGGCATTTCCCAAGATATCGCTTGGGCAGATGGCTTTGCCCGATTTTCCGGCGGTTCCCCCGATTTGAATCGAGTTGAACGTCATTTTGGTTTTCTTGCTGACGTTCTTGGTCGCGCTTTCCAATGCTGCATGGATTCCTACGTGGGGTGAATCATACTTAAATTGCGCACCGAATGACTGAGCTTCTTCTTTGGAAGCAAACTGAATGCTCAGATTGACCAGGATCTGAGCCGTACGCGTGATAGCGCTGACATACTCATCACCACAAGTCTGGTAGAAGCCACGTTGGTTATTGAGAAGAGACTTGAAAGCGTCTTTAATCGTAACGCTATTGTCTCCTGACTCATTGAACTGCTCGGAGTAGGAGCTTACGAACTTGTAAATCAGATTGACCGTAAATGCGGACTGAATCGTCGATTTTGCAAACTCCGCAGAGGCAGAGGTTTTCGTGAGCCCGGTGCTGTAGCGGCCACTGGTCTGCAGGCCCAGTGAGGAGAGAGCATCTTCAGTACTGGACTCGATCTCAGCAGCAAGAGAGCCTTGCTGGTTCACCTCGATCGTACCCCCTGGGTTTCGAACGCAGGCACTAGAAAAACGTTGGGATGCGGAGTGATAGGCACCACCCAGCTGCGGAGGGTTGAGCATACTGATATCGATGGGGATATCCACGGGGGGCGGAGGATCGGCGGCTATTGCCGCTTGCTGGAGTAGGGCGAAAGTCAAAAGAACCAGGGGGAGCTTTTTCATAAAAACATTCCTTTAAAAACGGGTTAAATCAAATGGACACGTTATAGGTCGATAAGAGGCGATGTGCGTTCTGAAACGCCAGAGCGGCTTCTTTGCTCTCGGATGTGGTTTTACGTTCCATGGCCTGAGCTCGCTCTGGAAACGCCTTGAGCAGCGAAAGCGCAATTTCAGCACGATCTGCCACAAACTGCCGCAAGAGCTCTGGATCTTTCTGGATGACCTCTGGTGGAGAAACCGTCATGACATCCGAAGCGATCGTAAAATACCGTTCTTGAAGACTTGAGTCTTGAATCTTCAATCCTTCGTAAAGAGCATCTATCAGCCGAAGCTTTCGATGAAACCCTTCGCCTTGATAAGTGCCCGGGTCGACCATCACGCGAGAGATTTCAGCCTGCAGACGCTGATCGGAGAGAAGATCTCGAAGAGCTGCCGTCTTCTCAGGAGTTGAAATCACGATTTTGGACAGGGCCTGAAGTTTGACCAGGCTTTGTGTCAGCTGGCGCTCATTTTTGTCCGAGCTTGGATGGGCCTGTGCGGTTTCATCTTTTTGCTCTTCCTGACTCTGACCCATGAGTCGCATTTTGGAAGCAGCGACCGTCTCTGAGGGCGAAGAGGTTCCGTATTTTTTAGCTGCAAGACCAGCCATAGTAATCAACACAAAGATCATGAGCACGATTTTAGTTTTCATTAGAGAGCTCCTTGATTAGCCCGAAGAAAGATGATGCGGTCTAGAGCAAGCAGTCCGCGCTGGTCGTCATTTTTGTCGTCAAGTTGATCGGCGGTTGCTCGCACGATGAGATCGACCCACTCAGCGGTTTGAAGCTTTGAGCTATCTGGCCAGCCATGAGTCGCAAGTTCGCTGAGAAGTACTCTGGCTGCATGAGGATCAGCAAAGCCACCACTTCTGACGGGAAGTGCTTGGGTATACTCGCAGTGTCTATGGTTCCAACCGGTGCATACAGCTCCAGGGATTCTCGCTGTGATCAGCATTGCAAAGCGAATCTGCTCTGGCGTTGCCATCGGAAACTCATTGGCAAGGTCCGCGATTTTTCGAGCCAGGCGGGGAGCGGCAAACGAAGTAGCTGCATTTTCGGATTTACAGCTAGCTTCATGGACGCCTCTGCAGCCGATTTCAGCAATGTCGACAGATTTACGCCCGTATGCGGAGCTTGACACGAGTCGCTCTCCATCACTCGATGATGCAACCTTGATGATTCGACTCCCGTTCAATAATTGAGGACAGATGTTCTTTCCGACGGCAAGGTCTGCTCCTGAGTTGGATGCTCCCATTACCCAGAGCGTAGAGTTTGCAGCTGAGATTGCATTTCCAATCGGACCGTTTTGACAAGCGGATGGGGACATCGGCGTGGCTTCAGATACGGATGCGACAAGTTGAGTGGCACGTTTTGTCGCGGATGCCGACAGAGCTTCGGAATAGTTATTTGCAAAAGTCGTAAAGCTTCCGTTCAGAAGGTCTGCTTCTTGGAGCGGGATTAAAGGGTGCTGATAATTGTTGGATGCGAGATTTGCGACAGCGATCGGATGAGAGGATTCAAGACCGCCCGCGAGATGCTCTTTGCCAAAATCAGCATTGTAGCCCGGATAGTTTTTGAAGAAAGGTTGTTCATCTTGAGGTTTGAACCAGCCAAAGACATGGCTTTGCTTCCAAGGCCCTCGAGGCACGATCGGCGCCAAATTCGCATTCTCTGCGTTCTCAAAAATAACGATAGGCGTTTCGTCTTTGAAAGCTGTTTCAGTTGGGATGGATGTACGATCAGGAAAGGTCTGAAGAAGCTTGATGCGACTCTCTGCAATGGATCCTTCATTTCCATGCAACCAGGTTTCACTGCCTTCTTGGATAACGGAGTAGGCAAGATGTCCGTTAATCAGGAAGAGTGCCGCTGCGTCTTCTTGTTTGTATCGGTCGAAGACTGTGATGAGATCCTGAACTACAGTGCCACCATAGTAATAGCGCTGACGAGTGACACGGAATTGATGACTCTCAAGGACCTGAGAGTCGGCCAGACACTGATCGATGCAGCCCGCTTCGGTATATGAGATGTAATTTTCTTCGGCAGGAACGTTTTTCGAAAGGGCCAGACTTTGTTCGATCGTAGAATCCAGATCTGCTGCACCTGTTCGAAGCGGGAAATTGGGCTCCAGGAATGCAATTTTTGAATCCAGATTTAGGTCGGCCATGCGGTCAGCAATACCGTCATTGCCCGAGCTGGAAATATTGAGTTGGGGTGCGTTTAACCAATTGACTGTGAAAAGATCCCATTTGGATCCTGTCAAAATAGTTTTGGCCTGTCCATTTGACATTAAATCCTTCGGATCCTTAGCGACAATGAGGCTGCCACGAGTCGAAGTGTGCCCAACCGCCGCTCCATCTCGTTCAAAAAAAGTTTGTAAAGTAGAAGTGGAGTTAGCGTAAAGGGTGGCTCCTCCCATGTTCATTTTAAGATAGTCAGCAATTGGAGAGATATCTCCCGACGAAACGCACTCAAAGCCTTGATCTGTGTTCAGGCTCTTTCCTTTTGGGCATTCGCAGCGCTTTTGGGATTCGTTAAATTGAGCGCCGATTTCTTTGCAATTAGTTCGTAGGCAGCTCAATGGATCGGATGACGGCTTGCAGGTGACTCGAGCGTGATGAGTGACCGAGGCACCGCTGTCTGACGTTGGCGCAGGGGAGTGGTTTTGGGTGGCGGAAGTTGCCGAATTACAAGAGGCCGCGAATACCAGAAATATTAGCAACGAAAGAAAATTCATAAATCACATCTTTTCAAAAAAGTGGAAAGGCTTGGAAAACGGGTTCTGTAAGAAGGGCCAGGCAGATTGTCTAAGCAGTTAGGGCCGCGGCCCTTCTCACCGATGAGTATCTGCGTCTTACTTATTGGAAACCTGAACGAGCCTGCGCAATGCCATGCGATTCAGGTCCGAAACGCTGACGTCTTGATAGTGTTTGTCGCCGCTCACAAAGCCTTGAACGATGTAGAGACTTTGATCCATGCGAGCAGTGTCTACATAGAGGTTGTGAAGCTTTCCGAAGTAGCTCGTTTCCTGGATCGAAACGATAGGATCTTGTCTGCCATCGGCCTTAATCAGTGTTTGGCCGACTTTTAGATCCTGAGCGATGGAGAAAGTCATATTTCCAGTCAGCAAAGGGTGTTCGGGAGAGACGCGAAGTTTGGCGCCAGAGAGAGTGGACACTTCCAGTACTTTTTGCTGAGCTGGCGTGACGTCTTTGACGAACCGTTTGGCTGGAATTTCGCTCAGGCGAAAAGCTCCACCATTCAGACCTGCTTCTGGAACGTAGACAGCCGGAGTTTCGAGTTTTTCCAGTGCTTCTATCGCGAGATCGCCTTGAGGAGATGCAATTTCTTGCTCAGGCGTTACGCACCCAGAAGTGCAAAGACCAACGAACTTAAAGCCACTTGGCATTGCGCACTCGGATGCGCCGGAACTTGCGGCTGCCACTGTAGGCGCAACCCATGCTCCGCTAGAAGCATTGTTGTGAAAGAGGGTTTGTCCGTTTGAATCAAAGCCGGTGACAATGCCGAAAGTTGCGTAAACGCGACGATGGGATCCATTTTTGCTGATGAGTGGATCATACTCATTGTTGAATTCGGGAGTCGGATTGCCGCTCGGAGTTGGATAGACGGTATCGTAGATTCCCGGTTGGCAGACTCTGAACCACTCATTTCTCCCGCGCGCTGTACCCTTAGCGTCCGCGTTTGTGCCGTTATGGGCGGGATCCAAATCATGTGACCATTGATTGAGGCTGTCGAACGCGCAGCGCTCGGGGGTGTAAAAGATTGCGTAAGACGGGGTTCCCGCCAACAAGATGCCAAGCCCCAGTGTTAGGGCCAGGCTGTTTTTCATTAGTTCTCTCATAAATTTCCTCCTGCGATTAGAATCGCGGGAGGCCCATGAGCAAGAGGCTGGCCAGCCCTCAGGACAGGATAAATTTGAGATGAGACCGATTTTCGGACTGGGTGTGGGGAATTGGCTGTAGGGAAGACGCTACAATATGTCGTCGTGTCAGTAAAAACACATCACAAGAATTGAAGCGCGTGAGGCCAAAACGCAAAAATCCATTTCGATGTTTTAGTAGTTGACCAAGTCTGTCAGGAATATTAGTTGACCTGCTCCCCAAAAACCGGTCCAGTTTGGAAGTGATAGACTGGGCCAGAAAGGGAGTAAAATCCAATGCCTAAGAAACGATACTCTCCGGAGGAGATCATCAGTCATCTCCGGACGATCGAAATTGAGAACGGAAAAGGGCTATCCATTGAGGACTGCTGCAAGAAGACCGGTATCACAGCGCAAACCTTTTATCGTTGGCGCGAAGAGTACGGTGGACTCAGGATCGATCAAGCAAAGCGTCTCAAGGATCTTGAGCAAGAAAATCAGAGGCTCAAAAAGCTTGTAGCAAACCTTGCGCTCGATAATCAGATCTTAAAGGAAGTCGCTCAGGGAAAGTTTTAAGCCCGGCCAGACGAAGAGATGCGGTTCAGCATGTCGTCAAGAAGTTAAAGGTGTCTGAGCGCCGGGCGTGTCGAACTTTAAATCAGTACAGATCCTCTCAGCGTTACGTCGCGAGAAGACCTGATGATGAAAAGAGATTGAACGAGCGGATCGTCAAGCTTGCGTCCGAGTACGGTCGTTATGGCTATCGCCGAGTGACTGCCCTTTTAAGGCAAGAAGGATGGGAGATTAACGTGAAGAGAGTCTACCGAATTTGGCGTGAAGAGGGACTAAAAGTTCCTAAAAAACAGCCTAAACGAGCGCGTCTCTGGCTTGCCGATGGATCCACTGTTAGAAAGCGCCCAGAGAGACCTAATCACGTCTGGTCCTATGATTTTGTGATGGATAAGACGCACGACGGCAGGCCTTTAAAGATTCTCTCGGTTGTAGATGAGTTTACAAGAGAGTGCATCTGCCTTGAGGTCCGTAGAAGAATTACGTCTCGAGAAATGATCGAAATACTATCCGATTTGTTTTTAGCTCGAGGATGTCCCGAGCACATCCGATCAGATAATGGGCCTGAGTTTATCGCCTCCATTTTAAGAATCTGGTTCTCAAAGCTCGATATTGCGCCACTATTTATTCACCCAGGATCTCCGTGGGAAAACGGATTCGTAGAGTCCTTCAACGGGAAGCTCAGAGACGAGCTTTTAAACGGAGAAATCTTTTTTACGCTCACTGAAGCAAAAGTAATTACCGAACAGTGGAGGAAGCATTACAATACAAAAAGACCACACAGCGCTCTTGGGTATCTTCCACCTGCGCCTGAAACGATTCAGTTTAAATCGCCGTTATACAGTTCGAGTGAGTTGCCGAAAGTAACATTGAAAGTGGTACAATGATTGGGAGCCGGTCAATCGCAGGATTGGAAAACAAGTCAACGGAACTCTGGTTCAGGGTTTCCTCTATTTGGATGATCTTAGGATTGCTGCTGAACTTGATGGATCAGGCAATGTGGTAAGTCAGTTTGTCTACGGTGATAAGATCAACGTGCCTGCGTACATGATCAAGGCTGGCGTGACTTATCAGATCATCAGCAATCACTTAGGTAGTCCACGACTCATCATCAATGCGGCTGATGGATCGGTTGCTCAGCAAATGGACTACGATGAATTTGGTAACATCCTTACTGATTCGAATCCAGGGTTTCAGCCATTTGGATTTGCGGGTGGGATGTATGATGCTGAGACCGGTTTGACTCACTTTGGAGCGCGTGATTATGATGCCTCTGCAGGGAGATGGCTCGCGAAGGACCCGGTCTTGTTTGCTGGCAGAGATACGAATCTTTACGGCTATACAATGAGTGATCCGATCAATTTCGTCGATCCGATGGGCCTTGATGACGTTAATGTAGCTTTAATGATTGTCAATTATCAAAACCGAGCGAAAAAACTTGGAAACGAAACTCCTCTCAACCTTGCATTGCGTGCAAGATTAACAGGAGATACGTCTCAGGACGCAGCTGACGCCGAGCACTATCTGCTTGCTCAGCAACTAGTTAAAGATGGCCATTCAAATGCCTGGGTAAATACCCTAACTTTTGGTTATCATTTTAAAAAGTTAATATATGTGCGCCCTGGTGAGACTCAACCGACAGAGTCTCAATTGATTTGGGGGCTCGGAGGGGCAAACTCATGTACTTCAAATTGAATGCTAAGAGTTTAGGTTATCGTGGTTTGTACAAGTCTCTCGGAATCTTATTAGTAATTGGCTTGCTGTTGATAGCGTACCCGGAATGGAAAATATCGAAGGCAAAGAAACTCACTGAGCAACTTTGCGCAGCGGCGCCGGTTGGTGGCTCTTCCGATGGCATTGAAGAAAAAGCAAGAGAGCTCGGATTAAGGACTAGTGTGGGAGCCTCCACTGAAGAAAAAAAGCTACCAGGAGAAATGACAATTATGGCCTGGGAAGGATTTGTCTTCGGTCGATATTATTGCACGATCAATTACGCTAATGGAAAAGTTACCAAGAGCTGGGTTGCGTTTGTAGACTAAAATACGTCTACGACTTCTGAGGAAGAACATTCCTGACTCAATCCTGGGTTTCAGCCATTTGGGTTTGCAGGGTGATGATGTGATCACCACAGGTAGGCAACTAATCATGAAACGACGATTTCCACTTCTGACATCATTGACAAGCGGAATGTCAGGATATTTTGCCTACAGTATTTTATCTACTCAACTTCATGGTCTCTCAGATCAGTGGTGGCCTTCGGTTCTTCTGACACTTCTGGCAATGGCAATTGGAATATGGATAAGCTTTAGGACCGAAAACCGCTTCTTTGTGCTTGGTTCGAGCATATTGCTGGCCATAGCTCTCTTCTATGTCGCATTTATCCTAAGATATGGTCCACGGTTTAACGCTTAATTTCGAGAGAGTGATCGCCAAGTTAATTACTGCATACTTTCATGACTTATCGAAGTCAAGTTCGACTGGGTTCATGATAACTTGTATGCTTCTAGGGAATAAGTAATGGTTTTTGCAATTTTGCGTAAAAAATTAAGAGCATTTTGTGTGCTTCTCTGCATTACATTAGGTCTTTTATGGAATGTGTGTTGCCATGCATCGTCCGATGCAGATGAGAAATTTGTTACCTCTAGCTTTGTGTTGCAAGCGAGGATCAAGAAGGATGGACCAAGGAGAGTATTGGAACAAGTCTACGGCAATCGTACAGAGTGGGAAAGTGTGCTTAATCAAATTCAAGCTGCAGATGCGAACCGGATTAAGCTTGCAATTGATTTTGTAAATGTTGCAGATGCGGGTGCTTATGGTGAACTAACAAATGCCATTGTAGGTGCATTGCAAAAGGATCCTGTAATAACCCTGAGTCTAGCTCCAAAAAACATATTGTCGAGTATTTGCAGTGGAATGTATCAAGACGGCCCCTGGAAGCATGAGTTTGCGAGTGCCATTGAAGAGGTCGAAAAATTAAAGAAGAAGATCGAGAAGTCGAAATTGGGTAGCACAAATAAAGCTAAGCTTTGCTTGAGGTATTTAGAAAAGGGTAAAACGGAAATACGAGAGTACTTTGATCATTAAGATTTAAGCTTAGTCTAAGTCTAAGTGGACTACTCTCAATTTATTCTTAATCTTAAGAACGCATTCGCTCGACCGTAATCACGCCTTTTTTGCCTTCAAGAGCGCTAGTCACTTTTTGGAGCTGAGCGATATCGCTGACCTCGACGTCAAAAAGCGCGATGGCCTTTTTGTCTTTGGTCGTGCGGATGTTGGCTGAGGCGATGTTCACGCCGCAAGAGGTGATGGTCTGAGACATGAGAGCCAGAAGACCTGGCTCATCTTGCGAGAGAACGCGGATCTTGACGTGACGTTTGACGGACTTTTTGTCGGATACGTTCCAGCGCACATCGACTCTGCGCTCTGGATCGTTGTCGAGAGCCTTGGTGCAGGTCGCGGTATGGACCGTGACACCGCGGCCGCGGGTGATAAATCCGATGATGCTATCGCCTGGAAGAGGATTGCAGCAGCGGCCAAAGCGGATGAGAACGTCATCCAGGTTTGCAACCGTGATTGCGTTGCGAGTTTCGCTGCGCTTGGTGGCGGCCTTGAAGACCTTCTTGAGGAAGCTCTCGTCTTGTTCCTTGGCGGCCTCAATCTTCATATTGAGTGCTTCTTGAGGAACGATCAGAGGGATGACCTCATCCATCGTGATACGGCCGTAGCCGACGAGGATGTAAAACTCTTCGAGAGTTTTAGCGTGGAAGTTCTGCGCAAGCTTCATGATCTCGCCAGCTCGTTCGAGCTTGGCCAGTGTATGTCCATAAGGGCGAAGCGCGCGATCCAGGATTTCCTGGCCGAGCTTTCCGCCGCGTTCGCGCTCTTGAAGCTTGATGTAAGCGCGGATCTTGGCCTTGGCGCGTGAGCTCTTGACGATCTTGAGCCAGTCTTTGGATGGAGTCTGAGAAGGAGAGGTGATGACCTCGATCGTGTCACCGGATTTGAGACGGTGCTTGAGCGGGACGATCTTGCCGTTGACCTTGGCGCCTACGCACTTATTGCCGACATCCGTATGAACGGCGTAAGCAAAGTCGAGCGGAGTTGCGCCATGCGAGAGCTGCTTGATCTCGCCCTTGGGCGTGAAGACGAAAACGTCTTCGGCAAAAAGATCGATCTTAACCGTTTCAAGAAACTCGTTCGGATCGGAAAGATCCTTATGCCACTCGAGCAGGCGATTGACCCATTCGACGTTCTCACGTGAGCGAGTATCAAAGCGGCCTTCTTTGTATTTCCAGTGGGCCGCGATCCCGCCTTCAGCCATTTCATCCATTTCCTGAGTGCGGATTTGAATCTCAACGCGCTCACCGGATGGACCGATCACGGTTGTATGAAGCGATTGGTATTGGTTGGCCTTAGGAATAGCGATGTAATCTTTAAAGCGTCCTGGCACTGGCTTGTAAGTCGCGTGAATCACGCCCAGCGCTTTGTAACACTCGGTGATGTTGTCGACGACGATGCGGAAAGCAATCAGGTCAAAAACCTGATCAAAGTCGGCCTTGCGACGCTCCATCTTTTTATAGATGGAGTAGAAGTGCTTGGCGCGGCCGATGACTTCGGCCTTCATATCGTACTCGTCGAGCTTCTCTTTCAAGATGTCGCTGACATCGTCGATGTACTTTTCGCGCTCTTTCTTGGTCTTGGCAATTTGCTGGCGGAGCTTGTAGTAGACTTCCGGATGCAAGTAGCGAAGACAGAGATCTTCGAGCTCGATCTTGATCCAGCCAATACCCAGGCGATTGGCGATCGGTGCGTAAATATCGAGAGTCTCTTGCGCAATCGTCTTTTGCTTGAGCGGGTTGAGATGCTCGAGCGTGCGCATATTGTTGAGACGATCGGCAAGCTTGACCAGGATCACGCGAATATCCTTGGCCATGGCCAGGATCATTTTGCGGAAGTTCTCAGCCTGCTTTTCTTCGGACGTCTTGAAAGTGATTTGAGAAAGCTTGGTCACGCCATCGACAAGCTCTGCGATGTCTTTTCCAAACTCAGTCTCGATTTGCTCAAGGGTCGCGTGCGTGTCTTCGACCGTATCGTGGAGAAGGCCTGTGACAATGCTGGAGAGGTCCAGGCGAAGCTCCGCCAGCGATTGGGCAACGCCCACGGGATGAATGATGTAAGGCTCACCGCTTGAGCGAAGCTGACCCTTATGGGAGGCCTCGGCAAACTGATACGCCTTGTGCACGAGCTCAAGCTTTGCGTCAGGAAAGTAGCTCTTGATCGTGTTACAGAGGGTATCGAGTGTTGCGACTTCGGCTTTTGCCATTTTAAGTTATTTCTTTAGTCGTCCGCGAATCAGCTCACGGAGCTCAGTGTATGCTCGATCAAGTTGATCATTAATGACGACTTTGTCAAACTCGGGCAAGCGCTTCATTTCCTCTTCGGCATTTCTGACCCGTTTTTGAATCGTTTCTTCGCTGTCCGTTCCACGCCCCCGCAGACGGGCTTCGAGCTCAGCAAGGCTTGGGGGAGAGATAAACACCCGGTAAGTCTCATGTGGATAGGACTTGGCAAGACTTGCCGCTCCCTGAACGTCAATATCGAGCAAAACGGATTTGCCGCTCGCAAAGGCCTTCTCAATGACGTCTTTGGAGGTGCCGTAGTAGTTTCCATGGACGTTTGCCCATTCGGCAAAGCGGCCTGATTGGATCTGGGCTTCAAACTCAGGGCGGCTCAGAAAGAAGTACTCCACGCCATGCTGCTCTTTTCCACGCGGCGCACGCGTTGTGGACGAGATGGAGAGCACCAGTTCAGGAAAGTCCTGAAGAAGGCGAGCACAGAGTGTGGTTTTGCCTGCACCCGAGGGCGCTGAGATCACGATCAGATGTCCTGACATGATCTTAGTTTCCAGAAGAAACCGGTGCGTGATCAAGTGCAATCTTGCCCATTTCGCGGAACTTATCCATTCGTTCTTGAGCAAGGTTCGGGGCTTTACCCTTACCGCGCTTGTTCATGCCTTCAATCATTGGCTCGAGATGCTTCATCAAAGCCTCGCGCATCAGGACGCCAGCTTGATTCCAATCGCGATGAGCGCCGCCCTTAGGTTCCTTGACGATAGCGTCGATGACTCCCAGGCGGAGAAGGTTATCCGGGGTTGGCTTGAGCTTTTCGCTCGCGCGCTCGGCCAGGCTGGAGTCGCTCCAGAGAATGGCTGCGCAGCTCTCAGGCGCGATGACAGAGTAGTAGCTGTATTCCTGCATCAGAACGACGTTGCCGATGCCAATGGCAAGCGCTCCACCGGAGCCGCCTTCGCCAATGACGACTGCAATCGTCGGGACGGACATGCGGAACATGGTTTCAATGCTCTCAGCGATGGCGGCGGATTGTCCGCGCTCTTCGGCATCGATTCCAGGATAAGCACCGGGCGTATCGATAAAGGTGATGATTGGCATCTTGGAGCGCTCAGCGAGCTCCATCATGCGCATGGCCTTGCGATAGCCTTCGGGGCGAACCATCGCGAAGTTGCGTTCCATCTTCTGCTTGGTGTTGCGGCCCTTTTGCTGGCCCAGGATCATGACAGGGAAGCGCTCTTCAGTCGTCGAGACGGCATCGTTTGAACCAGGGATCGTAGGAGGCCAGGTGGCAACGCCCGCCAAAAGAGCCTGGTCGTCGCCGAAAGCACGATCGCCATGAAGCTCCATGAAGTCCGGGAAAAGCATGTCGACGTAATCGCGGGTGTAGGGGCGATTCGGATGGCGCGAGAGTTGAACACGCTGCCAAGGGGTCAGTTTTGAGTAGGTGTCATCAATGAGCTTGGCGACCTTCTTCTCAAGAACAGTGATTTCTTTTCCAAAGTCGACGCCTTCCTGCTTTGCGAGCTCGCGGAGGTCGACCAATTTTTTCTCGAGGTTAACGATTGGTTTTTCAAAATCGAAATGAGCTTCCATAGAGTACCGGTGAAGCTACCACGGCACTCCGCTGATTCAAAAGGCGTTTTTAGCGGTGGTTTTCCCAACCCACGACTTGATTCCGCTCAAAATAAACCACGCGATAATCACTGGTTCCCCAGCCACGCTTGAGGCCGTTGAGATAGATCCAGCGCTGATTTCCTGAGGCCGGGTCACCGGCATTTTCAATTTCCTGAGGCTGGCCCCAAAGGGAGCGAACCCGATAAGAGCTCATTCCCAAGGTCAGTTGGCTTTGGCTTATTTCACCGCTGGCAGAAGGCGTTTCGCCCGCAGGGGAGCGATCCTGTCTCAATGCCAGAGCGGCGCGACCTACTGGATCGTTTTCGTACATCTCTTCTTCCGTCATATTGGGGGAGAGGAGAGCGCAGCCATTGAGGAAGCAGGTGAGGAGGCATGCTCCGATCATCAAATTCAGGACAATCCATTTCCTTGAATGAGAGTTCATGGCTACTTCTCGGTCGCGCTGCGCCATAACTAAAATATCCCATGGTAAAATTCTCTGACGCATTTAGACTAAAAGGGTGGATCAACCCAATCTAGAGGTTTCCTCTCAGGAAGCTAAAGCAGATCAAAACGCTCAGGAACAGAAACCTGAGGACACGGCCGCGAAGCCGGGCGCGCTGACTCGTCTCAAAGCTTTCTTCAAAGATCTTTTCGGGTCTCTTTTTTCATCGGATGCCCCGACGCGCAGAACGGCGCTGCTTTTCTTTCTGGGGATCGTGGGAATCGGGTTTGTGTCCGTTGCGGCCGTGAAGCGAATCCGTCATGTTCGCGCCAGACAGGCGCTTGAGCTGAAAGAGCGAGAGCTTGAAGAGAAGAAACGTCAGGAGACTGAAAACTCGCGCCTGGCCGATCTTAAATCCGCAGAATATGTGGTGAGCCTGGGACGATATGTCGTGGCACTCAAGCCCGTCGGACGTGGTCCTGCGCCTAAAGCGGATTTTGAGCTCTTTGTTCGCTGTAACGAAAAAGAGGTTCGCGAGTACATCGAAGCTCGCTCCGTACAAGTACGAAGCGAGCTGACGTCATCCCTGGTTGGAATGGCTCGCGAGGATTTTCTTGCGATCGATGGCAAACGCCGCACTCACAAGAAAATCCTCCTTATCCTCAATCAATGGCTTGCGCGCGAATACTCCGGAGCACGCATTGAAGACGCGTGGTTCGGCGATCTTGTCGTTGAATAGTTTGACGAATGGCTTTGGGGTTGATGAAATAAAACTACCTGCCCACTTCGCGGCCCGTGGATATGGTGGCGCTTGAGCTTTTCGAACAGAGTGCTGCGAGCAATTCCCAGGATCTTTGCCGCAGTACCCCGATGTCCGTTGGCAAGTTTCAGCGCCTTCAAAATCATATGTCTTTCCATCTCATCCAGAGTGAGAATTCCGCAGCCGATCTCAAGCTCAGGGGATTGCTGAACGGAATCCTCGTTCAAAAGAAACTCAAAGGACTCTTCGGTGAGGAGCGTGTCAAAAGCGCCAGTCAGTCCGCTTGCTCTTTCAATCGCATGCCTGAGCTCGCGCACGTTTCCAGGCCAGCTATGGGCCTGAAGCCTGAGCATCGCGCGAGGCGAGATGGTTTTGCCAAGATCCTCTGCAAACTGGGTGGAGAGCATCTCGATATCTTTCGGGCGTGAGCG
>JBJMMA010000100.1:0-5221 GCA_045805065.1 Bdellovibrionia bacterium | reverse complement strand
CTCCGAAAATCAGTTCAGTTTTCTGAGTTTGATCCGTTCAGCATCGCGGGCATCAAAAGTTCTGATGTCCACATTGGCCGAGAGACCCAGCTTATAAATGGCTGCGCTCATATTGAGGATGAGAGCGGTGGACTTCTCGTCCGAAATCGAGAGCTTGTCGGTCAGGAGCGCATTGAAGGCGTCGGATTCCCAAAGGTCCTTGAGTCTTTCAACGGCGTCATGCGCTCCGGCGTCGCCGTAGGCTTCTGACATAGGAATGACCTGACTGACGATCTGAAGCATGATCGGTTGCAGCGTTTGCTTCTCATTGAGAGTCAGTTGGATGGAGAAATTGCTCAGAAGATCGAGCACAACACGGCCATAGGCTGCGACTTGCTTTGAGGCAACGTCTGCATCTAAACCGTAGGCCTCAGTGAGGTTGCGGATGGAGTTGGCGATGACCTCAACAGCTGCCTTGTTGTTCTGAGACACTCCGCCTTCGACGGACCCGAACTGGGCAAGCTCGGCGAGATCGTTTTTGAGATAACGGTGGTAGGCGACCAGGAGATTGGCCTGGTTGACGAAGTTTCTATGCGTGATCGGTAGGAAAGTCTCGCCGCGGGCCTGTTTGGCCTTCTCAGTGTTGATGGCTGAGGTGAATGCCGAAGCAGCATTCCAGAAGCCATCGAGAGTTTTCTTCTGAGCAGGCAGGAGCTGAAGGTTATTCAGGGCCGTTTGAATCGCCATGACATTGTACTCGATGGATTTATTGGTCGGGTCATTGAAAAAGGGGCTCTTGGCGAGGGAGGCGGCCTTATTCGTCAATGCGACACTGAACTGGGCGTGGGGGCTATAGACATGGTTATAGTTGTAATTGTACGACGAGCCTCCATCCAGGATGCAGCCGACCCCAAAGGTGAGCGCACAAAATCCAATGAACTCACCCGTTGGAGTTTTGTAGGATGAGTCGTTTTTTTGGGAAGTGCGAATATTGGCTTGAATCAGATCCTTGCATGAGCTGCCAGTAGGAATGACAGGCGAGAGCTTGCTGCAAAGTTCTTGCACGGCTGCATTATAATAAGGGATCGCGAGACTATACATCTCTTCATCGGAAAAATCCTTGTTCGTGCGAGTAGAGCCGATGGTTACGTCAGCGTACTTTGAGTTGAACTCATTGACGGCGTTCTCGAGATACTGAGACTTGTTTTTGATCTGAGACGCCTGAGCTGCCGGATCTGGCGCTTTTGCGCCGAAGGCAAAAGCGGAGGAGGATCCGTTGACGAGCATGCTTGCCACACCGGCAAACATGAGAATGTTTCTGAAAAGGTTCGCGGTTTTCATTTGATAATACTCCAAATAATCAGGTTTGAGTCTTAGTTCAGTCTTCTGTTTTTGATCCGGTCCGCATCGCGGGCATCAAATGTCCGAATGTCGACGTTTGCCGAGAGACCGAGTTTGTATGCAGCAGCGCTCATGTTGAGGATCAGGCTCGTGGACTTATCGTCCGAGACCGAGAGTTTGTCCGTTAAAAGCGCAGTAAACGCAGTCGACTCCCAAATTGATTTGAGCTTCACCACGGCGTCGTGGGCGCCTACGTCGCCGTAGGCTTCAGATGCTGGGATGACTTGGGTGACGAGCTGAACAAGCACGGGTTGAAGAATCGCTTTTTCGGTCGTTGTGAGAGTGAGCGAGTAGTTATTCAAGAGATCCAGAAGAACGCGGCCGTAGTCGGCGACTTGTTTTGCCGTGATTTCGGAATCGAGACCGTAGTCTTTCGTCAGATTGTTCACGGCGCTGTCGATCACCTTGACGGCGTCCTGGTTGGTTTTAAGCATGCCACCGTTTGCTGAGCTGAACTGAGCGAGCTCCGCGAAGTCGTCTTTGAGATAGCGGTAGTGGGCGACGATCAGACTCGCTTTCTCAACAAAGCTTCTGTGGGTGAGCGGCTTGGCTTCTTTTCCCGCTGAAGCGTTTGCTTTCTCAGCATCGATGGCGCGAACAAACGAATCGTTCGCACTGAAAAAGCCGTCGAGGGATTTGCGTTGTCTTGGCAAGAGAACGAGATTTCCTAATGCCGACTGAATGGCGCGGACGTTGTATTCAACATCGGTGTTGGTCGAGACATAGAGAAAGCCGCCCTTGATCAGTTGCTGAGCTTTTGAAGTGAGTGCTGCGTAAAAGCGAACCGTATAAGGTTGGGTGACAATGCAGTAGGTATAGAGGCCGGATTCTTTCATCACTGCGCCGCTTTGCTTCTCCATGATGATTTCAACGAGGTCGGTGCAGCCCAGAGAGGGTTCCAATGCGGGAGTGATTTTTGTACAAAGCGGATCGAGGGAAGGACCATATTTCTGCACCAGCTCCGCTCTGATCTTGGCTTCTCCTACCGCGCAAGCGCTGTCTTTCACTCCATCTGAGAAGGTAAATTCTTGTGAACTGCGATATTCGGCCGGCGAAATTGCTTGTGCGTGTTCCTGGTTAAATAGCGAGATTGCCGTATGAATCAGTTGCAATCTCTCCGCGTTCGTCAGGCTTTGAATGCCTGTTGCCGAATCCGAGTCGGAGGTCGGAGCTTTTGCGCCGAACGCAAATGAGGCTTGCGGGCTCGCCAGAATGAGGGCGGCGCTCAGCACAAGAAAAGTAGAGCGCGTCTTAAAACAGTTCAATGACTGCATAGGCATAAATTCTCCTAAAAATAATGCACAGCGTTATCAAGACTATGCAAAACAGTCAATTATTCATCCTTTTGGAATAAATTGAGCTGTTTCAATGAGTTGTAAGCCCGAAGTGGGGATCTTCGGGCTTACTGTTGAGTCAATTCAAAGAGTTACCCGTGGTTTCTGGGTAGCTCGTGCTTCCAAAGAGCGCCTTGTAACGCTCGCGAATCGTCATGAGATTGAGAACAGCTTCGAAGTCGCCATTCACTGCAATCAGGCTCTTGTAGAAGTCGTTCTGATTGCGGAACTCAAGCTCAAGCGCATACACAGCGTTGAACACATCGATCCGGCGCATGGAGCCTGAGGCTTCTGCGATGGAGTAAACGTTCGCTGCAGCGGTTTTGAGTGGGATGATGTGAGCGCGCGTTTGCTCTGGGTTAAGCGTTGGCTCGATGTCAGCCAGGGTGTAAATCAGCTCGCGAGCAAGTTCAGCGGCGCTGTCGAGATCACCGATAAAGTCAGGACCGTGAGCCTGGCTTGGCTTGCCGTTCGCGGTGTAGACCTTGGCCCAGTTCACGTAAGCGGAGCCGCCCGAAACGCGAAGCTCAATCGTCGTCACACGAGCGCGGATCGCGGTGTGGAAAGTAGGATCATAAGCTGGGATCAATCCGCTCCAGACCAGCTCACCATCGGCCAGGACTTGCGCGTTAATGGCCGAGTAGCCATTGGCACCGCGCCAGTTCACATCAATCGACTCGACGTAAACAGGTTGCGTGGTTTCCATGACAACGGCTGGGCTATATTCAGAAACCGTACGATAGAGCGAGACGGTTTGGGTTTTGGCTTGAGCCATGCCGGTAAGGGACATGACCAAGGCTGCGAGAGCGATACTGAAGAAACGTGCTTTCATTTAAAGGTCTCCTTTGCGTTGAACGCTGATTTGCGTAAGCGAAGGGACTTTTAAGGGTTATTCAGTGCGTTATCCAATGTCTTGAGTGGACATTGAGTAAGTTCTTAAAAGAATTGAAGAAACGACCTGAATCGGCTGCAAATCTACCTAAGTAGATCTGAAATAGTTGAAATTGTTTCAAGGTCTTAGGATTTACGAGAAATATATAATGGCACGATTAGGCACGATTCTTTAGGCAAAATCGACAAGTCGAGCCTCCCTTGGCAATGCAGCTCTCCATTTGAACGCTCATGCCTGAAGCATTCTCAAGAAACGAGATATCAAAGCCACAGAGCGCGGGATGTTGCTTGGCTACGGAGTGATAAACACAGTGAGTGGCCTCAAGGATCGCGCCTTTGCGAACATCGCTTTGCTTGAGAAGCGCGCGATAACCGAGTTCATTGAGAGTCTGCGTGATCAGGGCCAAAAGCTCCGCAGTAGATTTCACTTTCTCAAATTGAGGTTTCATCGAGCCCGCGACTTTTTTGCCAAGATCGGACATCAGGCGCGCAACGGTTTCTTCGCCAAGATCTTCTGCAAGAAGCTCCAGAAGCACATTCGAAAGCCAGGAGTACTGCTTGGGAAAAGCCTCATGCCCTTCGGATGTAAGAAGGTAGCGGCGCTTGGGTCGTCCCACGGATCCTTTGGAATCTGAGTAGGTAAGGAGTCCAAGATTAATCACTTTGAGGATGTGCTCTTTTGCAGCCGTCTTGGTGATCTCTAAATGAGCAGACAGCTCCTCAAGCGTTGCACCGTCTGGATGGTCGAGTAGGTAATCGAGGATCTTCTTTTGGTTCTCATGGAGTGTTTTCATGTCAGACCCCTTTATTTTTGAGTATAGCCCCAGTTTAAACAATTTAAACAGGATTTACCATTTTTATTACCCAGGAGAAGATAGGATCATGAAGATCCAAGAATCGACGTGCAGTCACTCTCAGTTGTTGTCTGAAGAACCAGCCGCTGGTGGCGATGAGCTCTCAAAAATAGCAGGGCTCATGCTCCATCTCGTGGGCGAGAACCCAAAACGCGAAGGGCTGCTCGACACACCTAAGCGCTTTGCCAAGGCTCTGCGTTTTCTGACCTCAGGATACGAGACCAGCGTGAGAGACGCGGTGGGAAGTGCCGTCTTCAATGAACCAGGAAGCGAACTCGTCCTAGTTCGTGATATCGAATTCTTCTCCCTCTGCGAACATCACATGCTCCCATTCTTTGGAAAAGCGCATGTAGCGTACATCCCCGACGGACGCGTGATCGGTCTCTCCAAAATTCCGCGCATCGTGGACATCTACGCACGAAGACTCCAAGTGCAAGAGCGCCTCACACGCGAAATCGCCCAAGAGATCGATCGCATCCTCAAACCCAAAGGCGTCATGGTCCACATCGAAGCCTCGCACATGTGCATGATGATGAGAGGCGTGGAAAAGCAAAACAGCTCAACGATCACAAAAGCGACAATAGGAGCGTTCGAAAAAGACGCCACCCTCCGCGCCGAGTTCCTCAGTCTCCTTAAGAGCTAACCAAAAGGTGGTCGCCTACTTTGGGTGGTGATGGTGCGTTCCTCAAAGTACAAATGTGGGCAAAGCAAACTGAGTTCAAAAGAAAGCTAAAAACCGAGTCCTTCCCAGGCAGGATGCCG
>JBJMMA010000099.1:0-16341 GCA_045805065.1 Bdellovibrionia bacterium | reverse complement strand
GCGATGGGTCCTGGTTTTGAGATCGGAATCTTCCCGAAATCAATGAAGATGACACTCATTCATCCGGATGTCGTTGCCTATTATAATTCGAAGAGGGCCTGTGGCTTTTCAGACTGGGCATTGAACGTTGCCAAGGACATAGCTGAAGTGAGTTGTGATCCGGCTATTGTTCCTCATTTAGGGCGGCAGATCAGGGACATATACAATGTGAGGGACGGGCAACTCAGGTTTGGGAACTTTCCCTTGGGAAATTCCGCATTTCCAACTGATCTGAATCAAAAAATTTGGTTTAGGCCGACAGAGTGACCCCACGCAAACGTTAAAGTCTATACTCACGAATCATCACGGCAATAAGGCGTATGATAATTAGGTAGCTCCTGACACATGTCACTGTACTGGCGTTGTTTATAATTTTGGCGATTTATTCGCTTAAAATAGGTCGATTATTCTTATTTATATGACGTGTAATAGTGAGTAATTGCTCGAATATTAGTCCAGTCTAACTGCTCACATGCATTGGCATGGCGCCTGCTCTTTAGTGTAAGATCAAGAGGTTGTGACTACTAAGGATGAGAGCCTGGAGTTTTAAGCTACAATTTGTCTTTGCTCTGGGCATGGCTGGCCTGCTTTTATCTGCCTCTGGATGGGCGGAAGAAGCGCCGGTGCCCTCTTGCGGCCGAGGCATTGGTCAATATCTGAAGGATCGCCTGACATTTAAAAATACCCGCGCCCGCGCGAATGAAGTCATCACCTTCCAGAAACAATACTGGAAAGAAGTGAAAGAGTCGAAGGGTTCACGACTCATCACGACTGGAAAAAACTCGCTCCCCGTCAGGTATTCGTCTGAGCTCGTGGGACTTTGCAAGAACGCTCCAGATTTCCCTGGCTGCATCAAAAGTGTCATGAAACGGGTCGTTGTGAAGCGTCGAGAAAACTCAGACCATATTCCGTGGAAAAGTCTTTTGTATTCTCCCAGTGATTGGCCCGCGGCTCCTTTGACGCTTCCGTTTGAGCTATTGCAGAGTCGATATCATCTGACGGAGCCAGCGAAAATTCTCTTAGGCATTCCGATGTTCACTGCAGCGACTGTCACCATTGATGACACTCTCGAAAAAAAGTTTGATGAGATTTTGAAATCCGATGTGACTCCGGGTCTGGCTTATCTGCGTGAACTGGGTCGCTTGGACATGTTGAAGCCTGGCTTTGTTGCCCGGCAATTGGGTCTCGATACAACCCGGGCGATCACTTACTACACGCATGAGCACGTAGAGAACATGGAGCTCTGGCGCATGAGCCACGGTCATGCGGGCTATTTAGCCAGGCTCGGACAAATGAAGTCTCTCGGGCTCTTGCGTACTCGAGCCGAACTCGCAAAGATCAGTCGAATTGCATTTGAAGTTTATCAGGATGAGAAAAGAAAATCAGGCGCCAGCCTGGCCTCTCGTTTTGAGAAGGCTTGGCAGGAGAGGCTGAAAAAGGATCCCGAATTTTCGCAGTATTCGCCTGAGGTTCGACACCTCTTGGGAATGCTCTTTAATGCGCCTTTTGAAGTTTCGGGTCACAGTGATGTTGAGCTCTTAGCGCGCAGTTATGGGTTAAAGCTCAAAGGGGTAAAACAGCCGGATCCTTTAATTGCTTTGCGTCCATTGAGCCATGAGCTATCGGATGCATCCCTGGTCCGGCTTGCCTGGGAAACTCTAAGTCATCCCGAAGCATCACAAATTAAGAAGGATCAATGGGCAGAAAAATTTCCCAAAGAGGATCCGCTCTTCCTGCATCGCGTGGACTTATTCAGCATCCAGGCCTGGGGCAAAGTTGACTTCGATCAAGAGGGAAGCTCAGAGCATCTTTCTGTGATGAAAGACGAGCTTTCGTATTGGGAGCTTGCCTGGAAAGATGAGCGATTTGCCGATATCAAGACCGCTTATACACAAGGGAAAGTGGGCCAACTGGAAGCGCTGAAGTCCATCCGACAGCGCATTCAAGCCTATAATGACCTTTACGCTGACTCTCGAAGCTCAACTCCTCCTGATGAGGCGAAGCTCTGCGCTTGGGCCGCAGGCTCTTCGAAGGAACCTTCCAGCATTCTCTTCAAGGGCCCAGTCTCGGATTATATGAAAGAGATCCAAGTTAACCGAAACCTGAGCTCGAACGAGCAAGAAGGCTGCAAAATAGATATCACTGAGTTTATGTATAACTCTTACATCCAGGCACTCGTAAAAAGGCAAGGTGCCCAGTTGCTAGTTCCTCCGGAAAGGTCTGCAGGCAGCATCCATGCGGTGCTTGCGGCATGTCCGCTGCGTCCCATTCCGAGATCCTGCCGCTGATCTGCCGTGGATGGTAGATTGATCTCGTTCAGATCAAAAACGAGTGTCAAAGTTCTCGACATCGCTGTGTCTCTTTCTTTTCCACAGAGTTTCCACAATCTTAATGAATTCGCGCAGGATAACCATTCATGCCGCGCGGCATACTCTCTGCAATCTCTCCTCGCAGGAATTTTTAATCGAGGAGTAAAGAGAAGTATGAAGAAGAATGCCAAGAACTGGATCCAGGCCTCTCTGTTGGTTGCGCTCACTATCGGTGGCATCGCGCAAGCCCGCCCAGGTCGATGGGCGGATCGAAACGATGATCGGTTCCGCGAGCGCGAAGTGATTACCTTGGGTGAGGTGGTGATTGGTAATTCAGGCCATCGTGTGGATGCAGGCACCTTGGACGTCTTCAGCAATCCTCGTATTCAATGCGGCTTGACCCATATCAAGCTCAGTGCATTCAGCGATAGCGTTTATCTCACTCGTATTGATGTTGAATATCGCGATGCCGATTCATATGGCAGAAACAGTGACTCCATCGATATGTCCGATGACCGCGGCCCACGCTATGGCGATCGTCGCTCTGACGACCGTCGCGGCTCTGATGGGATCTATCTCGACTCCGGTCAGTCCACCGGCTGGCTCGACGTCGATGATGTGATGGATGGCCGTCCAAACGGTCGTTGCATCAGATCCATTCGCGTCTTTGGAATTGATACGCCAGATCGCGGCGATGGCGGACGTGGCGGTCGAGACTACGGCCGTGATCGTGGCCGCGGAGGCTATGGCGGATACCATGGCGGTGGTTACGGTGGCGCGGACAACTATCGTCCAGCCTCGGTTCGCGTAGAAGGGCTTCTGGCTCGTCGTCATCATGAGGAACCTCGCCATGAGGCACCTCCTGTCGTCGTGGTGGAACCTCGCCACGAGGAACCACCGATTGTCGTAGCGCCTCCTCGCCATGAGCCGCGCCGCGAGCTCTCGTTCACGATGTTGGGTACGACGGGCTTGGTCAGCAAGAGCAAGCCTGATACCCGCCGAATTGATGTAGGCCTGGACAAGGGCCGCTTTGATGGCATTAAGCTCATTGCAAAGGATGACGACTTTGAAGTGAAATACGTCGAAGTGGTTTTCTCAACGCAAGAGCGCGTTCGCCGGGAAAACATCATGCTCAAGGAGCATGACTCCTATTACATGGACTTTGATGACTTTAATCGTGGCCGCGGCGACCGTGACCGCGCGATTGATCAAGTGATCATCTACGGAGATTCGTTCAATATCTTCGGATCCAAGGCTCAGGTGGAAGTCTGGGGCGGGCGTTAATCGTTTGCTCTGACTTTTGATAAGGCTAGGTTAACTGACGAGGCCCTGCGTGTTTAGCGCGGGGCCTTATCATTTGTTTTCTTACATGAACTCGACATGGGTGGGCTCAATCTCCGTGAGAGAGCAGATCCCAGTCTTCAACCATCACGCGAGCAAAGGCAGTCTCATCGATTGTCTGGCAGATCTTTTCAACAAAGCCCTGAGCGCTCTGGGTTTTCCAGGTTTCTGGAATGACGGCAGCAAAGCCGATCACGCAGCGCTCGGGATCATCAAAGTCCGCGACTTCTAAACACGAGATATTGAACTTTTTGCGCAAGTCGGTGCAAAAGTCCTCCAGCATCCGGTTTTTTACCGATGCTTTCTCGTTATTGTAGAAGTCGAGTACGATACGACCAACGCCGATCAGCATCAGTCGATCGCGGTAAGCCAGTTCTTTGCGTAAGCAGGAGAAAGCTCGCCGCGAACAATCGCTGCGTAATCCTTCTGAAGCTTCGAGGCAATCGGGCCTGGCTTGCCAGCCGCCGCGCCAAATCCGATCAAGCGGCCATCGATTTCACGAACAGGCGTGATCTCGGCTGCCGTGCCGGTGAGGAACACTTCGTCCGCGCACCAGAGCTCATCACGCGTAAAGCGTTGCTCAACGACTTTGATGCCTTGCTCAGCCAGATAGGTCATCACGGTGTTGCGGGTGATGCCGTTCAAAATGGAGGTGAGGGGAGTCGTCTTCACGACGCCGTTTTTCACCATGAAAAGATTCTCGCCGCTGCCTTCAGTCAAATAACCTTCTGGATCGAGAAGAAGAGCTTCATCGTAACCTGCAGCGATGGCTTCGCGCTTAGCGAGAACGCCGGTTGCGTATTGGCCCGTGATCTTGCCTTTGGTCATGATCGAATTGACATGAGGGCGGATGAAGCTTGAAACTTTCAAGCGACAGCCTTGATTGATGCCGGAATCTCCAAGATAGCTGCCCCATTCCCAAGTGAGAACGGCAACGTCGATCGGAGGATTTGCGCCAGGGTTGACGCCCAGAGGGCCATCCGCAATGAAGATGATTGGACGGACGTAGCACTCCAGAAAGTTATTAGCCTGGCAGGTTTCAATGGCTGCTCGGCAAAGTTGCTCGACGGTGTAGGGGAGTTCAAGACCCAGGATCTTGGCGCTCTCTGCCAGGCGCTCCATATGCTCGGTCAGGCGAAAGATCGCGCCGCCACCGCTCTTTTGCTTATAAGCGCGAATGCCTTCGAAGGCGCCTACGCCGTAGTGCAAGCCGTGGGTGTAGAGGCTGATTTTCGCATCTTCGGTCGCAAGAATTTTTCCATTGTACCAGACTTTGGAACCTCTGGGTTTATTCGGACTGCCTGCCTGGGCCATGGGTTACTCCTTACTTCGGGCTTACTTCGGTTTAGTAGATGATACCACCGTCGGGGGAACTGGAGGAAGATGTTCCATCCAATGGGGCGGTGTCAAGCGGCGGGAAGCCATAAGCTTGACGATTTCGGATGCTGTTTCCTCGAGGGCCTTGCCGGTGACGTTAAAAACCGGCCATTTACGGTTTCGGCGGAAGATCTCGTTGGCGTACTCGATCTCTTGATTAACTTTGTCAGGATCCGCGTACTCGCCACCCCGATCATGTCCCAGGCGCTCGAGACGCGCTCTACGAATGGTTGCAAGATCCTCTGGATCGATTGTCAGGCAAACCACCCGGCGCTGGTCGATCAAAAAGACTTCCTTTGGAACATCAAATCCCTGAATCAAAGGCACATTGGCAACTCGCCAGCCCTGGTGGGAAAGATACATCGAGAGTGGGGTCTTGGACGTGCGCGAGATTCCCAGGATGATGAGATCGGCTTTTTCAAGACCAGTCAGGTCGCGACCGTCATCGTGCTGGATGGTGTACTCCATCGCCTCGATGCGGCGGAAGTAATCTTCGTTCACGTCGTGCAAGAGACCCGCGATGGACTTGGGCTCATATCCAAAGTAGTTGGCAAGGCCCATGAGAAGCGGGCCCAGAAGGTCGATGCAGGGAATGTTTTTTTCGCGAGCTTTAGTCGCAAGAAAAGCGCGAAGCTGCGGCGAGACGATCGTGTAGACGATGAGCTCATGCCGGACGGCAGCGTCATCGCAGATCGCTTCGATTTGAGCTTCGTTACGGACATTCTTGTAACGAGTGAAATAAGCATTTCGATCGCTGAACTGGACCATCGCTGCCTTAGTCATTTGAGCAGCGGTTTCGCCGGTTCCGTCCGAAACAATGATAATGCGTTGACCGTTTCTTGCCATAAGTTAGCCTTGAAATTTTACTGTGTTTGGGACGCGTTTTCCACTCAAAACCCCGAGGGTTCCTTGAACCACGAGTCTTGCCATGGCCTCCCGCGTTTCACGCGTTGCGCTTCCCACGTGAGGGAGAAGCACGACGTTTGGAAGTTTTCTGAGTGAGTTTGGAATCTGGGGCTCTTTCTCGTAAACATCCAGGCCTGCAGCGAAAATGCGTTTCTTTTGAAGTGCTTGGATGAGCGCTTTTTCGTCAATCACAGGTCCTCTTGCCGTATTGATGACGATGGCGTCTTTGGGAAGGAGTGCAATGCGTTGCTGATTGAGCCAATGCTTAGTCGATGCGTTATAAGGCGCATGAAGCGAGAGAACTTGGGCTTGCTTGAGCTTTTTTTCAATCACAGCGGGCGAATCTTTCCGGGTGATGTAATCGACTTTGAGCCCCAGAGCCTGCATCATCTTTCCGGTTTCGTGGCCGATGCGTCCTTTACCGACCAAAACGGCTTTGCGACCTTTGAGCTCCAAGCCCAGGAGCATGTCGGGTTCCCAGCCTTTGAACTTTCCCTGGCGGCACAGGGCTTCGCCTTCTGGAACGCGCTTGGCTGCAGCAAAAAGCAGGGTGATCGCAAGCTCGGCAGTTGCCCGGGTGAGAACATCGGGAGTGTTGACGACCTGGATTCCTCTTTTCGCGCAGGCTTTGAGGTCGATGTTATCGACTCCGATGGCCATATTACCCACCACGCGAAGGCGTGGTGCATTCGCCAGGAGCGAGTCGGTTACAGGCTGGGTGAGAAGAGTGATGAGTCCGTCAGCATTCTGAAGCGCTTTTGGAAGTTTCTTAGGATCTACGATCAAATCGACATGAGCATAAGGCTTAAGCTCATTCTCAATGACATCACAATGAATGGGGTAGGTAAGAACGATGCGGGGTTTTTGCTTAGCCATAGATGTTCTTCCAAGCTTCATGAAGTGCGGGCAGATCCTGATCGAGCGTGAACCAGTGCGAAGACTTCTCACCGCGGAACCAGGTGCGTTGGCTTTTGACGAGCTGGCGTGTGGAGAGCGAGATCTCAGACTTCAAGCCTTCAATGCCAGGCGCAATCTTCCGGCCTTCGGGCGCGACGCCGGCGAGGAAATCTTTTGTCTCTCGATATCCTACCGATGAGAGCGCTCGTGGAAGCTCCTGGCCCGCGTAGCGTGTTTGAAGAGTTTTAACTTCTTCGATCAGGCCTTGCTCAATCATTTGGTCAGTGCGTTTTTCGATCCGTGCGTAAAGCTCATCGTTTGTGCGATCCAGAACCCAGAGCTCAAAGCGAGGATCTGGCTCCTTTGGAGTTTGCGCCTGCATCTCTGTAGGCGTCATGCCAGAGAGTTCGATCATCTCGTGTGCGCGGATCAGACGATAGCGATCATTGCGTCCAATTCGGAGCGCGGCGTTGGGGTCACGCTTTTCTAATTTTTGATAGAGCTCGTCGTTTGATTCTTGCTCAAGTTTTTGTCTGATGGCTGGATCGGATTTTGGAGCAGGCCAAAGACCGTAAAGAAGAGTTTTCAAGTAAAAGCCTGTGCCACCGACGATGAGCGCGCGTTTGCCTCGGGTGTGGATCTCATCGATGGCTTTTGTCGCCTCACGATGAAAATCTCCCGCGGTGAAAGCTTCATGAGGATCGCGAATATCGATGAGATGGTGCGGAATGTTTTTCTGTTCAGCCTGGGTTGGCTTTGCGGTTCCGATATCCATTCCCCGATAAACGAGTAGGCTATCGGCATTGATGATCTCCATTGAGCCATGCTTTTCAGCAAGCTCGATCGCAAGTCCGGTTTTTCCGGTTGCGGTCGGGCCAGTCAGAATCGCTACTTTTAGACCCGGCGTTGGAACCATTCCTCAACTTTGCCTTTGGGAATGCGTGCAACGGTGGGACGGCCATGCGGGCAGTTCCAAGGATGCTCACAGGTGAAGAGCTGCTCAATGAGCTCGAGCGCTTCGACGCGCTCCAGGCGATCGCCCGCGCGAATCGCTGAGTGGCAGGCTTCGCTAGCGAGCTTTTCAAAAAGTGTCTCGTCCATGAAGATGCTTTGAAGCGGCTGGTTTTCCGAAGCTTCTGCGGCGATCAGGCGCTCCGTGAGGCTTTTAAGACGGGTTCTGAGCTCATGTGCGCCCCATTCGCCCGGGATTGCGCGGAAGAGAAGAGTGTCTTCGCCAAAGATCTCGGCATCAAAGCCAAGGGCCATGAGCCAATCGAGACGGGATTCGACTTTCATGCGCTCATCCGAAGCAAATCGGACTGCTTCTGGAATGAGAAGCGCTTGAACGCCTGCGCCAGATACAACGGATGCTCCAGCTGGGGCATCTGGACCTGATGCTTTTGCAACATCCAGAGCGCGCTTTTTCAGCTTTTCATAGCGAATGCGCTCGTGAGCGGCGTGTTGATCAATGAGGACGAGCTCATGTCCCACGTCGTAAAAGAGGTAAGTGTTGAACGCCGTGCCCATGAAGCGCTCAGGTGTAAGACCGAGCGCTTGCCCTGCAGTTTGAGTGCTTGGCGCATAGGCTTGCGTGCTCGTCGTCGGGGCTGTTTCGCTCCGGCCCATTCCACTGTTGAGACCGAGCTCAAAGCCCGATCCGCCCGGATTAGAAACCGGCATCGTTGGAGGCGTCGTGAAATCGAAAGGTGTTTGCGACTTAGGCATGGCTTCGGAAGCTTGCCAGGTGGGTCTGTAGCCTGATGGCTGAGGTGACCACTGATGCGGCGCAGACCCTCCAAAGCTTGAGCTTGATCCAAAAGCCGCGCCCTGCGACGCCCATGGGTTCGAAGCGCCAGACGAAGTAGCCACAACAGCAGGAGCGCCGCGCTTTTCGATCATGGATGAGAGAAGCGACTCAATGGCGTGGAAAACTTTTCGGCTGTCCAGAAAGCGAATTTCAGTCTTGGTCGGATGCACGTTCACATCGATCTCAGAAGGATCAATGTCGATGAAAACCGCAACCGCAGGGAACTGGCCTGGAAGAAGCGCTTGGCGGAAAGCAGCGAGGATCGCTTGCTGAACCATGCGATCGCGGACAGACCTTCCGTTCACGACTTGCACGACTTTGCGGGTCTGAGGAGAGCTCAGGCCCTGAAGCCAATGCGCTCTGACCTGCAAGATGCCTTTGCCAGAATCTTTAAGACCCAGATCATTTGAGGCCGTAATGATCGGATAATCATCGCCATCCGACAGAATGGCTTTTACCCGGCCAACTTCGTCTTGTGGGCGGAGGCTCAAAACCTGACGCCCATCGCTCACAAGCCTGAAACCTGTTTCAGGATGAGCAAGAGCCAGTCTTTCGATCCACTCGCGGACTTGCGAAACTTCAGAGGCTTGAGACTTCAGAAACTTAAGACGCGCTGGAACCTGCGAGAATAGCCCGCGAGCCTGAATACGCGTTCCATGAGGCGAGCTCATGAAATGACCAAACGTCACGGCTTCTGGCTCAGGAGAGGCTTGAAGCGAATGAAGATGGAGCTGATAAGCCGTGTCTTCACCACGAGCGCGAGAAAGAATCGTAAGATCTGCGACCGCGCCTACGCTGGGAAGTGCTTCGCCGCGAAAGCCCAAGGTTGAGATTCTCTCCAGGTCTTCAAGACTCGAAAGCTTGCTGGTTGCGTGGCGCTGAATACAAACTTTGAGGTCATCACGATGAATGCCATGGCCATTATCAAGAACTTCAATCAGGCGCTTTCCGCCTTCTTCGAGAAGAACAGTGACTTCAGTAGCGCCCGCGTCGAGTGAGTTTTCAACGAGCTCCTTTACGACGCTTGATGGGCGCTCGATCACTTCGCCGGCAGCAATACGCTCGGCAACGAGAGGTTCAAGAATATGAACCCTTGGAGCAAGTTCAGACTGAGTTGAGGCCATAGAAGCGCTATCTCACATTTAAGGGGGGCTGACTAGGGGAGTAGCCGAATTTATGAGCCTTTGCCGTCTGTTATAGAAGTAATGAAATCAATAACTTAGAAAACGCAGCGAGAGTGTTTGGCTACCGGATAAAGTGATTCATAACCGATGTGCCGATTTGAGTGATCGCTTTGAGTCGGTTGTGCTCCCGGCAGAGGAGTTGGAGATTGTGCAGCTCGCTTTTTCCGCCCCAAGCCACTGGTTTCTTATGGTCAATTTGAAGGGCGAACTTTGATCCGCACCGCTGTCCACTGGGGCTAAGGTAAGTACATTGGGATTTGTCTCTCATCCAGACTGCTCGTCGAACTGGAATTGGGATGTGCCGTGGATTCCTTATAGGCTGATTAACCGTTTTTGTTAGTTTGACCTGAGTTGACTCCGCCGGCGGAGTGACTTTCTTTTTGGCTAAAGGATCAAGCTTGTTAAGCGTTATGTCCGCTAAGCGATGAAAGAGCTCAAAGTAAGTTGGGTTTGAGTTAGCGTGTCCATCCAGTTCTTTAATTCTTTGCAGCTTTTGCAATAGTTCATCATCAGCAACAAAACGGATCTCGGTTTGATGGGGGCTGATGACCCGTTCCTTCTCTTTTGGAGTGGCAGCAACAGGATCTAATGCAACTAGATGCTTTTCACATTCACGACGAGACTTGCCCTGAAGAGCCAACACGAGTTCCTTCTTTTCTGATTTGGAAACAGGCTGCTCTTTACGTTGAATGAAGCTTTGAATCGTTGAAAGAGTCGAAAGGCTCACTTCGCCCTTTTGTAAGGCAGGTTCTATTTCCGGTACTTCGACTAATAGTCTCATTGCTGCAATTCGTCTTCCGGCAGCAGCTTCGCTATAGCCTAAGGCTTGAACGGCGTACTCGAAGAGAGATCCGTATCCTCTTTCCGCATAAAGACGCCGAACTTGAATCTCATGCAGATGCCACAGAATTTCTGTTGTGAGTTTTCTTTCCTCAGCAACAAGTGTTTGAGTGTTTCTAAGTAATGCTTCGTTTGAAAGTTGTTTTGGACTTTGCATGCGCACTAAATATCATTGAATTTCGCATGCTCTAAAACGCGCGAGAATGCCCTAAGGTAAGCTCATTTTCAAAAGTTCTTTTTTCAGGCCTGTTGTGACTCAAAATGATCTAGAGTTCAAACTAGTGCTTATTAAGGCGAAAATACGCCGCTTTTGCAAAGTTATGTCATTTTTCAGAAAAATCCTGTCAAGTGCTTTGAGAAAAATAATAGATGAGATTTTCCCTTAAACTGAACTCAAGCGCGAGTGATTCTGCGAAAGACAATTCACTCCGCCGGCGGAGTAATATCGAAGTCAGCTCGTTCTTGTGCCGGGCCAAGTTGGCTGATAGTTATAGCTGAATGAAAACTTATCACGGCAGTTGCGAGTGTGAAAAAGTGAAGTTTGAAGCCACTTTTGATCTGCAGGCGGGAACGTTCAAGTGCAATTGCAGGATGTGCACGAAGGCTCGGCTTTGGGGCGCTGTGGTTCAGCCTGAGAATTTCAAGGTAACATCTGGCGAAGAGTTTCTTTCAAAATACTGGAAAAGTCCTGTTCATCACTTCTGCAAAGAATGCGGTATCAAGGTTTTTGCTCAAGGAGTCAGTCCGATTGGGAAGCCATTGACCGTCGTGGTCCTGGCTGCGCTGGATGATCTTGATCCGCGTGAGTGGGCTGCGGCGCCGGTTCGTATCTTTGATGGTCAACATGATCGCTTTGATCGCGCACCGGACTTTACGGGACATTTGTAAGGTTCAAAGCAAGACCTGACTTTAAGGTAAGTGCAAGACTCTCCGCCGGCGGAGTGCATGTCACTGAAAAGCTCAGCATCTCTTTTGATGCTGTTTAGGACGGATCGAATGAGATGCCGAGCTTTTCCACAAAATCCGTAATGGTTTTGAGAATGGGCTCAAGCTTCGCAGGCTGCTGATAGATTTCCTCAGGAAGTGTCATGTAGCGGAGAACTGGCTTGCGCTGAATGGAAAAGTTCTTGAGGTGATTCTCGGTAGAGAGAGTGAGATGTCCGAATTCTTTTTCGAAGAGCTGACTGAGGCGACGAGACAGATCAGGGCTTTCCATTAAAAGTGTCTTGATCTGCTCTTTCAGTTCCGGGCTTTCGGATCCAACCAAAAATGAAAAGCTTCCCGCCGTGACAGTCTCGTGAGGAGGAAGAATGAGGAAGTTTCCATATGTGTATTTGCCGGACTGTGCGTTGCCGATGATGAATTTTGGGGACTGGGTCGTATAGGTCCAAAGAGTGGGGAAGCTGCCGCCCACACTGTTGTAGGTGCCCGCGCCTCGAGCAAGTCTCATGATTCGAAAAAGCGCGCCTGCGTAAGGGATTTCTAAAGTACCGCCAGGATAAATGAATTTTCCCTGAAAGTGTCTGAGAAGAAGCTCGCTTCTCTTTCTCTGAAGTTTTGGCCCGAAGATGAAAGTCAGCGCGAGAATGAGCAGGGAGAAGAAGACAAAGATCCAAAATGGCAAAAACTCTGCACTCCAGAGTTCATTCATATTGCATCAGGCTCCAGACCTGATTCATTTCAGTTGGGGCTCAGCCTGAAGCCACCACAACGCGATTACGACCGCCTTGCTTTGCGGAGTAGAGCGCCTTGTCGGCAGCCCTGAGCAAAGTTGAAGGAGACTCAATCGTTGAAGTGAGCTCAGCAACACCCATGCTGGTCGTGATCGGGAGGCGTTTGCCTTCGTAAATAAAGGCATGAGACTCCACGGCCGCGCGCATGCGCTCAGCAAGCTCAGCTGCGTCCTTGCCGCCGGTGTTGGCCAGCAGCACGACGAACTCTTCGCCACCGTAACGGGCAAAGACGTCCTTTGGACGAAGATGACCGGTGCGGATGAGTGCGGTGAACTCTTTCAAAACGAAGTCACCGGCGTCATGTCCGTGGGTGTCGTTGACCTTCTTGAAATGGTCGAGGTCAAAGAAGAGCACGGAAAAATCAGTGTGCAGAGCCTTTGCGCGCTTGAACTCCGCTTCCAATGCCTCGAGCAAATAGCCCTTGTTGTAGATCAAGGTCATTGGATCGGTGTGAGCCGCGGATCCGAGATTGCCGTAGAAAAGAATCTCAAGCTCGCCCGCAGGAAGATACTTGAAGATGAAGTTCCCCATCTTGATCATATCTTCTTTTTGAAGAGTGACGGGGACGCCTGGCTCGATCTTCTTGTCGTTCACAAACGTACCGTTGGAACTGCCAAGATCGGTCAGCGTGACTTGGTTGTCGACCTGGTGAATCTTGGCGTGGCGACGCGAGATGCTTTGATCGGAAGGCGCGATTTCAGTCGTAGGATCGCGTCCAATGGTCATCTCAGGCTGAGTAAGAAAGTAGCGATGTCCTTGAGGTTGACCACGGATGATGATGAGACACGCAGCTTGCTCCTTGGCCTTGGCGAGTTCCTTTTTCAAGGTCTCCGCGTCGCCGCGAATCACGGCGGTCTTTTCCATCAAATCAGCAGCGTTGGCGCCACTGGATGAAGACTTAGGATCGTCAGAAGGAGGGCATACCATAACTTTAATTAGGGTAAGGGGTATGCCCTGCGAGCGTCAATTACCTTTATTGGTGATGCGACGCGTTATCTGTCTAAGTTAATGTTAGTTTTCGTTCTCGCGATGACGTCTCAGGCGATTGACGGGTGAATTTTCATCCTCTTCCTCAGGCTGAGACTCAGGCTGGGAGAGGGATTTCTTGATATAGACCTTTCCTTCTTCAACGCCAGGTTGGTCAAAAGGATTGACCTGCCAGAGGGTTCCCGTCACGGCCGTCAGAACGCAGAACGCGAAGTAGAGCGATCCCAGGGTGCGCTCATCCAGGCGATCCAGGTGGATCGTGAAGTTTGGACGGTTCTGGCGGGTAAGAACCAAAGACGTGGCCTGATACTCATAGCGAAGAAGATTGTGAAGGCTTGTGCCTTCCAGAATCTTGAACGCAGGAAGATTGGCCATGCGAAGCATCGGAAGGCGCGGGACTTTGACTTCATCCTCGACCTGATCAACCGTCAGGA
Organism: Bdellovibrionia bacterium; assembly: GCA_045805065.1. Classification (GTDB taxonomy): domain Bacteria; phylum Bdellovibrionota; class UBA1018; order UBA1018; family UBA1018; genus CAZCBS01. The sequence goes on along the minus strand of JBJMMA010000099.1, from coordinate 2,487 downwards.
ACATCGTAACCTTATCATCTGGACCGTCACGAAGAAGCTGCAGGATGCTGTGCTGGTCAGTGGCTCCCAGAGCAGCAACTGGAGTAAATCCCTTGCCGTCTTTTCCAAGGCTTTCGCCCCAGAGCTGAACAAACCAATCGCCAAAAGTTCTCAGGCGCGAAGAGTAAGGCATGCAGACATGCGACGTGCGCTTTGGATAGTGGCGAAGAAGCTCATTGGCCAAGACGAAAAGAGGGTTCTTCTCGAGCGGAGTCTTTTCACAGTAATCACGGACTTGCTTTGCGCCTTGCATGAAGTCAGTGACCGAAAGGCCAGCAAGCGCCGTTGCGAAAAGTCCAACCGGCGTGAAAATGCTGAAGCGTCCGCCCACGGATGGAGCAATGTGAAGTGTTGGAATGCCTTGTGCCTGAGCAAAAGCCTTGAGGTCACCCCGGACTGGATCGGTGATCGCAACGAGATGCGATTTGAGGCGCGCTTCTCCGAGCCATTCCATGGCGAGAATGAGTTGCGCCATGGTTTCAAAGGTCGTTCCGGATTTGGTTACTGCGCAGACTAGCGTCGTCTCAGGACGAAGGCCTTTGAGAGTGGACTTCCACTCGAGCGCGTCTGGGTTTTCCATGAAATGGAAACGAATCTGCGACTTGCGACGATCTTGAAGCGCGTTGAGAAGACTCAGAGGGCCCAGGGAGCTTCCGCCAATTCCAAGGAAAAGGCAGTCCGTGAAGATGTTTTTGGCGAGAATGGACTCAGCCAAAGCTTGAGATTCCGCGGCTTGCGTGGTCTCAGCGTTGATCGGGGCATCGTAGAAACCGACTTCGCCTGCGGCAAAGCGGGATTTGAGCTTTTCCCAGGCTGCCGATGTTGCGGCGGGATCAGCAGACTCCACGCGGCCAAGATTGGACCAATCCCAAGTCAGTGGGGCACTGCCCATGCGAGATGCGGTAATCATTCTTGTCAGCTCCTATTTCTCGGCCAGGCTACGCCTGGCCTGGTCATTATTTCTTGGCAGTCAGCGCGCGACCGATGATCATTCGCTGAACTTGGTTGGTTCCTTCCACGATCTGAAGAACTTTTGCTTCGCGCATGTATCTTTCGACCGGGAACTCCTGGGTGTAGCCCGATCCACCGAGGACCTGAACCGCATCCGTCGTGATTTTCATCGCAGAATCGGTGGCAAAGAGTTTTGCCATGGAGGCTTCGGTAGCAAAGCTCATTCCATTGTCTTTGAGCCATGCAGCTCTCTGGACTAAAAGCTTGGAAGAGTCGAGTGCGACGGCCATGTCTGCCAGCATGAAGGACACGCCTTGAAGCTCACCAATCGGTTTTCCAAATTGCTCGCGCATGGAGGCGTGGTTGGCTGCCACTTCTAATGAAGCAGCAGCGATACCGTTGGCAGCCGAAGCAATCGTGATGCGGCCACCATTCAGAGCGCTCATGGCGACTTTAAAGCCATCGCCTTCATTGCCAATGCGATTTGCGACAGGCACGCGGCAATCCTGGAAAATCAGTTCCATCGTATGCGAGATATGACAGCCCATCTTTTTCTCGCGCTTGCCGAGGCTAAAACCCTTCATTCCTTTTTCAATGATGAAAGAGGAAACGCCTTTCGGTCCCGGGCCGCCGGTGCGGGCCATGAGAATGATCGTATCTGCGACATCGCCTTGGGTGATCCAGAGTTTGGTGCCGTTGATAACGTAGTGATCGCCATCCAGGCGCGCCGTCGTGCGAAGGCTTCCGGCATCAGATCCAGAGGATGGCTCAGAAAGCCCGAATGCTCCGATGGCGTTGCCAGACGACAGCGGTGGAATGTACTTCTGCTTTTGAGCTTCGCTTCCGGATGCGGCCAGAATCATCTGAGGAAGCCCAGTCACGGCGACGCTGATCGCGTAGCTGGTGCTGACTCGCGCAAGCTCCTCAATGACAATGGCGTACTCCTGATAACCCATTCCTGCACCACCGTAGGCTTCAGGAACCGGGACACCGGTCAGGCCAATCTCGCCCAGCTTTTTGATGATTTCCGGGCGGAAGGTTTCGGTTTTTTCATCTTCTTCAACGATCGGGGCAAGTTCTTTTTGAGCAAAGCGTCTTGCGAGTTCGCGAAGTTCGGCCTGAATCGGTGTCTCTTGAAAGTCCATGAGTCTCGTCTTACATATCTGCGACTTCGCCCAACATCTGACGGGCGATAATCACGCGTTGGATTTCGTTGGTGCCTGCGCCGATCTCAATGAGCTTTGCGTCGCGCATGAAACGCTCAACGGGGAACTCACGAGTGTAGCCATAGCCACCTAAAACCTGGATCGCATCGAGTGCAACGATGGTTGCCATTTGCGCGGCTTGAAGCTTGGCTTTTGCCTCCCGCACTGCTTCGAGCATCGAGCCGACAATCGGCGGCGGCGGATCGCCCGGTTGTGGCTGACGGAATCCGCCGCGTCCCGGGAGGTCGCCCGGAGCAATGTTGCTATGCGTGTGTGTAGCGGAGATGAGGAG
>JBJMMA010000098.1:0-8509 GCA_045805065.1 Bdellovibrionia bacterium | reverse complement strand
TCAACCGCGACAGGTTCCTCGCAGTTCTGGCAGATGCCATAAACACCTCGATCCATCCGGTCAAAAGCGTCCCGGATTTCGAGAAGCTCCTGCTGCTGGTTGTTCGCAAGCTTGAGGAAGTAATCCGCGCTCGTATCCAGGACTGAAGTATCCGCATCATCTCCTGGGACCTCAGCGATTTGCTCGTTGAGGTTGGCTCGAGCTGAGGTCTGCTGAGGAAGAAGCTCCTCTTGGCGTTGCTTCAGCAAGCGGGCAAACTCAGGATAGTGATTGCGAGTATCATCGGTGGATAGACCGAGATCAACGGGATCGGGCTTCTTGTTATCTTTTTGGTTATTCTTTTGGGGCTCTGCCATAGTAACCCGAGCACTATGCAGGACACGTACCCCGGCTTATTTCCAAGATCAAAACGCAGCTGTTAAAGAGCGAGCGACCGGGCGAATCTGGGTCAACTTACCTTCCAAAACAATCGGCTTGGCCAGGAAGGGCACTTCATATTCAAACCGGATGTCTTTCAAAGGAAGAAGACCCGAGCGCCAATTCTGAACGACGGCCATTTCCTCAGGCGAGTTGAAGCTCACTTGAACGGGATTGAAGGCCGGCTCCTCAAGAGCATTTGAAAGCGGCGCGATTTCGAGCTTTCCATCAGGCAGCCTGCGAACTTGAAGCGTCGAAGTTTCTTCCGGACGGCTCATCGAAGGAACGCCTGTGTAAGTCTTCGTCTCCCACGTGCCTTGAATGACTTCAGAATCCGCTTTGAAAAGCTCAGCTGGAACCAGAAGAGTGTTTTGGCGCTTTCTGAATCCGAACTCCGTGCAAAGAGAAGCACGAACGGTCACATCGCGAAAAAGCCCCTCGGCAGTGCGAATGGTTTTATCGCCGGGAAGAAGTTCGATTCGGCTAGGTCCTTCTGCGCAGTTTGCGCGAAGGATTCCCGTCGGCTCCACTGAGAATTCGTACGCTACGCCAGTGCTCGGTTGAGCAGCAAAGAGTCCGCCATCTTCAGGTGAGAAAACCCGGTCCAGAACAGGCGCACATTGGACAAGCGCAAACGCGGAGAGAAAGATCACTGAAGCGCGCTTTTTCAGTTCCGTGTTCTGCCACGGAAGCTGTTTTCGCTTAGGAACAAAACGAGGCGGTTGCGGAAATCTGGGTGGTTGGGCGCTCACAGTTTTCTCCAAAAAAGAGGGTGTAAAACCAACTCGTGCAACGTCCTACCTCAACCCCTGATCGCTGAAAAGGCACACCTACCCATAGGCAGTCGTTGCACGTGTTTTGTTTATGGAAGCTCAAATACTGCGGTGCATCATTTGAGTCAATGTTCTTGATTCAAAAAAACGCGCGACGGCGCCTAGGAATCGGTCTGAAACATCAGACGGGAAGGTAAAAAGAAGTACGGAGAATGAGCCGAAACGTTCTGGCGAACGGCTGCTCGTACGCTCTCGCAGGACAGCTCAGGCCCGAGAAAAATCTAAATTTCTATTTATTTTCAATAGCTTACAATCAACCACTCAGACTCTTCAAACGAGTCTGCAGCGCACGCGCCTTGTCCGCGACATTTGGGATTGGAGAGCGAATCGCCTCATCAATCACATGGCGGATGTCGCCCAGGTAACCGAGCTTTGCACCCTTCTCAGCGCGCTCAATCTGGCCTTCAATCGAGTGCAAGGCCACTAATTGAGGATAAGCCAGAGAAACAGCAGCCCCCGTTTCGGCGTTCAAATGAGCATCATCGGTGTTTTTGTCTTCGCGCGAGCAATCCCCTAAGCTCAGGCAGGGAGGCTCAGAAAGGATTCCGCCCATAAAGGCAACGTCATCAGCAGATGCGATTTCCCGACCCACCAGGAACGCAATCGTTCCGCGCTCGTTACGCTTCTCAGGTGGCAAGGATCGATAGCGATCTTCCATCATTCTTTTGGACGTCGGAGAAAGACCACGAAACTCAGAATCGAGTCTTGGATCATTATCATTCTTGGCGGCCAAGACCTCGTCGAGAACTTTGATATGCTGAAGGTCTTGAGGAGTCGGATTCATCGCTTCGATGACCATCGGGCTCGATGAAGGGAGCGGAGATGCTGCGGACGTGAGAGTTGCCTCAGCTCCAAGAGAACCTGCTCCGTTCGAACTAGAACGAAGAGGGGCGACCTCTGCTTTCTTCTCTCCAGAATAAAGCCAGATCGCCCCGGTAATTGCTAACATCGCGCCAGTGGCCGCGAGATACTTCGTCGATTTCAATACAGATCCTTCTTCACTTGAGCAATTGCGTTTGCGTCGATCAAGCGCTTGAACTGGTCGTCAGCATAAAGGCCAGCGTCCATTCTCACCTTGTCCGTGCAGTTCGTGCAGAACTTCGAGATGTTCTTGAGCATGATCATCGAAGATCCGTAAGAGCCGAATGGAGTCACATCGCAAGCTGGCTCGCCCGCAAGCGTAGAGCCGGTCCAGATGCTTTTGATTTCGGTGCCGTTCGAATCAACAAACGGAGTTGGGCAGGTTGCATGGCTCCAGTTGCCGTGGTTTTTTTCGGTGTGACGAGCTTCGTGAAACACGATCATCATCTTGGCAACTTGTGGATGGCTGAACTTGACGTAGTTTTGAGTGAACCAGATCTTCGTCTGGCTCATGAAAGGAATCACGCAGGCAACAGCCTTGCCATCGCCACAGCTGTTCATTCCGACTGCTTTCACGCGGTCTTCAAACCATTTCACATAGGTTGGTCCGTCAACACGGGTTCCCCAGATCTGGCCATGGAGTCCGGATGCCGTGTTGCCTTGAAGGCCACGGATGAATTCCATATCCGTGCGAACTTGCGTCTGCACAGCTTGTGGAACATCACGATCAAAGGTGTACGCAAAAGCGGAAGAGCTGATTCCGGTTGCGAGGACTGCTGCGGATGCAAAGAAGGCCGAAATGGCCAAGATCTGTTTTTTCATTTTGATTCCCCCCAGAGCCTCGAAGTGTAGCCCTCATTTGAAAGAACGCAAGACCGGACGGCAAATAAATTTGTAACTCAACGCAAAATTCAGCGTCACAAAACTTGCTTGTTTTTATCGGGGAAACTCTCGAGTCAATGCGGAGAAAGCTTTGTGACACAGTCAAAAAAACTCATCATCGTTCGCCACGCTCACCGCAACAAGCTAAAGGGCGGCGAAGCGGACAATGGACTCAGCGCAAAAGGAAAGAAACAAGCCAAGGCGCTTCAAAAGTTTTACTCCAGCGTTTTTGGCCGAAAAAAAGCGATTATTTTCTCTAGTCCGAAAGTTCGCTGCATTGAGACAGTCCAACCCATTGCGAAAAAAATTAAAGTTTCATTAGAAACAATAGACTCGCTCGATGAGGCTCAAGTCGATTCGGAGCTGAAAGAGAAAATCCGATCATTTCATTCTCTTTGGCAGAAACTGGACTCACCTCTCACTTTGATCTGCTCGCACGGGGATTGGATCCCGGCCTTTTTAAAGCAGATGCTTGGGGTCGAAATCGATCTCGACAAGGGGGGCTGGATCGAACTCGAGTTGAGTGAGGAAAAGCTCAAGCCTCGCCTGACTCTACGATGGATCGTTCAGGATCCTACCCTGCTGTAATCACAGCTCTGCTGTAATGAAGGTACCCATGACTTTCTCAAAGAAGGGCGCCTTCTTCTCCACATTTAGAGACTCAAGGCCCGTGAGTCCACGGCCAGAATACTGAAGCGTCACCTGCCCGCGCTTTTTCTGGATTCCCCTGAGCTTAAGCTTGGTCTCCGGTCCGCTGTCCAAAGCATCAATGATCCGAAGCATTGCCAGGAGCTTTCGAAAGGCTTCGACTCGCTCCTTATTTTTCTCGAAACTCAGCTTGCTGAGATCCAGCTTTGCGCCTTCATGAAAGCGGCAGAGATCCGCGATAAAGTCGGTCTCCCAGGAGTCGGCCGCAGGAAAGTCCGCGTGTTTGACAACATAATAGGAATGCTCGCAATGCCCCGCCAGGCTGATCGCCTTCCCCGTATCCCGAAGCAATGTTGCTGCCTCAAGATAAAGCCTCCAGCAAGGATCCAAACGATGAACGGGCTTCAGCTCATCAAAGACCTCGCCCGAGAACCTGAGCATGCGGTCCAGATGCTCTTTGTCCGCTCCAAATTGCAGCGCCTTCTCCTGAAGATCAGGCAAGTGCAGAGCAAGATGGGAAGTGTCGCCCTGCTCGAAAAGCCTGAGCTCTTCTTCCAGTATCCCATCACGCAGGGAGAACTCCGTAGGAGTCGCTTTCCGGGCGCTGAGCGCGTTCATACATTCTTCAAACAGGATGGCTCCCGCCAAAATCATGTCGACGCGCTTGGATTCGATTCCATCGATTCCCAAAAGCTCGGTTGTGGTCATGGAGCTCATTTCAGCCACAAGGTCCCTGAGGTCATCGTGCCGGAACTCATCCCATTCGCTTTCCTCAAGAATCCGGGCAAGCGCTCGAATGGTTCCGCTCGAGCCGAACACTTGATCGACTTTCGGCCAGTGCTCGCCCAGCATGACACTGGAGAGCGTTCCCTGGATAAATGCCCTGAGCTCTTGAATACTTGCATTGGAAGGCGGGCTTTTTTTCAGGAAAACCTGCTGAAGTCTTGCCGTCCCCAGCGGAAAGCTTGATGCATGAAGAACGCTTTTCCCACGGCAGATACTGATCTCGGTACTCCCGCCACCGATGTCCACCAGCGCGAATTTGCCCTTGGGGGTTTTCTCATTGGATAGGATCCCAAGCGCAATCAGCTGCGCTTCCTCCGCCCCTGAGATCACGCGGATCTGGATTCCGGTTCGCTCCTGCACAAGCTTGAGAAAACGTTCTCCGTCGGTGCACTCACGCAAGGCACTGGTTCCAAAGGCAATGATCTTTGCGACCTTGAACTGAGCTGCGGATTTCTTGAAACGCGTGAGAGCATGAAGGGTTCTTTGAATTGCGCTGCGATCGAGCTTTCCATTCAGGAAGACGCCCTGCCCCAGCCTGACCATGATCTTCTCGCGGTGAAGCTGGCGAACCGAGCCTTTTTTCGGGCCGAGCTGATGAATGTCAAATCGGACAGAGTTTGTCCCAAGATCAATGATCGCGATCCGCATAGCGTTATCTTAAGCACCTTTTAGGCCGCGAAAAAAGAGTCGGCAATTTTTAACCGGAAAAAATAACAAAAAATTTTCGAACCTGTGTTGCGACCTCTTGTGTTGCGCGCAAGTTTTTCGCTACACTCGATAAGCCAGGTGATGAGCAGGATGCTCAAAGCCTTCTTACTCAACAGACCTTCACTCATAAACGATTCGCGAGTTTCAGGAAGAAGCCCCGAATGAAAAAGCTTTTCGGTAAAAACAACGTTTCCACTTCAACTCACTCCGCAACGCTCCCATCCCATCGAGCGCAGGTGACTTGGTCTCTCTTTGTAGCCCTTGCCGTGGCAGTCGTCGCCCTGCAACAGGTCCGCGGAACTCATCGCATTTCGGAACGCGCGCCGGCCATGCAAGCTCAAGCTCCGCAAACTCTGGTCACGGGCAAGCCCGTCCCTTTGTCGCAGGAAGACCTCACCCAAACTGAAACGCAGCTTCAATAGAAGCGGCTTATGCCGCAGCTTGCCTAACCCCTAAGAGATGTGCGAAAAGGTGGCATGGCCCAGTACTGGCTTTTTAAGACCGAACCCGAGACCTATAGCTTTACTCAGCTTTTGAAAGACGGAAAAACCAATTGGAATGGGGTCCGTAACTTTCAAGCCCGTAATTTTCTTATGAAAGCTGAAAAGGGCGATCAGGCTCTGATCTACCATAGCGGCGACGATAAATGCGTTGTGGGCATCGCCAAGGTCATCAAGTCAGCCTACCCAGACCCTGATCCTGAGAAATCAGGCGATTGGGTTCAAATCGATCTGGCGCCGGTCGAGCCATTCACCCGTTCCATTCCCCTCAAAGAGATCAAGGCCACACCCTCATTGGCTGATATGCTTTTGATCAAGCAATCCCGCCTCTCCTGCATGCCCGTCACGGCCAAGCAGTTTGAGACCCTGGTGAAGTTGGGCCAAGCCAAAGGCGGAAGGGTGTAACGAATGATTGAACCTGTTTTACACACCGAACCCTTTGATCTTGCTCCGGGAAATGAGTGGGGCGAACCTCCGCGCTCAATCAAGACTCTGGAAGGCATTGGCGATCGAATGCGCGCTGCGGCCTTCGCGGAAGTTCAGGCACGCGACGCGTTTCTTTGGGCATCGCAAAATTTTGATGACGCTCCTCAGTCGCTTCGCCGCGCCTGGGCAGCTCTGGCCGTTGCCGAGCAGCGCCACCTGGACTGGCTCCTTCAAAGAATGAAAGAGCTTGGAATTGATGTTCGAGCCCGCAAAGTCTCGGATCATCTCTGGAAATCTCTGATCTCGTGCAAAACCGCAAAAGAGTTTGCGATTTACATCGCGAACGCTGAAGAGCGTGGGCGCCGCGCGGGCGAGCGATTCTATCAAACGCTTGCCTCAAGCGATCCTGTGACAGCGGAAATCTTCAGAAAAATCGCGGAAGAAGAGATCTCGCACATCGCTTTAGCGTCGAAGTACTATCCCGATACGACGATCACCGCGTAATCTTTGAAAAAGCCTGCTGGCCTTTTCAAGACGTGGCAATCGAATTGCATCTCCAGCGGCCGTGGAACAGGGTTCCACACCGTGGCCCGGAGGTTTAACAGGTTCGCCCTTCGGGCCACATTTCATTTAAAGATTTTCCGGCAAAGCGCCGCGTTATTTTCCGGTGCTTCCGAAACCACCTGCTCCGCGTTTCGTATCATCGAGCTTTGCGACTTCAACAACCGCAGGAGTTGCAATCGGAAGGATCAAAAGCTGAGCAATGCGCTCACCGCGCTTGAGTTGAATCGGCTCGCCCGAAATATTCCAAAGGCAGATCATGATCTCGCCGCGATAACCTGCATCGATGATCCCGCCCGCGGTCTTCACTCCACGCTTGGCCAAAGACGAGCGATCCGCAACCATTCCGACAAATCCTTGAGGAATTGCCATCGCAATCCCTGTCTTGGTCACCTTGCCTTGAGAAGGCTCCAGAATCACGTCTTCCAGGCTGTACATATCCATGCCTGCATCTTCCGGATGTGCGCGAGTCGGCAAGGTCGCTTCAGGCGAAACCTTCAGGACTTCGATTTTTTCGACAGGGTTTGGGAAAAAAGAGTTATTCTGCGACATATTCAAGTGACCTCATTCATAGGAATCAGCGTATGAACCAGCAATATCCAGTAACGCGTCCGCGCGCCATTCTTTTTGATCACGACGGAGTCCTGGTTGCAAGCGAACCCCTGCACTGGGCTGCTTGGGAAGGCTTGACCAAAGAAATCGGAATCCCTTTCGATGAAAATCTGGTTCGAGGCGCCGTCGGTAGAACCGCACCCGAGATTATTACTCTCATCGTTCGCCTGTCCCGGCCTGACTGGACTCCAAGCCCAGAGCAGATCCAGGCCTGGGTTAATCGCAAGAACGAGATCTATCTTGAAGAAGCCAAGGCAGGACTCAAACCCTACCCTGGCGTGCGCGAAGGACTCGAATGGCTGAGAGCAAACCACATCAAAACCGGCGTGGTCTCCAATGCTCGAAGACGCGAGCTTAATGCCGTGCTTGAGAATCTGAAGCTCTCACCCCTGATGGATGTCATCATCTCACGCGAGGACGCAGGAGCCTCCAAGCCTGATCCGATCCCCTATCTTTTTGGAGCAGAATCCTTAGGCGTTGAGCCTCGTGAGTGTATCGCGATTGAGGACTCTCCCACCGGAATGGAAGCCGCTCTGAGGGCTAAAATTCCAACAGCAGCAGTTTTGACCAACTTTGAGCGCCCGGCTCTTGAGACGCCAGTCCCTGGCAGACCTGATCTCAAGCCCTTCTGGATCGGTGAGAGCATTAAAAGCTTTTTTGAAATGGTCCAAAGCCTGAAATAACCCAGGCTTCAGATCCCAGTCCTTACTTCAAAAGCTCAGCAATCTTTTCGGCAAGCCCAGCAATCGGCAGAGTCGATTGCTCACCCTTCATCAGATCCTTCACAACGACCTGACCTTGAGCAAGCTCTGTATCGCCCAAAAGAACGGCAACACGCGCGCCGTGCTTATTGGCAAGCTTGAGTTGAGCGCCAAATCCATCAGCAGAAAGCGGTGTTGAAACCTTAAGCCCAAGTGAGCGAAGGGAGCGAGAGATCTCTTCAGCCTTCGAGCGATACTCCATTTTTGGAAGCGTCACGAAAACATCAACGGCGCTGTCAAACTTTGGAAGAAGCCCGTGGGTCTCAAGGAAGTTCTTCAAGGTCACATCGCCCCAGCCCAGGCCCACGCCTGATAGCTTATGGTTTCCAAAGAGGCCAATGAGGTTATCGTAGCGTCCGCCGCCAAACATCGCACGGTTGTTCTCAGGCGAGATGTCATACATCTCAAAAACAGTACCCGTGTAATAATCCAGGCCACGCAGAACCATCGTATCAAACACCACGCGATCGCATGCTCCCGATTCGCGCATCAGAGAAAAAAGGGAATTGAGCTC
>JBJMMA010000097.1:0-5901 GCA_045805065.1 Bdellovibrionia bacterium | reverse complement strand
TTACCGATCCCTTCTGACGCTGCTCAGGGAGCGCGCCAAGACCGGCGATACTTTCGTTCTGGCGGGCGATGTCTTTGATCTCTTCATCGGAGCCAAATCGGTTTACATCAATCGTTACCAGGCTTTCTTTGATGAGCTTCGCCGGGCAGGAGAGCGCGGCGTGAGCCTTCATTACATCGAAGGCAATCACGACTTTCTGCTTCGCCGCGCTTTTGAGGGCATTCCAAGACTCAAGCTGCATACAGAAGATTTTTCGATCGAAATGGGGGGGAAGCGATTTTTCCTCGCTCATGGAGACTTGGCAAATCGCGCCGACTATCTTTACCGCGCCCTCAGGATTTTCTTGAGAAGCCCTTTCATTCGATTCTAGCCTGGGTCTTTCCTGGGCAATGGGTGGATGCCATTGGAGGCTGGAGCAGCAAGACGAGTCGCTCCGCAAAGCCTGAGCTTCCGCGCTCACTGCCGCTTGAGAGAATGGAAAGTCTCAGGAAAATCTACCGAAGCTTTGCCGCTGAGAAGTTGGCCGAAGGGTTTGACTTTGTTGTCATGGGCCATTGTCACGATCTGGATGAAATGTCTTTTCAGATCGGCGGGCGCTCAGGTCAATACGTGAACGTAGGGTATCCGCGCGTCCACGGCTCTTATCTTTCCTGGGCACCCGGCGATGAAAAAATCCAGCGTGAGCGGATGCCCCAGGCCTAAAGAGGCTCAGACCTTCTCTTTTTCAGATGTCGTCTGACGAGTCTTTTGAAGTTCCTTCAGGAGAGGAACAACATCAGCGAAATAGTCGGTCTTGCGAACGCGAATCTCGCCCGGATCTTCACCATTGGCAATCTGGCGAATCACGGCTTTGAAGCGATAAAGCGGTCCAACGATGCGATGGCTGATCAGGATGCCGCCGACTATCGCGAAGATGGCGACGATAAAAGCGTTGGTGCCAAAGACCACCGTAAGAATGGTTCTGACGGAGTCTTCGTTGTCGGTGATCAAAGCGGTGCAATGACTCGACATCTGCGCCGTATGCTCAAGAATCGCAGTCAGCGTTTGCCTGATGCTCCAGTAGATGATTCCGAGAGCTCCGAAGGTAAACAACAAGAAGTAAAAAGTAATTCCGAGCTGAAGCTTCGGCTCAAGCAGGTATTGTCTTTTCCAAATAGGCGGTCTTGGCATGACTTCGTCCCTCTCTCTTAAGACTAAGAGACTAAGCCGCTGCATTGAAGCAAATTGTTGAAAAAAAGAGTCAACGAGCTAGTTCAAGAAGCTCGGCAGCATTTTCCAGGCTCTTCTTTGTCAGCTCAGGACCGCCCAGCATCCGCGCCAGTTCTTCTTTACGCTCAGATTGTTTAAGCGCAACAACCTCAGTGACCGTTCTCTTGCCAGAGGCTGCCTTGCGAACCACGAGATGGTGGTCGGCAAAAGATGCCACCTGAGGAAGATGCGTAATGCAAATCACTTGATTGTAGCTTGCGACGGATTTGAGCTTCTTTCCCACCTGGAAAGCAGTTTGTCCGCCGATTCCTGCGTCGATTTCGTCAAAGAGGTAGACGCCGATGCCGCCTTTGTCAGCGATCACACGACGGATCGCCAGCATCAGACGGGAAAGCTCACCACCCGAGGCGATCTTTCCGAGAGGACGTGCGGCTTCGCCACGATTGGTCTGCACAACAAACTGAATATGATCAGCGCCCGTTGCGTTCCAGTCCTCGATGTTTTCCTTCACCGTGAGTTCGATGGAGAAACGGGCATCGCCCATCTTCAAGTCTTTCAGTTCGCCAGTGACCGAGGTGGCCAGAAGCTCAGAGACTTTCTTGCGAGCGCTCGAAAGTTTCTTTGCAAGCTTGCGAAGCTCATCTTCAGCCTTTTCAATGTCGGCGTTCAACTCGCCCAGACGCTCTTCGGCCTGTCCAAGAGAGGCGAACTCGCCCTCGAGTCGATCAAGAGTCTCAAGCATCTCGTTTACGGATGCGCCGTACTTGCGTCGAAGATCGGCCAGGAGCGAGAGACGGCTCTGCACTTCCTCAAGGCGTTCAGGATTGAGATCCACTGCGCCCAAATAACGATGGATCGCAAGGCTTGCTTCTTCCGCTTCAACAAGTGCTCTTTCAAGACCTTCTTGAATGAGGTTTGCACGCTCATCCAACTGGCTTAAGCCACGGATCTTTTGAAGAGCGGCACGAAGCGAATTCAGAACGCCATCCTCGTCCGAGTCCAGGATCTGGCGTGCTGCCTCAGCGCTTTGTACACGGGCTTCGCCGGATTGGAGAAGCTGCTTTTCAGCGTGAAGGCTTTCGTCTTCGCCTGGCATAAGGGCTGCGGCGCGAAGCTCTTCGATCTGGAATTTGAGGAAGTCGTTCTTGCGGCTGCGTTCTGCCTCAGCCTTCTGAAGTTCATCGCGCTCGTGTTTGAGCGCGCGCACTTTCTCAAAGGCCTTTGCAAAGTTCTTGGCTTGCTCCGTCAGCGATCCGTAGCGATCCAGAAGATCCAGCTGAGTTCCGGAGCGCGTGAGGGATTGATGCTCATGTTGGCTGCAAAGATCGATCAGGCCTTCGCAAAGCTGTTGGAGGATGCTGAGAGTTGCCATCTCGCCGTTGATATGAATGCGATGACGGCCACTTTTCGCGACCGTTCTTTTGATCAAAAGCTCAGCGGTCTCAGGCTTGAAGCCGAGTTGTTCCAAGCGAGGAGCCATCCAGTCGATCTCAGAGAGATCAAACATTCCTTCGATGACAGCCTCGTCGCAGCCCGAGCGGATCAGCTCCGTATTGGCGCGGCTTCCAAGAAGCAGAGAGATCGCTTCAAGTACGATGGATTTACCGGCTCCGGTCTCACCTGAGAGGACATTCAAACCTTTTCGGAATTGAATCTCCGCGGAATCGATGACCGCGATGTTTTTGATCGAAAGCGTTTCCAACATAATACAACCTACTTCTTAAAACCTTTGGGGTCTTAGTCACGCACCCCAAATTTAAGCTTTTCGCGTAGCAAACTAAAGTAATCGCGAGTGGGGGAGGAAATCAACTTCAGAGAGTGTTTTTTGAAGCGTCGAACGATCACAACATCGTCTTCACTCATGTCCACTGCGTCTTGGCCGTCGAGGGTTAAAAGCACATGGCCCGGCCGGTGATTGAGGCAAAGCTGAATCTCCGCATGATCCGGAATAACTAAGGGGCGTTGCGTTAAACTGTGCGGACAAATCGGAGTCAAAACAACAGCCGGCAAGGAGGGCTCAATGATTGGGCCGCCTGCAGCCAGGGAGTAAGCTGTTGATCCCGTCGGAGTGCTCACAATGATGCCGTCTGCTCGCACATTGTGAACCCATTTCGAGTTTACCGCGATTTGAAGTCCGATAATACGAGCAATGGCGCCCTTGGAGATGACGGCGTCATTCACAACGGGGCCTTGGAAAATGATTTTGTTTTTACGCTTCAGCGTCACTTCCAGAAGCGCGCGCTCATTGATGACTGGCGGCACGCCATCCATGATCTGAGCGAGGCTCTCGAGGGCTTCGGTCTTCTTGATCTCAGTCAGAAAACCCAGCTGGCCCATGTTGATTCCCATGACAGGAACGCTGCGCGAGCGCATCAAGCGCGCGATACTTAAGAAGGTTCCGTCTCCGCCTGTTACGACGATGAGGTCTGTGAGCAGAGGCATCTTCTCTTTGGGAACGATTGAGACACGGCTTCGCTGGCGGGGTGGGAGCGAATCAATCAAGCTCTGAGCCAGCGTTTGGGCTTCGTCAGCAAAAACGACTTTTGAGTTCCGGCTCAAAATAAACTTGGCCAGATCGACAGCAAAGGATGCAGCTTCAGGTTGATGACGCTTAATGACAAAACCAATAGAATCCGGTTTTGCGCCCTTTTTCGCGTTTTTTCCTGTTTTGCTCTTTTGGGAAGACTCTTTTGCAGCCATTTTTACTTTTTTTCCGTTTGTGATACCGCCATGAGCACGATCTGTTCCAGTGTAATCTGGTGGTTCGTAAAAGATAATGACCTAAAAACCCTGAATCATCAAAGGTTCATCAGGGGTTCATCAAAGGGTAAAAATTTGTCCGAAGATCTATTTGATTTTGCCGAATCCAACTCGCCGCCATCGGGTCCACTCTCTGGACCTTTGGCGCATCGGATGCGTCCCAGGACTTTGGATGAGTTTACTGGTCAGGAAAAAGTCTTAGGCCAGGGAAAGCCCCTGCGCCAATGGATCGCGTCAGATCGCGTTCCTTCACTCGTTTTATGGGGGCCTCCTGGCGTAGGAAAGACGACTCTTGCGCAGATTATTTCACGCGAGACTCAATCGCAGTTTCAAACGCTGAGCGCGGTGCAAGCCGGGATCAAGGACATCAAAGAAGCAGCCGAGCGGGCCAAGCAAACTCGCAGAATGAGTCGCCGCAAAACAATTCTCTTTGTGGATGAAATTCACCGCTTCAACAAGTCCCAGCAGGATGCGCTTCTGCCTTATGTCGAAGACGGCACGCTCACGCTCATTGGTGCGACGACAGAGAACCCATCCTTTGAGCTGAACTCCGCGTTGCTTTCGCGCGCTCGCGTGATCCGCTTTGAGCGCTTGAGTGAAGCCGCTTTGGAGCGCGTGATTCGTCATGCACTGACGGATCAGGAGCGCGGACTGGGGGGATTCTTTGATCTCACCGATGATGCGGTGAAGTGGCTTGCAGCTCAAGCCGAAGGCGATGCACGTCGCGCTCTCACGGCACTTGAAAATGTTTCGCTCTCCGTAGGCACGGCTTCGCCTGCCGCTGCACTTGGTGTGGAAGAAGTTCAACAAGCTTTGGAATCTGCGCTTGAGCGTCAGCCGATTCCTTACGACAAAGCAGGCGAAGAGCATTACAACGTGATCTCTGCTTTTATCAAAAGCCTACGCGACAGTGATCCGCACGCAGGCCTTTACTATTTAGCGCGCATGCTCGAGGCAGGGGAAGATCCGCTCTTCATCGCGCGTCGTCTTGTGATTCTCGCGTCCGAAGACGTCGGCAACGCCGATCCTCGCGGACTCCAAATCGCGATCGCTGCAAAAGATGCGGTCGAGTTCGTAGGGCTTCCCGAAGCCAGAATCAATCTTGCTCAAGCCGTGACCTATCTCGCGATGGCGCCAAAAAGCAACGCAAGCTACATGGGTCTGAACGAAGCGATGCAGGCAGTTCGTGATAAAGGCGCGCTCCCTGTTCCAATGCATCTCAGAAACGCAGTCACGGGCCTCATGAAAAAAGAAGGCTACGGCAAACACTATCGCTACGCTCACGACCAAAAAGGCCAGCGCGCCAAGCAATCGCACCTGCCTGACGAGCTTGTTGGCTCACGCTTTTATCAGCCAAAAGAAGTGGGCTTAGAGAAGCAGATCAAAGAGAAGCTCGATCAGCTCAACCCTGACTTCGAATAACAAAAGGTCGTCCCGACCTTTGGGTAGCGCACCTGCGTCGAAGTCCGAAAGTCGAACATCTCGGAAGAAAGAGTCTTATGAATATTGCCGTTAACGAACAGATTGAGCTGCGGTTGTTTGATGGCGGCTATGCCGCAGAATACTTTGAGTCCATTCGAAGCTCTAAGAGCAATGGCGAGGCCTTCTTTGAGGCGATTCAGAAAAAGTATGAATCGCTTGAGAAGGTAAGAGCACGCATTCAAGACGCCATTGAAAATAAATTCAAGGTCGATGGTACGCCTGACTTCTTGGTTTATTATGACGGAAAGGTTGCCGGAGTTTTTGAATTTCATCCATTGTCTGCTGGAGACTTCCTTGAGGTCGGCTTTTGGCTATTTCCTGAATTTCGTGGAAAGGGAATTCTTGCTCAAGCTTTTCCTCACATGATCAACTACGCATCCAAGAACTTTACCAAGTCTAAGGTGCTCGCCACGACCGCAGTGACCAATGAACCCGCGCAGAAATTGTTAG
>JBJMMA010000096.1:0-3114 GCA_045805065.1 Bdellovibrionia bacterium | reverse complement strand
TGTGGGTGGCCAGTTCATTACGTCTATTCTTGTAGCCCTTTACGCGGGAATTCTCCTAACGGTGCTACATGTACCAGGAGCCCTTTTACTTTCTGTCCTGGCTGGGCTTTTGGATGTTCTCCCGATTGTTGGTTTCATCCTGTCCGTCCTGCCAGCAACGCTCCTGGCCCTTACTGTCTCCGCAAGATCTGCGGTAATCGTTTTTGCGGCCTATGTGCTTTACCATGCTGCCGAAAATTACTTTATTGTTCCAATCGTTTACGGCAACAAGCTGCGGCTCTCAACTTTGGCTGTTTTGCTCTCGCTTCTGGCAGGTGCAATGATTGGTGGCATTCCCGGAGCGGTCCTCAGCCTTCCCATTGCAGCCTCTTACCCGATTATTGAGCGAATCTGGCTCCGCCGTTACGTGGGCTCAGACGTGATTGAGAAGCATTCTGGTGGCGAGGATGCAAAAAAAAGGATAGGGTGACGCCTCACTGTGTCGGGGGATTATCGATGATGGCCAGACTGAATGTCAGGCTGAATGCCTTGCTATTTTCCATTCTTGCGATGGGTTTCACCCATTCTGCTTTCGCCGGATCCGCTTTCGCCGGTTCTGCTTTTGCTGATTGCGACTTGCCTTGGGTCTTTTTAGACCTTGGCGCAAATACGGTCATTGATACCAGCGATGATACCTTTGATAAGGTTCGGTACATGCCTGGGGCGCATGAATATCTCCAAGATCTTCGCAACAAAGGTTATCACGTCGGACTCCTGGTCAATATTCCTGAGACCTGGGGAAAGACCCAGGAAGAGAAATTCGAGACGACCAAAAAGTTCATCGCCGCTCAGTGGGACGACACCACCCCGCTCGACTGGGATCAATTTGATCTTGGTGTAGCTTTCCCGCCAACAGATGCTGAGCGCAAACCTGCACCTTATCTTTTTGACCAGGCTTTTAAGCGCGCCCAAGAAGCAGGTTGCGAAGCCGTGTATCAAACTGCTCTTCCGGACGAGGTTCCTGCTGCCAATAAAGCAGGCCTGGTTGGAATTCGCGTAGGCGATGGCACCTATGACGGAAGCTTCTATTATCCGGAAGCCCGCCTTCGCACTCGCGATTTCTCAATCGTTCACTGGTCGCAAGATTAAAGTGGCCCTGATGAATTATTGAGCAGGCGCTGCGGGGGGCTTTAAAGCTTTCCAGCGTCCATCCGTCTTTGCTTCTGCTGCAAACGGATGCTCAACAAAACGATCCGTGATGACTTCGCGGAAAATGCCAAGATCTTTCAGGCGAGGCTTTCCTTGAAGACCGTCGGCTCCTGAGCCACCGTCTGCGAGAAAGTCAAAAGTTCCAACCGTGAACTTTTGATTTGAATCAGGCAGGATATGATCTCTGCGATCAAAGAGAACTTTTTTGTCGAGCGTTTCGACATGTAGAAGTTGAGCCTCAGGATCAATCCCATCGACTTGTCTTTTACAGTCCTTGTAGAAAAGAACTCGAACGCCGCTTGGAACAAGGGCACCAAATTTTCCGCAAGTCGTGATGGAGCGCTCAATCATTTTTACGATCGTGTCGGCTCCTACGTCTCCGATCACAACAGCGTGATTTCCAAACGGGATGACTTTGAAAAGCTTCTCGTAGGTGACGTCTCCTGCATCGATGTCATCGCGGATCCCGCCAGTGTTGATGAAAGAGATGTCAGCAGCCGTGACGTCCCTCATGGCGTCCGATAAAAGATTGTTGAGCGGGCTCTCACCGTTGCGATTTCTCCAGAGCTTGGCAGATGCCGTTCCAAGAACTCGGTCGGTCAAAGGTGCAATGGTTTTACGGGCGGATTGAATCAGGGAGAGAACATCGAGAGACTCCGTGGTTACGATCCCGTCATAGCTTGTGCCGGAGACAAGCTTGATGCCCGCGCTCGATTGAGTTTTGTCTGAAACGATCTGATGAGAGTCGAGATCAAAGGTGAGATCAATTCGTCCGAAGAGCTTGCCGTTTGCTCCAGATTGAATCATTGGCACTGGCCCGATGCGGACATTGTCGATGTGATGAGTGTGTCCAGCAATCACAGCATCAACCGCGCCTGGGCGAGCTTTCAAGATCTGAGCGATCAGATCGCTTCCCGTTGTTTGACCATCGGCATCACCATCATGCATAACAAGCACGAAAACGTCGGCTTTTCCTTCAAGCTCCTGGCGAAGCGCGATGACTTCATCCGCTTCTTTGCGGAAACAAAGATCGGACACGTTCTCAAGAGTCGTCACAGTCGGCGTCGACTGATTATCGATCCCGATCAAGGCGACGCGAACATCGGCCACATTTTTGATGATGTATGGAGCGAAAATCTCAGGACGGCGTGCTTTGGTCCAATCGATCAACGCGTTTGGATCCACTGGCTCGCAGCCACTGCCCTTCACTGCGACAGGCTTGCCAAGATAATCAACGAGCGAGTCACGGTAATAAGTATTGGCATCAATGAGCGGAAAGCGCGCCGCGCGGACCAGGCGCTCAAGCGCGCCACGGCGATTTTTGTCGGGGTTGGTTTCGTTGACTCGGTCATCAAGCCAGCCAATCGGGCCGAAGTCGTAGTCATGATTACCAGGAACGGCAGCATCGTATCCCACTTCGTTCATTGCTGAGAAAACAAGCTGACCTTCGTCGTAATTGCTTAAAAGCGTACCTTGAAACTGATCTCCGCCATCGAGCAGGAGCACTCCGCTTGGCGTGCTGGAATCGCTTTGAGCTGCGGTTCGAATAGCTTGAACGGCGCCTTTGAGAAGAGCCAATCCCCCGACCTTTTGGCCCTTTTTATCGGTCTCAGATTCGATGCTTCCATGGATGTCATTGGTGCCGAGCAAAGTGATGCGGCGTAAACCTTTTGACTCTGGAGCTGCGGCGCAAAGAAGCGCAAGCAGAATAAGGGACTGAATAAGTACCGATAAACGTTTCATAAAAGCCCTCTTGCCCGCGGGTTTATGTCAGCGATTATTTAATGTCAATTTATTATGACCCCGGCAAAAAGAGCCTATTTCAAGGCCTCTTGTGCGACGAATTATCCTTTAACTTTCGATAAGATAAGCCGATCCTAAAAGAGAATGATCTTTTCACGAAAAACATTCATTGAAGTGTGTTGC
>JBJMMA010000095.1:0-21186 GCA_045805065.1 Bdellovibrionia bacterium | reverse complement strand
TTGCCTTCGCCTCTCCAATTTGCGATTAAGTAAGCTATGAAAGCCGCCGAAATTCGCTCGAAATTCCTGAAATACTTCGAAAAAAACGGTCACACGGTCGTGGATAGCTCGTCGCTGGTTCCACAGAATGACCCAACGCTTCTTTTCACGAATGCGGGCATGAACCAATTCAAAGACGTCTTCTTGGGTAAGGACAAGCGTCCATACACCCGAGCAACCACTTCTCAGAAATGCGTTCGCGCAGGCGGCAAACATAACGACTTGGAAAACGTTGGCTACACTGCGCGCCATCACACGTTTTTCGAAATGCTTGGAAACTTCTCCTTTGGCGATTACTTCAAGAAAGAGGCAATTCACTTTGCATGGGAGTTTGTGACGAAAGAGCTCAAACTTCCTTTGGATCGCCTCTATGTCACCGTCTTTGAAAAAGACGATGAGGCTGCTGACATCTGGCACAACCAGGAAGGTGTCCCACGCGATCGCATCTATCGCTTTGGCGAAAAAGATAACTTCTGGTCCATGGGCGATACCGGCCCCTGCGGTCCTTGCAGCGAAATCTTCATTGATCGCGGTGAGAAATACAGCTGCGGAAAGCCGACTTGCGGCATGGGCTGCGATTGCGATCGCTACATGGAGTTCTGGAACCTCGTGTTCATGCAATTTGATCGCGACGCTTCTGGAAAACTCACCCCGCTTCCAAAGCCATCGGTCGATACCGGCGCAGGACTTGAGCGTCTCGCTTCCATTCTTCAGGAAGTCGATACGAACTACGACACCGACGCTTTCCAGATGATCATTGGAAAGACGGCAGAGCTCGCAAAAACTCCATACGATCCAAAATCCGAGAACGCTTTTGCGTTCCGCGTGATCGCTGACCACTCTCGCGCAACTGCTTTCCTGATCGGTGATGGCGTCATGCCATCCAACGAAGGCCGTGGCTACGTCCTTCGCCGTATCATGCGCCGTGCGATCCGTTACGGTAAGAAGCTCGGCTTCAGTGGTCCATTCCTTCACAAGACCGCTGGATACGTCATCGATCAAATGAAGGACGCTTATCCAGATCTTGTTGAAAAGCGCGCTTTCATCGAAAAAGCCGTTCAAGCCGAAGAAGAGCAATTCTTCCGTACTCTCGAGAAGGGCTTGGCACTTCTGGACGAGGAAACCGCAAAACTTGGAAAGAGCAAGACTCTCCCAGGCGACGTTGCTTTCAAACTTTACGATACTTTCGGCTTCCCGCTCGATCTCACTCGCGTGATTTTGAACGAGAAGGGACTTACCGTTGATGAAGATGGCTTTGAGAAAGCCATGGACCGTCAGCGCGAGACCGCTCGTAAAGCCTGGAAGGGCTCGGGCGAAGAAGCCATCAATGCGATCTATATGCAGGTCGCAAATGATCTGAAGGCCAAAAACGCGCTTCCAAAGTTTGTGGGCTATGACGCCATCGAAGCCACTGGCAAGTGCCTGGCTATCCTGGTCCCGCAACAAAAAGGATTCCAACAAGCTGATTTCTACACTACTCCACCGATTGCTGCGACCGGCGGCGCGGTTGAAGACACTCCGATCATCGAAGTTGTTTTCGATGTGACGCCTTTCTACGGTGAGAGCGGCGGTCAGGTCGGTGACCATGGTCGTGTGGTTGGCAGCGATTTCGAAGGCGAAGTCATTGACGTTCAAAAGCCAGTGGCAGATCTCATCATTGCGCACGTTCGCCCGAAGAAGGGCTCGCTCCGTGTGGGTGGGACTTATACGCAGCAAACAGACACCGAAGTGCGCGCGCTCACCGCTCGAAATCACACGGCAACTCACCTTCTCCACTGGGCACTTCGCGAAGTCCTTGGAAAGCACGTCAAGCAAGCCGGCTCTGTGGTTGCGCCTGACATGCTCCGCTTTGACTTTTCGCACTTTCAGCCCATGACGGACGAGGAGCTCAAGCGCGTTGAAACCATGATCAATGAGAAGATCTGGCGCGCTGAACCTGTTCAAAAGCGCGAGATGTCCAAGGATGCAGCGGTTGCCGCAGGCGCCATCGCTTTCTTCGGCGAAAAGTACGGCGATCAAGTTCGCGTTGTCTCGGTTGGCAATTTCTCCACCGAGCTTTGCGGCGGTACCCACGTTGACAACTCAGCTGAGATTCATCTTTTCAAGATCGGAAACGAGAGCGGCATCGCCGCGGGCGTCCGTCGCATCATCGCTTACACCTCCAGAGGTGCGTTTGATTTCCTGAGCGCTCGCTATACGGATCTTCTGAACGTCCGCGATCAGCTCAAGGTCTCGTCCACGGATGAGATCCTGGGCAAGATCGACAAGATGATGGCCAGCGAGCGCGATCTTAAGAAGCAAGTCGATCAATTCCAGGCCAAGGCTGCAGGAAACGAAGTCGATGAGCTTCTCTCCAAAGCTGTGGCGCTCAATGGCGGCGGACGTGTTGTTGCAGGACTTTCTGCTCCCGACGCAACTGGCATGAAGAAGCTTCGCGATCTCTGCGATCGCATCAAGCAGAAGGCTCCAGACTCAGTCGTCATTCTTGGAATGAAGGATCCTGAAGCCGAGAAAGCATCGCTTGTCGTGGCAATCGGCCCTCAAGCTCCAAAAGGACTCAGCGCTGCTGATCTTCTCAAGGAACTTGCGCCAAAGATTGACGCCAAGGGCGGTGGTAAGCCTGATTTTGCTCAAGCAGGTGGAACCAAGCCAGCAGGTCTTCAAGAGATGATCAAAGAAGCCCTTGCGCTTGTTCCGCGTAAGCTTGGACAGTAATCAGAGAGCCTTCTGTAGTGCCTGAATGATTTCGGGCGCACAGCTTGGCGCTTTTGGCGGAATATCGATCTGAACCACGTCTTTTCGGAAGCGAAAGCCCTTTGGCATTTTATATTTGATGATGTCTCCTGTCAGCTCCGCTGCATGTAGGAGAACGCCAAAAATAGGGATCTTCGTTACTACATTAAACTTGGTAGGCAGAACTATTTTCTCCGTAGAGAAAACTCGGCCGCCTTCAGGCATCAGGCTTTTTCCAAAATCATTCAGAAAGTCTGTTCCCAGCGGTTTCCCTGACTTCCCTTCATCGGCGATCCGACAAGCAGAGATCCGCAGATCCGCACCCGGCTTAGCAATTTGAAGATTCGCCCTCTTAAACTCCTCCACATCAAAATCACTTTGATCCTTTGAAAACCAAGGATGATCGTGCCTCATCAGCAACGTTTTGTCTGAAAATCCCAGAACGCCCTTGTTTCCATGCATATCAATCTCTATCCGATCGAAGCTCGAATCCTGCGGTAGAGCCTTCAGCTTTGAAATCAATTCCTTTGGGCTGGAAACTTCAAGGTATAGTGCGTTCGGATGATTTCCATAGAGCTTCTGGAAACGCATTTCGGAAGTGGAACGGAAGACATCGTCCTTGCTGAACGAACTGATAAAAAGCACTTTCTCCGCTCGCTTTGACATAAGTTTTGCCGCTGCTTTGTCAAACTCCGAGTCTCGAATCTCAAAATATCCACGCTGCAATCCATTCAAAGTACGGCCGACAACAATATGCGCCACTGTCCCACCGAGAACCAGATCTCCCGTGGTTATCTCGTGGCCATTGATTGTAACCGTCTCGACATTCTTTGGCTTTGGGGACTGCTCAGCAAAGGCCCGAGGTGCTTCAATTGCCTGAAGCAGGACACAAAATAGGATGATTGGCTTTGTGAAACGGGTGAGCATCCAGAGTGCTTATCGGAAAAAGTTGAACTCTTCTAAAATCGCGAAAAGAGCCAGAACATCGACCCAAAAACTAACGCACCTGCGCCACAAAAAGGTATGGCATACCTTTGCTACCTTTGCGTAAATAACGCACCTGCACTACCAAAAGTCGGCGACCACCTTTTGCACCTTTTGCCGTTGTTCCGCGTCAGCTTGAGGGTTAATGTGCAAGTAGGTGGTTCTACTTATGAAAATGGCGATGAATCGGTTCGGTTTCACTTCTCTTGTGATCACGGCGGTTGCGCTCTCCTTTTCGAGCTGCACTCATAAAAACGCTGAAGACGAAAAACTCAGCGTCATCACAGTTGGACTTCGCTCTGACGTGAAGACCCTTGATCCTGCAAACGCCTACGACTCGGTCAGCAATGATGTGGGCCCAAACATCTACGAATCGCTTTACCAATATTCGTATCTCACAGATGGCGTTGAAGTAGAGCCTCTGCTTGCGGCTGACATGCCGAAGTACTCCAAAGATCGCCTGACGGTCACGATTCCAATCAAACATGGCATCAAGTTTCAGGACAATGATTGCTTCAAGGCAACCCATGGCAAAGGCCGTGAAGTCACTGCCGAAGACTTCATCTATCAGATCAAGCGCCTGGCGATTCCACAGCTTGACTCCCAGCTCTGGTGGGCGGTCGATGGCCGTGTCGTTGGAATCAACGCATTCCATGACAAGCTCGTTGCTGCAAAAAACAAGGAAGAAGCCGAAAAGATCTTTGCCGAGCCCATCGAAGGTTTGAAAGCTCTTGATCCGTACACGCTTCAAGTCAAGCTCACCAAGCCTTACCCGCAGCTGAAATATGTTCTGACCATGGGTGCAACGGCTGCTGTGCCTCATGAAGCAGTCGAAATGTATGGCGATGAAAAAGGAAACCTCACAGATAACGCTGTAGGAAGCGGCCCGTTCATGTTCAAGAAATGGGATCGCAACCGCCAAGTGATTCTGGTTCGTAATCCAAACTACCATCCGGATTTTTATCCAACCAAGGCAGCAAACGATTGGCAGCAAAAAGGAATGCTTGCAGACGCAGGCAAGTCCATGCCGTTTGCGGACAAGATCGTTTACTCAGTCTCTGAAGAGCAGCAGCCTTCATGGCTCAATTTCCTGAAAGGCTCACAAGACGCCTTCCAGCTTCAGAAAGATTACTTCAAGCAAACGATCGTCAATCGCACGAACCTCACGCCCGAGTTTGCGGCCAAGGGCATGCGCCTGACGATTGAAACGGGCGTTGCCTTCTATCAGATTGAATTCAACATGGAAGACAAGATCCTGGGCTCAAACAAGTACCTGCGCCAGGCCTTGTCCTCTGCGATCAATCGCGACGAATGGATTGACGTCTTCACGTACGGAACCGGCCAGAAGCAAGTGACTGCGCTTCCGCCTGGGATTCCTGATCGTCCGACAGACGCCAAGATCAAGTACGATTACGATCTTGCACGCGCCAAAGAGCTTCTTAAAAAAGCAGGCTATCCAGACGGAAAAGGTCTTCCGGTTCTCAAGTTTGACCTTCGCGGTGCAGGAACCGTGGATCGCCAGGTCGGTGAATTCTTCAAAAGCCAATGGGGCAAGATCGGCGTTCAAGTTGACGTGAACCAGAACACTTTCCCGACGTTCCTTGAAAAAGCCAAGAAGAAGAATCTTCAGATCTTCTACGGCGGCTGGAACATGGATTATCCGGATGCCGAGAACGTCTATCAGCTTCTCTACAGCAAGAACGAGTCTCCTGGTCCTAACGACGCCAACTACAAGAATCCTGAGTACGACAAGCTCTACGAGCAGATCGCAGGAATGGAGTCAGGACCCAAGCGCGCAGCTCTTGTGAAAAAAGCTGACGATATCATCCAAGAGGATTGCCCTTGGGCGATGGGATACTACTACGCACGCTATGATCTTTCGCAGCCCTGGCTGCTCAACTATCGCAGCGGCGACATTGTTCAAAATCGCTTCAAGTACTTCCACCTCGATAAAGAAGCCAAGAAGCGCTACCAAAGCCAACGCTAGACTCGAGAGAAAAGCTTAAGCGGCTTTCTGAGAACTTCCTGCAGGTCTTAGGATTACTGCAGCCAGGAGCTCGACCAGATCAGGATCGAACTTCTCTTTGTTCTCACGCAAGATCGCAATGGCTTCCTCAACCGAGTAAGCCGGGCGGAACGGGCGTTTACTGACCAGTGCGCTGAAAGTATCGGCAAGCGCTACGACGCGTGCCGGATAGTAAATCGCCTGGCCACAAAGACCGTTTGGATATCCGGTTCCCTTGGGCTCTTCGTGATGCTGGTAAATGATGTAACGAACTTCCTCCGGAATATTTGGAAGTCCTTGGAGCATTTCCAGCCCAAGCTTTGGATGCTGGTTCATCTGCTCGCGCTCAGCAGGCGTAAGCTTTGCTGGCGTATCAAAAATCTCTCGCGGAAGCTGCGTTTGCCCGATGTCATGAAGGAACGCGCCCATACCCATGACCTCAAGCGTCTCGCGGTTGAAGTGACCCGATGCCTTCGCGATAAAAAGAGTGAAGATCGAAACCGCAACCGAATGGTAGTAAAGATACTCACCATGAGCCACAAGCTTGAGGATCACAGCCAGGCTTTGCGGACTCTTTGTCATGAGATCCACGTAGCTTCCGACCAGGCGCTGAGTGTCCTCAACGGTTTCCTCGCGCACATTGGCCTGCGCGAAAATCTCTGACATGTTCTGCTCCGTCATATTGAGGAGCGCTGCAATTTTCTTTTCCTGAGTCGTGTCCGGATTGTTGATGATCCCATCGAGTGATTTCGAGACAAAGGCCTTGTAAGCTTCTTCATCCTCTTTGCGGATATAAAGAAACGCGACGCCTTTTTGAATGTAGTTCGCAAGACGCTTGTAATCCAGACCGGTGGCGCGCGAAAACACGTGCACCACATTGTCCTCAGAAAGCTTCAGGAATACATCAAAGCTGATATCGCGCGTGACTCGCCGAAAAGAATCAATCGGTACTGCCACGAGCGTTTGGGTTGATACGGTCAAAACACGACTCCTTCATGTTTCTTGTCGGCCGGATCGATTGATTATTTGACTAAAAATAAGCGTCAGATTCCTGGCGCTGGTGATGAAAGAAAAGTCCTAATGGACACATCCCTTTTTGCCGATCTGGTCTTTAGATGAAGAACCTCAATTCAAGGTCATATCTAAAGTTCTTAAGATGCGCGGCGCTCACCGCCGCAATCACCCTGCCCTTTACAGCAGGATCAGCGGACTTTGTGGTCTACAGCGTTTACAAGGCAATCGACCTTGGAAACCCTGGAGAAGTTCCTCAAAAAGATTTTTATGTGAACATGGGAAGTGCCAACGGCCTGCACAGCGGAACCACTCTCGAAGTGATCCGCAAAGTAGCAACCTATGATCTCTTGAGCGAGAAGCTCTATAAAGATATCTCTTTTCCGATCGCGCGCCTGAAGGTGATTCACGTCGAGCAGAATGCCGCAGTGGCCCGCCTGGAGCAGATCTTGCCAGCCGATAAGACTCCGGCCATTGCCAATCGCGCCGTCATGGTAGGCGATATGGTTCAGATCACGAACTCAAAGTCAGAGTAGGTCCGAAAAACGATCCTACCCTGACCTTGAATCCGGGTATTCCTCAGCTTGCTGCGGCTTCACTCACTGCCGCTTCCGCCTCAGTTTCGCGATTCAAGCTTGAACCGCCAAACCCATTGAGAAAGCCCACGCTATCCGCATGCACTTCAAAG
Source organism: Bdellovibrionia bacterium (assembly GCA_045805065.1). Classification (GTDB taxonomy): domain Bacteria; phylum Bdellovibrionota; class UBA1018; order UBA1018; family UBA1018; genus CAZCBS01. The sequence continues at coordinate 13,726 of JBJMMA010000095.1, read as the reverse complement.
GAAATCCGTTGCTGACCTTCCTTATTGGTATAGCTCCGGCGACGAAGCGATCCTTCGACGTAAACCATGCGACCTTTGCGCAAAAATTGATAGCAGACTTCAGCCTGACGTCCCCAGACGACGACGCTGTGCCAATCTGTTTCTTCACGCTTTCCTGGCTCTTCACCTTCTTCAACCACTTCCCCATCGGGAACCAGTCGTGATGTCGCCAGTGAAAAGTTCGCAACCGCTTTTCCGGTTTTGGTTTCGCGGCGAATGGGATCATTTCCCAATCGTCCAATGAGAAGCACTTTGTTCAGATCTTTCATATTCGTCTCCTTTGATTGACGTATTTGACTTGGCGCTTCTCTGCGACGGGTGTGCCTGAAAAGGAGCGATTAGACGCACAAAGACTATTCAAATGGCGACACAAGAACCAGTTTTCGGACCCAAGCTCGTTGCAGAAACTCGTTACTGAACGTCCTTGCCGCTCGCTCCCTTTACCGATACGTTGATGGCGAATCGTCGAGGCGGGCTTCGCCCGCTACGCATAGGAAGAGGAATATCCCTAATGATCCGATCAAAGCTGATGGTCGCTGCTTTCGCTCTCGTCTCTTTCACTCAGGTCGCTACTGCTACTCAGCCGTATGGATACAGAACAGATGATTCTGACCTTACTCGCTCAGGTCTGAGACTCACTCCGCCTCCTGCCAGTGAGCTTGCTCCTGATTCTGTTCAGGTGACGCCAGGAACCGCTCCACTCGTGATTGCCGTAGGACGAATGGATCATGGAAGAATGACTCCTGTGAGCGAGCTTCCGATCACGCTCACCAGCGGAAGCGCAAAGCTTCGCGTTCTCACCGATGCGCGTGGCGTTGCTGGCCTTCCGGCTCGCTACCAGTGTTCCACTGGAAAGTTGCACGCGGTGGCAGAACTTGCGAACGAGCACTTTGACGTGCAGAGCACGCGAAACTCTCACACCTATACAATCTCCACGGACTTGCCTTGCACCGGTACTGCCCAGTTGCTCTTCAAATCAGACTCTGACGCCGGACAGGCCCTGGGCATCTGGCAGATCGCAACCCGCGCTCGCGCTGCTCTGAACGCCTCTATTGGCCTGACCTTCTGGCGCTCAAGAATCACGTTTGCCTGGCCAGGCGATGGCGATTACTACTCGATGGGAACCGTGAACCTGACCCGCGGCGACTACTGGGACGTTGTGGGTCACGAAATGGGTCACGCGATTTACGATTTAGGTGCTTTGGGACGCTTTGGCGGCGGACAGCATAAGATCGACGAGTGCTACTCCAACGCACTTGCCCTGTCCGAGGGCTGGGCATCGTTCTTTTCGGCTTGGGTGAGCCTCAATCCCAACGACCCGGATGCCAAGTTCGAATACATGGTCCCTCGCCGCGCTCCGATTCGCTTTGAAAGCATTCCCGCCGATGTCTGTCAGGGCGAAACCAATGAGTGGCGCGTCACGGGCTACTTTTGGGACTTGGTTGACCTCCATCAGGACGGCGAAACGATGAACGAGAGTTTTGCTCGCCTATGGAATGCCATGAAGGGATCTCGAGTGGGCTCTGCTTCAGAAGCCATGCTCCGGCTTGAAAAAGCCGGGATCGATGTCAACGGGCTCAGAACGTCTTGGAATCTGAACTTCCAAACTCCTGCACCAAACTGATTAAAACCTTTGAAATCATTCAGCAGTAGCTTTATGTTGTAATGACCAATTTTAGGAGGACTTTAATGATGTCTCGCCGTTACAGTGTCGCAATCGCGCTCGTTGCATCTCTCATGATCTTCGCAACGGGCTGCTCGAAGAAAAACAAGACTGAAGAATCCAACGTTCCTGCCACCGAGACCGCTCTCACCAATGAGCTCGGTTCTTCTGACGAAGGTAAGGCAATGGGCCTGCAAACGGTTCATTTCGCTTTCGACTCTTTCGCTTTGGACACTCCATCGAAGGAAGTTCTCAAGAACAACGCCAGCATCATGAAGAACAACCCAGGCCTTAAGATCCAGATCGAAGGCCACACCGATGCTCGCGGTGGCGTTCAATACAACATCGCTCTCGGCGAAAAGCGCGCGAACGCTGTTCGTGGCTACCTCACCGACATGGGTATCAACGGCGATCGCGTTTCGACCGTCAGCTTCGGCAAAGAACATCCGATGGACTCGGGTAGCTCTGAAGCTGCGTACGCAAAGAACCGCCGCGCAAACTTCGTCATTACCTCACGCTAATCTTTGTATTGCTTAGGGATATTTCGAGTTTGAAAATGCTTAAGAAACGGGAGATCCGAGTTCCTCAAAAGAGCACGGGCTCCCGTTTTGCTTTTTCAAAGCCGCTTGCTGTCCTTTCTACTCTTACCGTTCTCGTTTCCTGCAGCCTTTTTAAGACTCGGCCCGTTCAGGAAATGTCTGATACCGCTGCCGCCATGAAGGCAGCCAAAGAAGCTCAAGCCGATATCATTGCTCCGGTCCTCTACCGTGAAGCCAACGAATGGTGGCAGAAGGCAAAGGCTGAGTACAAATATAAGAATTTCGAAGAAGCGGAATCCTACGCTAAGAAAGCACGCAAACTTGCTGAACAAGCTGAGTTTGAAGTTCTCAAAAACCCAGGACAACGCGCCGAGTCAGCAATAGACTCCGGTGCACCTGCGAATCCTGAACCCGCTCCAACCGAATCCCCTTACGCTTATCCCACTCCAACTGGCACTCCTTACGAGCGCGCTGTCCAAAATCCATCCGGTGGCGGCGGCGACAATACAGGCGGTGGTAGTGGTGGGAGCGGAAGCGGCGGCAATAATCCGACGCATATCCAGGTCCCATCTCCTGGCACTCCATAAGAGCAGTTCATAAATAGGTCCCTTATTGCCCTCGCGGCGTGAGAGTGACATATTTAAATAACCTATGAGAAAAACTGCTCTCGTCTTATTGGTTCTTTGCTCGGTCTCCGCCACGAGTTGCTTGAAAACTCGCGCACAAGTCAGGGAAGAAGAAGGCAACACGCCAAGCACTGAAACCCAGAACAAATCCGGTGCTGGCACCCCTGCTCAAATCAAAGACGTCGAAGATCGCGGCGCCTACGCAATTGATGAGATCAAAGGCGAAATCACCCGCCTCAATGGACGCGTCGAAGATCTCGAGCGTGGTTCTCAGTCACAAAACGGACAGCCTACCAAAGAAGACCTCAAGAAACTCGAAACTCGCATCACGGAGCTTGAGCAAGCTCAGGCCAACATGCTTGAGGCAATCAAGAAGATGCAGGAAGCCCCTGCCCCAAGCGCTGATCCAATGGACGCGCTCGAAGCCGGAAAGAAAAGCTTCAACAGCAAAAATTATGATGCTGCCATTGACCAATTGAGCGCTTACCTCAAGGCGCCGAAAGGCAAGCACTCGGAAGAAGCGACTTACCTTCGCGGCGAGTCCTACTTTCAACTCAAGCAATTCAAGAAAGCGATTGTCGACTTCTCCAAATTCCCTGAGCAATATACGCATTCCAAAGTGATGCCTCAGGCTCTTTTCAGAATCGGCCAGAGCTTTGAAGCTTTGGGAATGAAGGAAGACGCCTCAGGCTTCTACCAGGAGCTGGTTGAAAAGTTTCCAAAGTCCCCTGAAGCCAAGAAAGCTCGGGCAAAAATCCGGTGATCGGCCTTTTAAAGTCTCGTCATCTCGTATCGTTTGCTCTCAGTGGCGCTCTATGGGCGATGGGAAGCGCATTTGCAGCACAGACTGCAAGCGCGATCACCATCGTTCATACCAATGATCTTTTAGGCGAGCTTGAGCCCTGCGGCTGCCGCACAAATCCTCTCGGAGGAATGGCTCGCAAGGCAAACCTTCTCAAACGCACCGATGACAAAGAAATCATCCAGCTCGATGGCGGTGACCTTCTTTTCTCAACCGATCAGCTCCCGGACGCCCTGAAAAAGCAGTCCCTGCTTCAGGCCAAGTATCTGCTCAAAGCCATGGATCAAACGCATCACGATGCGGCCGTGCCGGGCGAGAAAGATTTTGCACTGGGACTTTCGACTTTTCAAAAACTCACGAAAGAGACCAAGGTCAAATTCATTGCAGCCAATCTCAAGGCCAAGAGCGGGAAAAAGCTTTTTGAGCCTCATCTTCTGCTCAAACGTAAAGATACCAACGGGAAAACTGTCACGGTCGCCGTGATCGGACTTGTCGGCGAAAAACTCAACTGGCCAAAGGATCTTAAGGCAAGCCCCGCAATCGCTGCGGCAAAGGCTGAAGTGAGCGCGCTGAAATCCAAGGCAGACTACATCGTCGCATTGACCCATCAGGGTCTTGAGCAGGATGAAGCATTGGCAAAAGCAGTACCTGGCATTGACTTGATTGTGGGCGCGCATACCCAAAGCTTTCTTCAAGCCCCCCCGACCGTGGGCAAAACGCTCATCGTTCAATCTTCTTTCAGAAACCAATACGTCGGCCTGGTCCCGCTCACTCATCCCCTAAATGTAGAGAACTACAAGCTGGTGGGACTTGACCCAAGTTACGACTCCCCTGCTCAAGCGCCATCCGCCATGGATGACCTGGTGAAAGAATTCAAAACCGCCGTCGCTGAGCTTAATACTCGCGAAGAAGCCGAAGAAAGCGCGCGCCTCATCAGCAGCAATTCCGGCAACAGCACGAAGTTTCATACCTTTCCCCGCTGTGCTGAGTGCCATCTCAAGCAATTTGAGTTTTGGCGGAAAACACCGCACGCCCGCGCGATGGAACCTTTGATTGCCGCTAAACAGGCTCAGAACAAAGAGTGCCTAAGCTGCCATACCGTGGGCTTGGGTGATCCAAAGGGTTTTGAGTTTGTCACCCGCCTGGCTGAAATCCGCCACGGCGATGAAACGACTCCAATGCCTGTGGATGAACTTCATGCTTATTTGAAGTCCATGACCGAGGCCTCCTCGCTCGATACGCAAGTAAAACTGGGATCCAACGGCCAGGCGCAGCCACTCAGGCAGAGCCTCAACAGCCTTTCCCGCTCGTTTGCGCCGGTTCAGTGCGAAAACTGCCATCAGCCGGGTCAAGGTCACCCTTTTACCGGCACTTATTCCAAACAAGTGGATACTTCGCAGACTTGCTTGAAATGTCATACCCCCGAACGGGCTCCAGAGTGGTATAAGGGCAACGATCCGGATTGGAAGACCATCGAGGCAAAACGTGCTAAGATGACTTGCCCAGCCGGCGAGCTCACCACCGAGTAACGACACTTTGAATACGATTTTAGGGAAGACCATTTTAGGCATAGAGACATCTTGTGACGAATGCAGCGCCGCCGTGATCCGTGCGGAAGGCGGAACTCCGCGCGTTCTGAGCGTAGCGACTTTCTCACAAATCGAAATCCATCGCCCGTACGGAGGCGTGGTCCCAGAGATCGCATCGCGAAACCATCTGGAGTCCGTCAATCCCATGATCGATCAGGCGCTCAGGGACGCGGGCATTTCGCCAGCCGATGCACGCGATCAGATCGATGGAATCGCAGTGACCAACCGCCCAGGACTTGTAGGCGCCCTGCTTGTTGGAGTAAGCGCCGCAAAATCTCTGGCTTACGCCTGGAAGAAACCGCTTGCTGCTGTCCATCACCTGGAAGGTCATGCGGCCAGTGTTTTTCTGGACCGAGATGCAAACGAAGAGCTTCCGCTCCCAATGCTTCTTGCGATTGTCTCCGGCGGCCATACCAATTTATACGTCATGCGCTCTCATCCCTCGGATTGGCCGACGGACTTTCTGGCGTCCTCCCTGGTGGGTCGCTCACGTGATGATGCTGCGGGCGAGGCCTTTGATAAAACGGCCAAGGTCTTGGGCTTCCCTTATCCGGGTGGCGTCTGGATCGATAAGATTGGAAAGAATGGTAAGCGTGATGCTTTTGATTTTCCGCGCGCGCTTCCCCAAAAGGCGACCTTTGATTTCTCGTTCAGTGGCTTGAAAACGGCAGTGGCTGTTCAAGCTGAAAAGCTTCGAAAAGCAGGCACGCTTGAGCAAAGCCTACCTGACCTTTGCGCCTCTCTGCAAGAAGCGATCGTCGATGCGCTCTTGACCAAGATCTTCCTCGCCGCTCGTGAGAATCGCTGCAAATCGCTTGCGATCGTAGGCGGCGTGGCCGCCAACAGCCGGCTCCGCGGAAGACTGGATGAGGAATGGAAGAAGAATGGCTTTGCCGTTCCACCGCTTTTCCCGAAAATGAGCTATTGCACGGACAACGCCGCGATGATTGCGGCAGCCGGATATTATCGACTCAAACAAGGCCGCGCCCTGAATGCGCATGAAGCCTTGATGCTGAACGCAGTCGCAAACCCACTTTCCTGACCAACCCCTTACTGAAAGGAAGCAAAAGACAATGCCTGCCTTCGGCAAACGCCGCGCACTGGGACAGCACTTCCTCAGAGACAAATCCATCGCCACGCTGATTGCGCAAACGGCAGTTCAAGGCGCACATGAACGCGGCTCTGTCGCACTTCTTGAAATCGGACCGGGTAAAGGCGCGATTACCGATCTTTTACTGGATGAGCTCAAAGCCAAGTCACCTCATCTTCCCATGCTTCTCAGCGAGCGTGACCGTGAGCTTGCCGCTCAATGGCGCGTGCGCGCTCATATGGAGAAAGATCTGGAAGTCGCAGAAGGCGATTTTCTGGAGCTTCCCGAGAGCACCTGGCTTGCACGCACGCCGCTGGCTGTCGCATCCAACCTGCCTTACTCCGCAGGCACTGCGATTGTCGTTCGTTTAGCCGAACATCCTGACAAGATTACCATCATGGTTCTCATGTTTCAGGCCGAAGTGGCGCAACGCCTGAGAGCCGAGCCCGGTACCAAATCCTGGGGAAGCCTCTCCATCTGGATTCAAAACCAGTGGGAAGTCAGAAAGCTCTGCGCCGTTCCGCCTGGCGCGTTTGCTCCGCCGCCCGATGTGGATTCGGAAGTGGTGGTTCTTACGCCACGAGCCAATCCTTATGTCGCGGTCGGAAAAGGCGAAAGAGAGCGAAAGCTCTGGGACTCACTTCTCAAGACCTCTTTCGCGCATCGCCGCAAGATGCTTCGCTCGAGCCTGCCTGAGCCTTTCAGAAACGCCTTGGAGCGATCCGGCCTAGATGGTACAAAAAGAGCTGAAGCGCTCAATTGGGATGAATGGTCCCGTTTTTACCAAGCGCTTCTCAGTGTGACTTCATGACCCCTATTCGCAGGCCCCTTCCTAATCCAATCCGACTCCTCAAGAGCTACTTCCTTGCCGGAATGCTTGTTCTGATTCCTTTTGGAGTCATTGGTTGGATCTTGCTCTCCCTTTTTGAGGCCATCTGGCGCCTGCATGGACTTTTGCCTCGGGGCTTGATGCCGCCTGATGTGGCAGATGATCAAGCCTTGTTCATGCTGATCAATGTTGCTTTTACCCTGGGCGTACTTGCTGCCGCAGCTTTTGGCATCTCAACGCTTGGCTGGGCCTCAAAGCATTTCTTTGGTCGCAAGATCATCGAGTTCTTCGGCGACATCATCAATCACATTCCAGTGATCCGCAGCGTGTACAGCGCCCTGGATCAGCTTTTGCGCACGATCGCCGCAGACGGCGGACAGCAATTCAGCCGCGTGGTTTATGTCGAGTACCCTCGCCGTGGCATGTGGACGCTTGCGTTTGTCACCGGTCCTGCGCGTGCTTTTTCTGCAACCGAGCGCCACCTTAACGTTTATGTTCCGACAACCCCGAATCCGACCTCAGGTTTTTTCCTGATCGTGCCTGAGAGCGAAGTCCGCGAATCTTACATGACGGTCGAGGAAGCCTTTAAAAACATTCTCTCGCTGGGAATTGCGCAAAGCGAGCCTACACCTGCTCCAGTGGCAAGTGATACGGGGGAAAGGGTCTAAGCCCCATCATGGCCGCAGCCGCTGCAACTAAAGCCCAAGGCGAAAAGCTCATCGCCACGAATCCTCTGGCTCACGCCAATTACTTCATCGACGAAGTCGTTGAGGCCGGCGTGGTGCTCACGGGAACAGAAGTCAAAAGCCTGCGCGTTCAATCGCCCAATCTTCGCGACTCTTTTGTTGAAGTCAGAAGAAGCGGAGGAAGCCTCGAGGCTTGGCTCCTGAACGCTCACATCGCGCCCTACGCCTACGGCAATATCTGGAACCATGACCCGGTGAGAAAGCGGAAACTCCTTTTGCACGGCCATCAGATTGAGAAAATCTTTGGCTCCATCACGCAAAAAGGCCTGACCGTGATTCCGACGCGGATTTACTTCAAGCAAGGCAAGGTCAAACTCGAGCTGGGACTGGGTCGAGGCAAAAAGAAATATGACAAGCGCGAGGATCTGAAGAAAAAGTCTGCCGAGCGCGAAATGGCCCACGCCCGCAAAGCAAGTCGGTACGACGAAGATTAAAAGACCTCATGCCATTCATCCAGCGCAAGACCATCACTGAAATTTTCCTGGCACGAGTAAAAAGCTCATCGGATCAAATCGGATTCCAATACCGACAAGCTGGCGAGTGGAGAGAGATCACCTATCGCGAGTTCTATAATCAGGTGAGAATCATCTCTTATGGCCTGATGAGCCTGGGACTTCGCCCAGGCGATCGCGTCGCCTTGATCTCGCACACGCGGCTTGAATGGTCCGTGCTTGATATGGCGATCTTAGGCGCACGCGGCGTCACCGTTCCGCTCTATCCGTCTTGCACGGAAAAAGAGGCGGGAAGAGTTCTTGCTCACTCCGAAGCACGCGTTGCTTTTTTAGAGGACTCTACTCAGCTTGAGAAGCTTTTGAATGCGCGCGCGGAAAACCCAAATCTTCTTCCAGGCCTTGAGCGGATCATCGTGCTTGATCCTCAAGCAATGCGACTGGCCGTGAATCCTCAGCAGAACATCCGCGATGTCATGACGATTGGGGCGCTCCAGGAACTCGGTCGACGCGAAGAAGGCAAAAACCCTCTGCGCTTTGATGAGAATCTCTCTGCTGCAAAGCCTGAGGACCTTTTCACTCTCGCTTACACGACCGGAACCACGGGCGAGTCCAAAGGCGTTCCGCTGACTCATGACAATCTCATGAGCGTGATTGAGGATTGCCTGGATCGCATGAGAAGCCGCATTCGCTCGGATCGCGAAGTGATGCTTGCGTTTCTGCCTTTCTCCCATGTCCTGGGCCGCCTTCAGAGCATGATTCTGTATTCGATCGGCGGAAAAATGGCTTTCTCTGAGAATCCCGATCGACTGCCGCAAGACTTACTGGAGATCAAGCCCACGCTTCTTTTTGCGGTGCCTAGAATTTTTGAAAAAGCCTACGCCCAGATCATGGCGGCAGTCGTTGCTGAAAACTATGTCAGCAGAAAACTATTCGACGAGGCCTTGAGCACGGGCCGTCAGTATCATGAAGCGTATTGGAACAGAAAATCGCCTTCTCTGAAGGTCACTGGAAAGTATTTTTTTGCAAAGACGATGGTCTTCAAGCACATCACCGATCGTTTTGGCGGAAAACTACGCTACGCCATTTGCGGGGGCGCACCTCTTCCCCAAGAGCTGGGTGAATTTTTCGAAATCGCAGGCATTCGCATTTTAGAGGGCTACGGTCTTACGGAAACTTGCGCTCCAGTGACCTTGAACGATCCCGATCACCCGCGCTTTGGGACGGTTGGAAAGCCTTTGAAAGATGTGTCCGTAAAAATCGCTGAAGATGGTGAGATCCTTCTTCAGTCTCGAAAGCTCTTCAGCGGCTATTACAAGGACCCGGAAGAAACCGCTCGCTCGTTTGAAGGTGGCAAAGGAGGCTGGTTTCACACCGGTGATGTTGGCCATCTCGATCGGGATGGCTATCTGCACATCACCGAGCGAAAGAAAGACCTCATCGTCACAAGCACCGGCAAAAAGATTGCGCCACAAAAGGTCGAGTCCATTGCCAAGACCACCAAACCGATCCATGAGATCGTGGTTTATGGGGATCGCAAAAGTTATCTGACCGCTCTGGTGACGCTCGATAAGGAAACTTTGATCGATTACGCCAACTCCCACCATATCCTGTTCAGCGACATCCCGGGCTTGATCAAAAATCCTAAGATCCTCTCCTGGGTGGAGAAGACTCTCGATGAGGTCAATCGCCACCTGGCAACCTATGAGCGGATCCGGAAATTCATCATCCTTCCCCACGACTTTTCGGTCGAAGGTGGCGAGCTCACTCATTCCCTGAAAGTCCGAAGAAAAGTCATCTACGAGCGCTACAACAAAGAGCTGGAGAGTCTCTACAGTTAGACGCGTAGCGTTACATTTTGAGGCAGTCCTTGACGTGGCCCCCTCGTTTAGGTTAATTCGCTAGTATGGCACGCGTTACAATTGAAGATTGTTTGGATTACGTTGATAACATGTACGAACTGGTTCACCTTGCTACCAAGCGTGCTCGCCAGCTTTACAAGGGTTCTGAACCCCTCGTGAAGAGCAAGAACCGCGTGATCGTCACTTCCTTGCGCGAAATCGCAGCAGGAAAAGTCCTTGCTGAACAGCCAAAAGCTGCCGGCAGCGACAACGATCTCGACGATCTTCTGCCTCTCTCCAATTAATCTGCTTACTTTCTCTCTCTGAAGGTTTTGCCTTGAGCTCCACTTGCTGGAGTGCAGGGGCTTGTGTGTCCCTTGTGTATCCTATGAAAAGGCGCCAGCTAAACCAGGGAAAATTCGTCACTAATTAAATTTATCTTAACAAATATTACTAACCAGCTGAAATCTCAACGTTATTATATAGGACATTTTTGGTCAATTATTATTGGAATTAGACGATAATAATAGCAAGACCCAAGTTGAATAGCGCGAGCATCACGATCTTCTTCACTCAACTTTAACTTTGAGGTGAGGCGATCCATGAACCTATTCCTAAAACAAGTGTCACCGCTTGCTGCAATTGCGATCCTCTCGCCTCTGACTTATTCCCTCTCGAGTTTCGCTTTTTCCGAAAACGCGCAAACCTTCAGCTACCAAGGTCAGCTTTTGAACTCCGCTGGCACCGCCTTGAGCGATCCAAGCGTAGTACTGATTTTCTCGATCTACGATCCCTCCAAAAATTGTCTTCTCTATGAAGAGACTCAAACTGTTTCCACAGTCTCAAGCAGCGGAATGTTCTCCGTGCAAGTCGGATCAGTTCTCGGGGACTTAAAGCGTACCGGCAGTGACCCGGGCTTAAGAATGGCCACCATCTTTCGGAACGATGGCGCTCAACTTCGCGCCGATGATTCAATGACGACCAACACTTGCCCGGGAGGCTACTCTCCATCACCTGGCCATGCGCGCGTGATGCAATTGAAAATCACCCCAAGCACGACTGGCGTTCAAGTGACCTTGTCACCTGATGAGGTCATTGATGCGATTCCTCAGGCCTGGTCCGCTGAAACATTTCAGGGCGTCCCGCTTGGAAATTTCATTCAGCTTTCAGGCTCAGACGCGGTCATTCCCACTGGCAATGGGCTTAAAGTGAATGGCTCACAAGTCATCGACTCCACCGGTCACTGGGTAGGGCCAAATTCAGGCCTGATCGGACCAACGGGCGCAACTGGCGCGACAGGAGCCACGGGGGCAACAGGTGCCACAGGACCCTCAGGAGTGAATGGTACAGCAGGCGCAACAGGAGTCACGGGTCCAACGGGCGCTACAGGACCGACAGGAAACACCGGACCTACAGGAGCCGTTGGAGCCACGGGTGCGACGGGCGCTACAGGACCGACGGGCGCCGCGGGTGCGACGGGCGCTACAGGACCGACGGGAGCAACCGGTGCGACGGGCGCCACTGGCGTAACAGGAGCCACCGGCGCAACGGGCGCTACAGGACCGACAGGAAACACCGGACCTACAGGAGCGACAGGAGCCGCTGGCGCAACGGGCACTACAGGAGCTACCGGTGCGACAGGCGCCAGTTACTGGGCTCCCACGGGCTTATCCGACATTTACTACACGGGCGGCAACGTCGGCATCGGAATCTCATCGCCCTCGAGCAGCTTGCACGTCTACGGCGGTGGCATCCAGTTTACCGGCACTCAAAGCTCCAGTGCGACGGCAAGCTTGTATCTGAATGACGGGCTCCCTGCCGCGTCTAATCGAGTCAGCATGCAGATCTCGCCTTTCCTTTCTGGAAACGTGACTACTGCCAAGGGCATTTACGTACAAAGCCCGAACCTTGGTTCCTTCACGCTGACGGATTACACGGGGATCGCAATCGACGGCTCCACTGGACTAGGCTCGGGAACCAACAAAGGACTGGAGATCGTAAACATCGCATCCTCTACTAACAATTACGCGCTCTACTCCAGTGCGGCCGCGCAAAGCTACTTTGCAGGGAACGTTGGGATCGGAACGTCCGCCCCTTCCGGGCACCTGCACATCGTCGGAACAACAACAGATACGAATCTCATGATTGATCGAGGAACCTCAGGCAATCCAAAGACCACCTGGCGGAATCCTGGATCGGCTCAATGGCAAATGGGCCTGGATGCCTCAGACTCCAACAAATTCAAGATCAGCAGCGATACAGGCGGAGCACTTGGCACGTCCACGCTACTGACCCTCGATACTGCATCATCTACAGGCAGACTCGGTCTGGGCACAAGCAGCCCTCAATTTGATCTGGATATCACCAAGACGGATACGTCCCCTACCGTGATGGTCCAAAACACAAGCTCCACGGCGCAGAGATATCCTGGTTTCTATGCACGCAATTATGCTGCAGCTACGAAAGGATACCCCACGATAAGTATGAGTAACGCACGCGGAAGCTTTTCCAGCGCGAGCGCTGTTCTCACTGATGATCCACTGGGGGAGTTTACGTTTCAAGCAACCTATGACTCCTCAGGAACGTTCGCAGATGCCGCAAGTATTGCGAGCTACGCGGGCGAAGATTGGTCCACCACCAACCGTGGCTCGTACATGGTCTTTTCGACCGTCGTGAGCGGCAGCACAACCAAAGCGGAGCGGATGCGAATCCACTCCAATGGAAACGTTGGGATCGGTGTGACTAACCCTGGATACAAACTGGATGTGAACGGCGATGCGAATATCGCCTCAACATATGCTCTACGTTTTAATGGCACTTCCGTATGCACAAGCACTGGTTGCACTTCATCCTCTGACCGCAGATTGAAAGAAAAGATCTCACCTCTTGAGAACTCACTCGACAAGCTCCTGCGGCTTCAAGGCGTTGAGTACGATTGGAAAGATAAGCAGCACTATGGCAGCAAGCACCAGATCGGACTGATCGCCCAGGATCTCGAAAAAGTATACCCAGAGGTCGTTCTCACCGATTCAAAGACCGGGCTGAAATCGGTTGCCTACGACCATTTGATTGCTCCCGTGATCGAAGCGATCAAGGCGCTGAACTCAATGATCGATCAGCTCTATGACTTGTTTGATAGCCGCTCCAGGGAAATTCAAACTTTGAAAGACGAAAACGCCCGACTCAAAGCGCGTCTGGATCGCATCGAGAAATCGCTGGACTCGAAATGAGGCTGATTCCCATGAAGACATCACTGTTGAAGATTGCCTCAACTACCGCCCTTGCCCTGACACTCTTTCCTTCTCTCGCTTTCGCTGCTGGAGAGAACGCACAGACGTATACCTACCAGGGACAGCTCCTGAACGATGCCGGCACTCCTCTTCTTGATCACAGCGTCGCCATGATTTTTTCGCGAGGATGGCCCGGCAATTCAATGTCCTTCTCGACGCGTTCTCGGATTTTCCAGAGGACATCGCTCAGCTCGAACATTCTCTCGAACTTGGTGCCGTCGCG
>JBJMMA010000094.1:0-3071 GCA_045805065.1 Bdellovibrionia bacterium | reverse complement strand
TTTTGCTCGTCAAATCTCGCCTTGAGCTCAACCAGGCAAACCACCTGCTTGCCCATTTCAGCAGCCTGAATCAGCAAGGGAATGAACGGGCTGTCATCGCCCGTACGATAAAGCGTCATCTTGATTGCGATCACGTCAGGATCATTGACCGCAGTTCGGATAAATCGCTCAACAGTTGCGCTGAAGCTCTCGTAAGGATGATGGACAAGAAAATCAGACTCACGAATCAGATCCAGAAAATCCGTATCCTCATCGCTGAGCGCAGCAGGAACGACCGGAATCCAAGGCGGGTATTTCAGCTCCGGGCGCTGAAGATCAAGCAGAGGCTTCAGCGAATAGTAGTCGAGCTCCAACGGTAGCTCGTAGATGTCGGCGGCCTGGACTTCAAGCTCTTCTGTCAGAAGGGAGAGGATTTTTGGATTAGGATTGGGTCCATGCTCGAGGCGAATGACTCGGGCAAACTTCCTTTCGCGAAGCTCTTCTTCGATCATCTCAAGAAGATCCTCGACATCCTCTTCGTCACGCTCGATGTCCGCGCTTCGGGTGATGCGAAAGACCATAAGATCCACGATATCCATGCCCGGAAAAAGCATGTTGAGGTTTCGCGCGATCATTTCAGCTGAACTGAAAAAGCGCGCCTCTTTTTCCACATCGCTTCCACCGACCCGGATCCAGGATGGGAAAACGTCCGGAATCTTAACGCGTGCAAAAAGGTGCTCTTCCTCGCCGTTTCCTTCCGCGTGTTTTAAAAGCACGCCTAATGAGGTTGAGAGATTGGACAAGAAAGGAAAGGGATGGCCTGGATCAACCGCAAGAGGGGTGAGCACAGGGAAAACTTTTTCCCTGAAAAACCGATCGGCGTAATCCCGCTCCTGCGGAGTCAGATCCTCCCAGCGAAGAAGTTGGATTCCCTCGTGATAAAGGGCCGGCCGGATCTCTTCCATGATGCAGGCGGTTTGCTTTTCGAGCAGCGAGATGATCTGCGTCCGAATCTGTGCAAGCTGTGCCTCAGGACTCGTCTCAGCTGTAAGCTTTGAGCTTACGGCCACGCCTGCGGCAATTTGCCGTTTAAGACCGCCTACTCGCTTCATGAAAAACTCATCTAAGTTGGAGCGGAAAATCTGGAGGAAATTCACGCGATCCAGCAAGGGCGTGCGCGAATCAAGCGCCTCACTCAGAACGCGCCAGTTGAAGCGCAGCCAACTGAGTTCTCGATTTATGAATTCGCCTTCGGTGTTAGCTGGCCAGGAGCTCATTCAGTATGCACATTGCTCCTTTGAGGATCTTTGGTCAAGACAAGGGCCGGTCAAGATCCTCTGAAGAATGAGTGATGATGCTCTGCTTTTTTGCGGGTGGTCGGCTGGCTCGTGGCTGGCTATACTTGTGACTATATTTCAGGGGTTGTGCGTCATAGAAAAGTTTTAACTCTTCGATGCATCGCCCAAGTTTTTCCAGTCGCTCTTGGCCCTGACGATAAGCTTTCAAAGCAGGATAGGCAGCCACCGCTCTCTCATAATCAGCGGCAAGAATTCGAAACGCGTTTCTTGCGCGCGCCGATGACCGATCCGGATCAAGCACCATCATTCGAAATTGATCGGCGCTGTCGGCAAAGCGAATGAAGACATCGAGCGCGAACCGCTCGCCCGGGGCTCCAGTAAAAACATGGGACCCTTCTGTCAGCAGGAGCTCTGCCTTCTGACCGATTTCAACGGCAAGTCTGCGAACCTCTTTCATCTGCTCCTGATCCGGGGCCGAGCTTGCGCTCGAGGCTTTGCCCAATAAAAAAAGGATCGCGGGAATGAGTCCAAAGAGGATCACTAGCGTCGCAATGGTCCAAAAGGCGCTGTATGGGTCTGCAGCCGAGAGCATGACGCTGCATAGAGCAAGCCTTAAGCCAACGCGTTGATATAAATTTCCCTTTGGTTTCAAGGATTCACCTCTGGCTAGCCAGAGTCAGAGTGATCCTTTAGGGTCCAAGTGGCACCAAGCATTGGGGCCACCTTTAATAGCAAAAAGGCGGTGTCCCTTTCGGAACACCGCCCATTCGTTAAGACTGGCTAATCAGAGTTAGCTGATTAGATCGCGACTTGGAGAGCCAACGTTGCGACCGTGCCACCCGTTCCAGGTTGTGGAGAGTAGGAGCCGGTTGCTGGGCTGAAAGCTCCAGAGTTGTTTGCTGCGTTTGAGCCAGAGGTGTTCTTGCCCAGGAACGTGTAAGCAAACTGAACTTTCGAGTTGTGCTTCATGAGGTAGTAGTTCAAACCGATGGTCGTAGCGGATGCCGTAAAGCAATCGCCAGATGCGGTCGAATTTCCGCCAACGCCAGCGCCCGTAGGCACCACGCATTGTTGCTGGATTTCGTAACGAGCGACAGGCTGGAAATCGCCGTATTGGTAGCCACCATCGATCACGTAACCGTTGTGTGGGAGGTTGTCGGTGCCTGCACCGCGAACCCAGCCACGCACGTATTCAGCGCGGACGACGAGGTCTTCCATTGGCATCAAGCGGACGTTACCGCCGAATGCTCCGCCTTGGCCCCAGTTATAATTTGGGAGGTAAGCGAATGCGCCAGCAGAGACCATGTCCATCGGCTTGATGTCAAAGCGGAAGGTCAGGTCCTTGTTGTTTGGATGAGCGTCAACGGTGCCTGCGTTTGTAGCCGTGGATGCCGTGTCATAGGTGTTCTGACCGTTGTTAGCAATGTTGTTGCCCTTGGTGTTTCCGCCGTTGGAAATCATGCCTTGGAGCTTCCACATGTTCGTAGCGTAAGCGATGCGAGCACCTGGCTGGCGGGATTCGCCCCAGGTACGAGCAACCATCGAACGCTCTGGGAACAAGAGCTGACCGCTTGGATCCAAGCTTTCAGCAACGGTTGGGATCTTGAACTGACCGACATCGAGGGTCAACTCTGGCATGACCAGGGTTTGGCTGATGACGACGTCATTGAGGATATTCGTTCCGTTCGTGTTCGTTCCGAAAGCGCGAGCGAAGTCAACACCCACTGCCCAACGCGTCGTGTCGCTGAGGGCTCCGTTGAAGTTCAACTCAGCGCGGCGAAGGCGCATGTTGAG
>JBJMMA010000093.1:0-7709 GCA_045805065.1 Bdellovibrionia bacterium | reverse complement strand
CGTCGCACCTTATGGCACGAATAAGCTTCATGAGGTCTTTTTGCAGGAGCTTGAGAAAGACCCTCCTGAGCTTGTCATCGATCTTCACGAACGTGGCGACAATCGATTTGGTAATCCACTGGAAAGCGAACCTGCGATTGCTGAATTGGTGCGCGATTATCACCTCTATGTGGCGCCTGGAGTGCCTTGGGCCAAGCTCTATTTCCGCACGCCGCCTTCTGAAAAAGCCTTGCTCGTGAAAGTTCAAAACCCCGCGATGAAGGAACAGGTTTACGCTTCCTATCCATCCATCAATCCTGCTTGGAAACCTTTTGAGAGGTTGATTGATAAAAAGTTCTCTCTATCGACCTTCAATGAGATCAAGCAATTGGAAGCATCCCTTCGCACCGAGCATGCTCTGGAGCTCATTGCGCTTCATTCTTTTGAGGCAAACAAACGCAAGCATGCGCTTCTCCTTGCGCAAAAACTTAAAGACGCCAGCACCCCTGCTGAACGAAGCCTCGCTTCAACCGAAGCGCATCAGTTCCTCACCCAAAACCGGAACCAGCGCGAAGTCCTTCCTCTGAATACGCCTGAATGGTGGTTCACTGTTTCGCTGGCGCAGATGCAGCCACGGGTCACGCCTCAGCATAAAACCTACCGTTAATGCTTCTTTGAACCGAGATGCGTTCCGATCCACCAGGTATTACCTCAAACGAGTTCTGACTCGTAACATTCATGAATTACATTTAAAACCGCGATCGCACAGATAGTTAAGCATTTACTTTACTAATCTTGCGGAGTCGCATATACTTAAGCATATGCTTAACCATTCAGCATCGTTAGATCGGATCTTTTACGCACTATCAGATCACTCACGTCGCTCAATCGTAGAGGAGCTGAGCAAGAAGGAAGCATCGGTGAGCGAGCTGGCAAAGCCATTCAATATGAGCATGCCTGCCGTAGTTCAACATATTCAGGTTCTGGAAGAGTGTGGCCTCATCCGCACTCATAAATCCGGTCGTGTGAGGATGTGCCGGATCGAACCGCGCTCGCTTGAAGTGATTGAAGGTTGGCTCACTCAACGCAGAAGATTCTGGGAGAAAAACCTGGATCGATTGGGCGAGTTTTTGGAGAGAACTGAAAAAGAAAGGAAGAAGAAATGATGAAAGCATCGAAAGTCACACACGGGACGTTTACGATCGATAGAACTTATAAAGCTTCGGCCGAGGCTGTATTTTCAGCCTGGTCTAATCTCGAATCTAGAGCTCAGTGGTTTGTTGGTCCTACTGACTGGACGCCCATTCGGCGCGAGCTTGAATTCCGTGTCGGCGGGAAAGAAGTGCTGCACGGTCGTTTTGCCAACGGCTATGAACCTCTTTATGAGTCGCGCTTTCATAGCATCGTAGGTAATGAACGAATCGTGTTTGTCTACGACATGTATCTCAACGGCGAGCATCACTCGGTATCTTTAGCTTCCGTTGAAATCGAAAGTCTCGAGCCCGGAAAGACCCGGCTCATCTTCACTGAGCAAGTCGCGTTCATGGATGGCACCGACGGCCAAGACGGCACAAAGGACCGAAAAGAAGGAACGCAGGAGCTTCTTAAGCTCCTGGCCGTCTTCCTAGAGCGCTGAGGTTATTCACGCGAATGATTTGCGGGACACACAGGTTTAAGTCATTCTATTCTTATGAAGCAAATGATCGCATTGGGCTTTATCGGGTTGACTGGCTTTCTCTCCTTCTCTGCTTATTCAGCACAGAATCTTGATGAGGCCGCAAAGAGCTTTAGACAGACTCTTTCGGCACTCATCCAAGCCGATACAACCAATCCTCCCGGTAACGAAGCCAAAGCGGTCAAGATTCTTGCGGAGCGCCTGAAAAAAGAAGGCGTCCCCTATGAGATCATCGAATTTGCACCGGGACGTCAGAATCTCGTCGCGCGCCTCAAAGGCACAGGAGAGAAGAAGCCACTTCTCCTTCTTGCTCATATCGACGTCGTTGGAACAAAAGATCAAAATTGGTCTGTGCCTCCTCACGAGCTGACAGAGAAAGATGGCTATCTCATGGGCCGTGGCGTCTGGGATGATCTTGGACCCGCAGTCCTCAATCTTGAGGCATTTCTGGCCATCCATCGCGACATGAAATCCTCAGGCCTTAAGCTTCGACGTGATCTGGTTCTTGTTTTCGCGGGCGATGAAGAGTCGGACAGTGCGGGGATTCAGTATCTTGTCGAAAAACGCCCAGACGTTCTGGATGCCGAGATCGCCTTGAACGAAGGCGGAAGCGTCAAGCTGGATGAAAATGGCGTCCCCCATTACATTGCGATGCAGGTCGCGGAAAAGATCTACCAGGACTTTATCCTGGTTGCCAAAGGCCCTTCAGGCCACTCGTCCATTCCCAAGAAAGGCAATCCGATTTACCGACTTTCAAAAGCATTGGATCGGCTCGGAAGTTATCAACCCAAGGAGCGCCTCCTTCCGCTCACTCGCGAGTATTTCAGACAGCGCGCGACTCTTGAAAAGCCTCCTCTTTCTCAAGCCATGCTGAAGATCGCAAACTCCAAAGGAGCGCTCCCGCAAGATGCCATGAAGATCGTCCGAGAGAATCCGATCCATGCAGCTATGTTCTCCACGACTTGTGTCGCGACTCTTCTTTCGGCAGGCACCAAGGTAAACGCGCTTCCAACCGAAGCACGCGCCAGCGTCAACTGCCGTCTGCTTCCGGATGAGAGTGTGGAAGACGTTCATCAGCTCTTGAAGAAAATCGTGAACGATCCTGAAATCGAAGTCAGAATGGAAGGCGTGCCAGGTTCGAAATCACCATCGCCCGATCTGAACGGCGAAGTCCCCACTGTCCTGCGCAAGCTCGCTAAAGAAACCTGGCCAAACGCACCGGTTCTTCCGATGATGCAAAACAGTACGACAGATTCGCTCTATCTTCGCCAGCGCGGCATCCAAGCTTACGGATTTTTCCCATTGGGACTCAGTGAGCAGGACTATCTGCGCGCTCATGGAGTGGATGAAAGACTCCCCGTTGCGGGAGTTCGACCGGGCTTGGATTTCATGTACCGCATGGTCAGCCAGCTCGTGACAGCCCCTTAGCTAAGCGCTTTCGGGTCAACCCTGAATCAGCGTCGCGGTTGAACATTTCTCATGAAGGTGCCATTGAGCGAGCCCGGTGCATGGCCAAGTGCCTGAAATGATGGTGCAGAGGGATCCATGGGAACGCAGCCTTCAGCGCGTGCAAAGCGCAGATCAGAGAAGTACTTCGCAAAATCATGAGTTTTTCCAAAGAGGATAACGGCCTGGGCCTTCGGGTGCTCGGCAAGGTACTCTCTTACCTTTTTAACAAGAAACTTCTCTCTTTGATCAAAAGCGAGTGACCGAAGCTCTGGATCTGAGAAGACCCGCGGATCATCGGGATTGGATTGAAGCTTGGGCTCAAGCTTCTGGTTCATCTTGATATTGAGCCACGCATCTTCGCCCTGATGGATCTGTTTCAAGCGTCCAAACGCTTCAAGCAGGCGCGGTCCGCCACAGAAAGCGAGAAGCGCTTGCTGTGCTTCGCTGGTCTCATCCATTTGCTTGGGAACTCCACGCGGGAATGCCGCCTTCAGGGTATCGCCTGAGCACTTGAAATTTGGCGCGTCCGACATCCTTTGCATCCATCTGCCCAGCCACGTGCTTCCATCGATGGCCGTTCCTTCTTCGAAGACTTCGGCCTTTGGATGAGTAAGGAGGAACTGCGTGATCCGGAGCTGGGATTCGGCAATAGCACGGGTAACAGTTTTGCTGCTTTCCGTTTCAGGCCGATAGTGGCGCATCGGGACATGAATCACTTGCGCCTTTTCATCATTAATCCGGCATTGCTGCGTTTTCAGGCTCGAAGCAGAAGCAACGCCGCACTCTGCTGTGGCTGCACCCGTCTTTGATATCTGTGAACTGAGCTGGAGAGCGCCATGAACCACAGCAAGACTATCTTCTGAGCGCAAAGGATCCGCTTGAGCAGCAACTCCTGCGGTTACGCCAGCAATGAGCATCAAGCTGATTTCTCTCAGGAAGCTGGCCATATCTTCTTATCGGTTTTTCAGGGTAAACTTTTAAGGTTCGAGCCGTGTCAACAGCGACACAGTCGAATGGATCTCCGCAAATTCGCCCTGCAAGCTCGCAAGCGAGACCGAGTGAACCCAGTCGGCCTCGTACTTTTGGCCATCATGGCCGACCCGATTAAAAGTCGCGGTGGCGTCCGCCGCAATCATAGTCTTAAACCCCAGGTTTGCGGCCATACGGACAGAGGTGGATACACAATGATCCGTCGTCAGCCCCGCAAACAACAGGCTCGTATGTCCGGCGCCCCTGAGCATGCTTTCCAATCCTGTTCTGATGAAAGCACTGTTGACCTTCTTTTGAATAACCGGCTCAGAAGCCCGAGGCATCGCAAAATCCATGAACGCGGCACCCGGACGATCAGGACGCAACGGCGACTTCTCCTCCATGGAGAGATGCTGGACATGATAAACCGCTCCTCCCTTTTCTCGCCATCGGCTCAACAAGCGAGAGACGTTTTCTTCGAAAGTCGGATTGTTCCGGGAACCCCACACAGGGTCCAGGAATCCTTTTTGAATATCGATCAAGATCAGAGCAGGTCTCATTTGGTATTGAATCATAAATCACGATGCCGATTTCCAAGAAGCAAAGTTTTGCCATTTGCGGACGGATTCAGACTTAAGCCCACCTGATAACCATTCACCCAAGCCACTTCCTGCAAGCCATCGATATGCATTTTTCTTGCAATGAAATCCGGGTTTTCCCGGACTTTCACCTTTGCCCTCTCAAAGGACTCTGCTGCGATCAAGAGATTAACATGAGACTCATAGATTCCGTCGCAAAGCCCCATGTCGTAAAACCCACAGTGAACCAGATAGAGTTTCATCTGTTTTTACCTTTGTGACATCTCGGCAGCACCTGCTGAGATCGACATCGCCAAACCAATATAAGCCAGTAACCTCTGATAACTCATAATACTTTCCCTTCATTGTTTAAGCTCTGATAACGGCGCCGTTATACAAACCGGAGCAGCGATTGTGTAATTCATCCTTTTCAGTTATTGATAACTCATGGTTATCTTAAGAAACAATCTCTTAGTCGCTTTTGAGCGAGTGGTAACGCTTGGAACAGTCCATGCCGCGGCGGCAGATCTCAAGCTGACTCAAGTAGCGGTCACTAAGAGAATCAAGGCTCTGGAGGCGGGCCTGAAAGCGACGCTCTTTCTCAGATCCCGCAGAGGCATGTCCCTAACGGACGAAGGAAAAGCTCTACTGCAGTATTGTAAGTCGATCCAGGGAGCCGAGGGCGAGCTTCTCGGAAAAATCTCGGGCGCCAACCGTGAGGACATCTCTTTGACCATTGTCGGGCCCACGAGTTTTGTATCGAGACGGCTTCCAGCGTGCTGCCGCCCACTCTACCAAAAGCACCCTTTTCTCAGACTGCACCTCCGCTCAGACGATCACTCCAATTTGATCGAACTCGTGCGCCGAGGCGAAGCGGACTTTGCCATCGTCCCGCCATCCCAGGTTCCTAACGAGATGCAAAGCAAGATGCTCAAATCGGATCGCTATCTCTTGCTCGCATCGCCGAAATGGAAAGACAGACCTCTTTCAGACATACTTGAGCAAGAACGGATCATTGATTTTTACGAGTCGGATTCGACAACGCTGAATTATCTTCGCCAATTTGGTCTGAATGATAGAGCAAGGCGCTCTCGCCTCTTTGTGAATGAGAACGACGCGCTTGTTGACTATCTCAAAGCAGGGATTGGTTATGGCACATTGACGGAGTCCGTAGCCCGCCCCTACCTGGACTCAGGCGAGCTGATTGCGCTGAATAAAGGGAAAGCTATTGAGGATCCTCTGGCACTCGTCTGGTACGCCCGGTCTAAAGAAATGGCTTACTTTGAGGACATCGTGCGCTCGATCAAGTAGTCGCAGGACTTTGAGAAGCTACTTAACAAAAAGGCCCATCCGAATCACATCGTCATATTGGCCGTCAGAGAATCGAATTGCTCTCAGACTCTTTCCTTCAGTCTGAAATCCAAGCTTGTCATAAAGCGCGATAGCTGGAGCATTCTTTGACTGAACCTCAAGCTCGATCTTTTCAATTCCAGGAGCAAGCTTTGCCCAGGAGATCAGAGCATCAAGCATCTGCCTTCCCACTCCTTGCCCGCGATAATTACTCAAGACCGTCATCGCAAGAGTTCCCACGTGGGAGTTCCGCTTCAAGTGACCTGATGCGAATGTCAGCACTCCAATGGGTGCTTCAGCAACATAGGCCGCAATCATCATCTTGCCAGAATCTTGGAGATGGCGATCGATGTATGCTTCTTCTTGCGCGGTGGTAAGCCTGAACTCCTCGGGCTGAATCAAAAGATGAGCACTCGTTTGAATCATTTCACGAGTGGCGTTCAGAATGCTTTCGGCTTCACTTGCTTCGGGAGAGCGAATAACGGTTTCCATTCCGGACTTAGTCTTGCTCTGGATTGGATTAAGACGTGCCATACGCTCTCCTTATGACGCACTCCTCAACCCAAAGGTCGGGACGACCTTTGGCCTTTTGGTTAATCCTGCCTGCCGTACCGGAAAGTGCGAATGGTGCCAATTAGGCCCTTTGCGGTATCTTCCTCGCTGCGACTCGTCGCCTGGACTTCTTCGTAGATGAAGACATCGGTGATCTTGGGATCCAAACGGTTAAGCACAATCGTTCCGCAGAGGTGCTTGATATGGGCGGTGCCTTCCGTCTTTTGGTAGAAGATCTGGACCTCTCTTGGGTCTTCCTTGGAGCCTTGGGTCAGGTTAAACGCCCAGTCCTCGGTCCATTTGATTTTGACGAACATGAACGGGATGACCGTATATTCGACCTGTTGGCGAATTAAAAAGTCCTGAGTTTCCTGAGGGATGACCGCCATGTTGGTGACCCGGGTACTTTTTAAGGTCTCATGCGTTGCGATTTCTTGAATCAGTTCCTGAATAGGACGGCCCACCTGGCCTCGAGCAGCCCCCCAGAACATATTCGCGCTCATGCGTCCGGATTTACTCGAGACACGGGGCAGCGTAGCGTCGGGTAAAATCGTTGGCTTTTTAGGAAGCGCAATGGGCTTTTTGGAGAAATTAAAGCAAGGCTTTGGCTTCACCTGGCCCGCAGCTTCGTCAGCCAGAGCAGGCGCAATGACAGAAGCCCCCAGAGCGGTCTGGAGAGGTCCGAGGACTGCTAAAATAAGTAGAGAAATCACTTGAATAGGCATGTGCCCTCGTTTTACTTCTCCCCCATGCAGTCGGCAAAGCAAAAAAACCTGAGCCTGCAATTCCAGCAATTATTAGTAACGCTTGAGCTCGCCGCATGGCTTCTACCTAGCCGGACCATGAAGCGTCGTACGTGGCCGCTGATCATTGGACTCTCCTACATTGCTCTCATCGGCTTCATGGGAGGACTTCGCTCCGATCATATCATGATGGGGCTGCTGGCTCTTCTCGACTATTACAACGAAAAGACGCGCCTGTTTCTCAGATACTTCTTTCCGTTCATGCTGACAGGAATTGTTTACGATTTCATGCGCTACTTCTATTGGCAGGGAATCGAAGGTCACATCCGTGTGGCTGAGCCTTACTACCGCGACCTTTCCTGGTTTGGTCTTCCAGCCTTGGATGGCGGACCCGCTCGCCGCGTGACGCCCAAT
>JBJMMA010000092.1:0-13268 GCA_045805065.1 Bdellovibrionia bacterium | reverse complement strand
GACGGCTTCCGAGGATTTTGAGGGTCGGTTCCAGAATTTTCCTGCTCAGAGTAGTCCATTTCGAGAAAAGCTACTCTCCAATCAAAGCAGTTTTTTTACGCTTGCTGAGGATCTGCCGGAGCAGTTTAAAGCTTACCGCGATAATTGCCTTGCGATCGGGGTTAAGTCTGTCGCGACGGTTCCCATCTTTGTTGAAGGCGAATTCTTCGGTTACGTGGGATTTGTGACCCTTCATACGCCTCGAGAGTGGACCAAGCGCGAGATTATGATTCTTCGCGTGCTGAGTGAGATTTTTGGTGCGGCTTTCGCGCGACAACGGATTGAGAGCACGCTCAGAGAGCGTGAAAAAAGCATGCTCGCATTCTATCGGGAGAGCGAGAATCCTGTCTGGTGCTACACTTATGAGTCTCCAGTTCCTATTCACTTGCCTGTGGAGAAACAGATCGAATTGATGAGCACCAGTCGTCTCGAGGATTGCAATGATGCCGCTGCCAAGCTGGTGGGCAAGGATTCGAGAGAGGAGCTTCTTAAACTGCCGCGCAACGAAGTCCTTGGAGAGCCAAGCGAGTCCTTCAGCAAGCTTTTGCGCAATTTCATTCAAAATGGTTATCGAAGCGTAAATGAGCGAGCCGAGATGATACGCCCGGATGGTTCTGTCCGTCTTTGGGTGCATCAGGCGCAAGGAGTTGTTCAGGACGGAAAGCTGGTTCGCGTCTGGGCAAGTACGGTCGATATTACAGATAGCGTGGAAAATCAGGAGCTGACTTCAAAGGCCACACTCTATAAGAACTCAGGTCTGACTCAGGATGAGATTCTGGAGCACGTTGCATTGATTGAAAAAACGATGAAGGAGCAGCAGCCGTATCTGGATCCTAATTTCAATCTGACAAAGCTGTCCAAGCTTGTTCGAGTGCCCGACTATCAACTGTCTCAGGTTCTCAATATGGGAATGAAGACCAATTTCTACGATCTTTTAAATCGATATCGGATTGAGCATCTGATCGAGCTTTGGTCTGATCCATCACGCGATGAAATCAGTATTCTCGATCTTGCCTTTGAAGTTGGCTTCAATTCAAAGTCCACTTTCAATACGGCATTTAAAAAAGTCACAGGAAAGACGCCTTCAGCCTATCGAACAGAGCTTCAGCTTAAGCGAGATGCAAGTTAAGCGACGCGGCTCGAATCACGATCCGAATGAGAATCCCTGTGCTCTTTCATGCGTCCTGTGAATTCCGCAATTGAGTGGCGCATGTGAGGATATAGTTCCATGAGCTTTTCAGGAATCCCCAGCTCGACATCCGAGTGATCTGCGCCTGGCCACTCTGTTGTGCCCAGTAGCGCATAGCCTACGCCAGGCGTATCGTGCGATGGGCGGCGCAACCGAGAGATGTGGAAAGTGCCACCCGGAATCAGAAGTTGGGGGCGCATTCCACTCACAAGATCGGGACCCACGGTCAAAACCTCTCCATCGCCTTTTGGATAAAGAAGCAAGACTTCCAAAGGATCACCCAAATAGTGGTGATACATCTGGTCAGATCGAATGCGGTGCAGTTGAATGGGCGCGTCTTGCGTGACCATGAAATAAAGCACGGTTCCCATGGCGCGACTTCCCATAAAGGCGGGCGGAAGTTGTGCGGCAGGGACAAAAAGAGAGCTGCGAAACGTTTCGTTCACGTAGCCGCAAGTCGTGTGGGGTTTAAGTCCTAGAATGTTTCGGATCGCGTCGGCAGTTAAGTTCACAAGCCGGTTTCAGTGCAATCATCGAACCTATTTAGGGAACCTATTTAGGGAACCAGTTTAGTAAACAGGGCCCATCGGTCTTTTGCCGATGCGCTTTAAGATCTGTGTTCTGAACTTCAGCCACGGCACATGAGCGGCGCGTGATGCCTGATCACGGACGAGGTCTGACATGGGTAGACTTTTGACCCAGGCTTCGGCTTGAGTCACTGCTTCATCCACCAGCGCAACGCCGGCTTCACCGCCGGGGCCGGGGATGCGGGAGTTCAGGTCGATGGGGCTTTCAATAAAAGCTCGATAATGGGGATAGGCCCAGAGGTGAAATTCTAGGACCGCAGGCAAGCCCATTTCGTGAACGGCGCCTTCAAGCTCGGTATAGGTGGCATCCGTTGCACTAAAAGGCGATGGCGCATCAAAAAAAGAGGGATTGACCAGCCGAATGGGGGGCGCGGGATTGCCTTTGGTTGAGCCTTTTGGAAGAGGCTCTTCGTCATCGCCAGCCATCTCCAGGAGATGCATCAGGTTCTCCTCGCCAAAAAGCGCGGCAAGCCGCTTGAGTGTTTCAGCGTGGGCTTCTAGCAAGGCGATGAGAAAATCTACAAGGCGCACAGTGGGCTCAATCTAATATATTTTTGGTTCAGGTTTTAGGTTGCGGAGGATGGAGTCGATGCCAGCTTGGTTCGATTCCAAGAGCCTTGGGGCGAGGTGCTCCGGGTTCTAGGACGACTAACCACTTGCCCCGCCAGAAAGCAAGATTTGGGTTCTCTTTCGACATCTTGAGAAAGCCATCGCTCTCCACAAAAAGAACGACGCCGCGAGGCCAGATGCTTTCCGAAAATGATCGCGCGAAAGGCTCCACGTCATGAATCTCGCTTGAGGCTTCAAACAGCCAGAACTCGAGATCTTGCCGGACTGCTTCTTGCGCCATCTCATATTCCCAGCGCCGGTCCTGGCGAGTGAATTTCGCTTCACCCACCGTGGAAATCACTGACGCGGGAAGCGGCACAGAAATCGGTGCGCTTCCAACGGGTTTGGCAACTCTCGACGTCTGGCTATAGGCCTGAGAAAGTGCAAGATTGGTCAGGTCCAGAGTGGGGAAGTACTGAGTGAGATAGTTTTCCCGATGTGCAAGATCCGCGGCCTGGTTCGAGCGATCCGTGGCCATGCACTCTGAGCGAAGCGTATGAATCGCACGCGTGAGCTCTCTCAATAGCGATAGTCTGAGCAGTCTGCAGATGCCCGTTTGTCCGGCTTGTTGCCAGGGGCGCTCCAATCTTTTCAACGTCGCTTCAATCAGCTCGGACTCAGTCTTCTTGGTCATCTGAGTTTCCGGAATGGTTTGCGCCTGGCTTCGGGTCATTCTTGAGGCGAAGAACAGGCAATCGCACGCCAGGTGCGGCTGCGCGTCCCAGGGGCGCTGCTTTGGGTTCGGCATCGATGGCAGGGATTTTCATAGGTACAAAGTCGGAGCGAGAGAACGCCGGCGTGTCGATGTCCTGCGCAGGAGCGGGGCGAGTTGCGGCAGTGCTTGCTGCGGGCTTTTGTGATCTGAATGCTTTTTTGCGCTGATATTGCAAAAGCGCCTCAACAAGCGCGCTTTGATGGAGCGCAGGAGCGTACTCCTCGTGCGACGTCTGGTATTTGACTTCGGGCGCCTGCGTTTGAGTTGCCTGCGCTTGGGCTACATGAGGCACCGCTTGCGAAGAGGGCGCAGACGAAGGCGGTGCCAGATGCGGAGCAAGATGCATTTGCGTCAGCCTTTCAAGTTCCTCAAGACCCGAGAGAGCCCCGATGAGGTTTGAGTTTGATTTTGCGAGAGAAGCCTCAAGTTCCTTGGACGGAGATTGAATCCGGGCCAGAAGCGCTTCCCACTCAGCCGTTGAAAGGCGTGAACTCTTCATTGAATTCTTCAGCGAACTTTTCATCGAATTCTCCGGCGAATTCTTCAGCGAACGATCCATAGCGGGACCTCTTTGAAGTATTTTGCGAGAGTTTCGCGTGAGATGTTTCCAAAGTCTGATTGAGAAATTCCAAGGCGCTCAATCTTCAGGGACAGAATATTTTTTCTAAGAGCTATGTAAGTTTTCTCGTCAGGTTCTTGACGCTTTCCTGGCGCGGACGAGGAGCCGCCACCTGCCAGGATAATATGAAAGAGGCGTCCGGGTTGGCCTTGGGCATCTTTTACGGGAAGAGACAGGGGCAGATAAGCGCATTCGCCCACGTCGCCGCTCATGGCGCCTGCGCGAAGGTAGCTTGAGATTGCTCCGTGGAAATGCCAATCCAGAAGCCCCGCCAGGCCTTGAAGCGGGCGCTCATTCGTGTGAAAAGTCGCAACCAAACCGTTTAAAGATTCGGGCAATGAGCTGAAAAGGGCTTGCTCTGGAGCATGCTCAATCAGGTCATAATGATGAAGGTACTGCGGCTTTGAGGCTTGTCCCATCTTTTTAGAAATACCCCTTGGGGTTTATCCCTAAAAAGAGTGTAACCGGAGCTTACGGTTTGGGGCAAGAAAAGCTCAGATCCCTAGAAATCTTAGGAATAGTGCTTCTTAAGAGCGTCAAGAACACCGTTGACGAACGCCGGGGTGTCTTCGGTGCCGAATTCCTTGCCCAGCTCGATGGCCTCATCGATGACAACAGAAGCAGGGGTCTCAGGCATGTGCTTCAGCTCATAGGCCGCCATGCGAAGCAGGCTTCGGTCAACGAAACCCAGGCGGGCCACTTTCCAGTTCGAGACATGTTCCTCAAGCGTGGAGTCGAGCTCGCTCATATTTTGAAGAGTGCCTGCCACGAGCTGGCTTGCGAATTCACGAAGACCCTCATCCACCTGGAAGTGATCAAAGTGACGAACGAGATCGCTCAGCAGCGCGGTCCCTTGAGGCACAGCAATGCCTTGTTGTTGTGGAACGTCGTAACGATACAGAATTTGGAGCGCGACTTCGCGCGCATGATGGCGGGATTTCATAGAGAGGTTCCTATTATAGAGGCAATTCCTGTTGCGGAGTTTCGGTCCCGCGCTCTTCAGGAAGTTCTTGAAGTTCGGCGACGAACTCCTCGACATCCTTGAATTCTCGGTACACGGAGGAAAAACGGACATATGCCACTTTGTCGAGCTTGTGGAGCTCGATCATGACCATCTGACCGATGGTGCGGGCGGGGACTTCTTTCAGACCAAAAGATTGGATTCTCTTTTCAATGAAGTTTGCAGCTTCTTCGATCTTTTCCTGAGGAACGGATCGTTTCTGACAGGCATTTTGAATGCCATCCACCATTTTGGAGCGATGGTAAGGCTCACGTCTGCCGTCCTTTTTGATCACGACGGGCATGATCTCTTCCACGCGCTCATAGGTCGTAAAACGACCTTCGCAGCGAGGGCATTCGCGACGGCGGCGAGTCATGTCACCCGTCTGATTCAGACGGGAATCGATGACTTTGGTATCGGAGGCTGAGCAATACGGGCATTTCATAAAAAGAGCTAGTTAAGCTCTTAACATGATCCCCCGCGTCTAGGCTAGCGTAGAACCGTAAAGCGGGAATTTCTTACAAAGTTCACGGACCTGCGAGCGAATCTGACCCAAACGATCAGCATCTCCCCGGGTTTTCAGAGCGTCGTCAATCCAGCCCGCAATTGTTTTCATTTCAGAAGTCCCCATTCCGCGGGTCGTGATGGCAGGAACGCCGATGCGGACGCCGCTCGTGACAAACGGGCTGCGCTTCTCATTCGGGATGGTGTTCTTATTGACCGTGATGCCGGCGTGATCGAGCCAGTTCTCAGCGTCTTTTCCGCTGATGGATCCGTCGCCGTAGGCGGTGAGGTCAACCAGCATCAGATGGTTATCCGTACCGTCGGTCACAAGCTTGAAGCCCTTGCTCATGAGTGCTTCAGCCAAGGCTCTTGCGTTGAGGAGAATCTGCTCTTGGTAAGCGGCGAACTCTGGAGCGAGTGCTTCACCAAACGCGACCGCTTTTGCAGCGATCACATGCATGAGAGGTCCGCCTTGGATTCCTGGGAAGATCTGAGAATTGACCGCTTTGATGTCCTCGGCCTTGCGAGCCAGGATCAAACCGCCGCGAGGGCCGCGCAATGTTTTGTGCGTCGTGGACGTCGTGTATTTTGCGTGTGGAATAGGGGAAGGATGAAGTCCTGCTGCCACCAGTCCTGCGATGTGAGCCATATCGACCACAAAGGCTGCGCCCACTTCATCAGCGATTTTTCCCATCGTCTCGAAATCAATGGTGCGAGGATAAGCGCTTGTGCCAGCAACGAGAACCTTTGGACGCTCTTTCATGCAAATGTCGCGGATCTGATTGTAGTCCAGGCGGTGGGTTTCAGGATGAAGGCCGTAGCTGACAACTTTGAAGAGCTTGCCGCTGAAGTTCACCGGGCTTCCGTGCGTGAGATGTCCGCCATGAGAAAGGCTCATTCCCACCATCGTATCGCCTGGCTGCATGAGCGAGAGGTAGGCTGCCATATTGGCTTGAGATCCTGAATGCGCTTGAACGTTTGCTGCTTCAGCACCAAAGATTTTGCAGACGCGCTCAATGGCGATCGACTCAACATGATCCACGTACTCGCAGCCGCCGTAGTAGCGCTTGCCAGGATAACCTTCAGCGTACTTGTTGGTGAGAACCGAGCCTTGTGCTTCAAGAACGGCGCGGCTGACATAGTTCTCAGATGCGATCATTTCCAGGCCGTCTTCTTCGCGACCCAGCTCTTTCTGGATCCAGCCATGAATGGAAGGAT
This sequence comes from Bdellovibrionia bacterium, assembly GCA_045805065.1. GTDB lineage: Bacteria > Bdellovibrionota > UBA1018 > UBA1018 > UBA1018 > CAZCBS01. Next base: position 6,788 of record JBJMMA010000092.1, on the reverse strand, counting down.
CAGCGGTTTTCAAATTTCTGAGAAAGGATTCGTTATGAGAAGAGCTCATGGGGATCTCCTAAGAGGGGTCTGTTAGAGTTTAACAGCTTTCAAGTTTTGCAATTTTTTCGATTCGGCCTTGATGGCGTCCGCCACCCGCTTTCGGATCAAACTTTGTTTCAAGCCAGGTCGCCACGATTTCTGCGGCATACTCAGCGGCCGTAAAGCGCGCGCCCAGGCAAAGGACATTGGCGTTGTTGTGCTCGCGCGCCAAGCGTGCTGCGATCGGATTCTCAACAACGGCAGCCCGAACGCCAGGGATCTTGTTGGCGGCAATGCTCATACCGATTCCGCTTCCGCAGATCAGTACGCCATTTTCAGCTTCACCGGCCGCGATTTTGCGACCCAGAAGTTCCGCAAAATCCGGATAATCCACGCGGGCAACTTGAGTCGGGCCAAGGTCAATCCATTCCCAATCGGATAAACCTTTTTGAAGGTCTCTCTTAAGTTCAATCCCTGCATGATCTGAAGCAATTAAGACGCGTCCGCGCATATGAGTGGCAGACTAACCCAAGGGTAAAATTTCTGCTAGTGGCCACTCGCGAGTAAAGATTTTGCGGACAGCAAGTATTCAGAGCAGCTCATGCATTCAAGTGATTGCATTTCAGATCTGAGTCCAGGCTTCGGACTTCGACGCACCATCTCTTCGCGCGAAGAAGCAGTGCAGCATATTTATCGAAATGCCCATTTCTCCCAGTGCATCTAGAATCAGCTTCGCGCGTACGTATATTAATAATTACGCGCGTAGAAAGCTGAATATCGCGTACAAGTCTATCGATTTAGCGAGTCGCAATAGCTAAGTAAGAACCCTGAAAACTAAAAGGCCCACTCATCTCAAATCCATTGAGACGAGCAGGCCTTAAAATTAAAAGTTCAGATCAAACCAAGAACCGTTAGATCTTACCGAAAATCTTTAAATTTTCCCGAAGATCAAAGATCCATTAGTACCGCCAAAGCCAAAGCTATTGGACAAAGCGTAGTCCACTTTCTTTTCAACCGCACGGTTTGCCGTGAAGTCGAGCTTAAGCTCCACGCAACCTGGATCAAGATTTTCAAGGTTGATCGTCGGAGGAATGCGGCCTTCGCGAATTGCAAAGATCGAGAACATGGCTTCGATGGCGCCTGCAGCGCCCAGCAGATGTCCGGTCATCGACTTCGTTGAGCTGATGTGGAGATGCTCTGGGCCGCGTGGGAAGAGCTTTGCAATCGCGCGAGACTCTTCAACGTCGCCTGCAGGAGTCGAGGTTCCGTGCGCATTGACGTAGCCGACTTGCTCAGGATTGAGACCCGAATCATCGAGCGCCATCTTCATTGCGCGACCGCCGCCTTCGCCTTCAGGAGCAGGGGAGGTCATGTGATAGGCGTCAGCAGAGAGGCCGTAACCTTTGATTTCGCCGTAAATTTTTGCGCCACGCTTTTTCGCGTGTTCGTAATCTTCAAGAATGAGAACCGCTGCACCTTCACCCATGACAAAGCCGTCGCGGTCTTTATCAAACGGACGCGACGCGCGCGTAGGTTCTTCATTGCGAGTGGAGAGAGCCTTCATCGAGGCAAAACCACCGATCGCCAGGATCGAGATCACGGCTTCAGCGCCGCCTGCGATCATGACATCCGCATCTCCGCGCTGAATCTGGCGGAAAGACTCGCCGATGCTGTGAGCGCTGGAGGTACAGGCTGTCACGTTACAAAGGTTGGGTCCCTGCAAGTTCAACAAAATGCTCAGCTGGCCTGAGGCCATGTTGGCAATGACTTGTGGGATAAAGAAAGGAGTGATGCGGCGATATCCCTTGGCGAGATAATCATTGTGAACGGACTCGATCTCAGGGAGACCGCCCATTCCAACGCCGATATTGATTCCCATACGCTCTGGGCGAATTTGGGAACGGACTGCATCGAGTCCTGAGTCACCGTAGGCTTCAAGGCCCGCGGCAAGAGCCAAGTGCACGAAGCGGCCCACGCGGCGAGCATCTTTCGCGTTCGCAGCTTGAGTGATCGTGTGCTCTTCAGAGTTCGGAACAGGATGAAACGGACCTACTGGGCGGGTAACATCAAAGCCCTTCACTTCAGCGGCAAAGGTCACCGGGCATCCGGTTCCAACTGCGTCAAAGAGAGAGATTTGCTGGACTCCTGAGCGACCTTCGAGCGCATTGCTCCAGGTCTCGCGAGCGGTAAGCCCGAGTGGAGTGACAGCTCCGATTCCAGTAACGACTACGCGACGGCGGCCGCGAGAGTCAGTGTTTCCGTTCATCCTGTTGAACCTTCTTTCGAATAATAAATTAGTGAGTGGCCTTGGAGGAAATGTACTTCACCACGTCACCGACCGTCTTCATCTTCTCAGCATCTTCATCTGGAATATCGAGGTCGAATTCTTCTTCCATCGTCATGACGAGCTCAACGATGTCCAAGCTATCAGCGCCGAGATCATCGATGAATGAAGCCGTCTGAGTGACCTTTTCTGGCTCTACAGCAAGTTGATCACAGATGATGGTTTTGACTCTTTCTTCAACGGAAGCAGACATTTTCTCTCCTTAAAATAACGACAGTTAAACCGGTTTCAATCGATCGATTTATCCTGCCTACTGAACTGCGTCGACCAACTGCATCGACAACCAAGTGGGACAACCAAAAATTGGGACTCCCAAAACTCTTAAATATAAAGCCCGCCGTTCACTCCAATAACCTGGCCGGTAATATAACGACTTGCCGGCGAGGCAAGAAATGCGACCAAGTTGGCCACATCCTCAGGCTGACCTAAGTTTCCGAGCGGGACGGTCCGCAGAATGGCTTCTTTTTGAGCATCCGTCAAGGCCCCAGTCATATCAGTGGCGATAAAGCCGGGTGTTACGACATTGACCCGAATTTGGCGGCTAGCAAGCTCTTTTGCCATACTTTTCGCAAATCCAATCATACCGGCTTTGGCGGCGGCATAGGCTGATTGGCCTGCATTGCCCATCTCACCGATGACGGAAGAAACCTGGATCATGCTGCCTTTTCGCTCGCGCATCATCTGCTTGGCGGCAGCCCGGCAGCAATAAATTGCGCCCTTCAAGTCGATATTCAAAGTCTTATCAAGATCCTCATCCTTCAAACGAAGAAGAAGGGAATCAATCGTGATGCCTGCATTGTTGACCAAAACGTTCACTGGACCAAAAGTCTTGGCAATCCAATCGAACTTTTCATCGACCTGTGCAGAGTTCGAAACGTCAAACTGGCAGATGTCAGCAGTGCCGCCTTCAGCTTGAATGCGGGTTTGAACTTCGCGGGCCTTGGACTCGTTTGAAGTGTAGTTGATCAGGACGTGAAAACCGTCCTTAGCGAGCTTTTCAGCAATCGATGCGCCGATACCGCGAGAAGCGCCAGTGACTAAAGCAACGGGTTTAGTGGAAGTGGTCATCTGGAGTTATCCTTTCAAAACCGCTTCAATCGCTCTCAGCGTTGCGGTGTCGTTCATCTGATGAAGCTGAACTGTCTTGCCCATCGGTTGAGAAATACGCTTCACAAGACCGGTCAAAACTTTTCCTGGCCCGAACTCAACGAAGGTCGAGGTGCCGGATTCTAGAACACCCATAATCGATTGCTTCCAGAGAACCGGGTGATCGACTTGTTCCACCAAGAGCTCAAACACAAGACCCGTTTCACGAGTCATGCGAGCTGTGCGGTTTGGAACGTAAGGAGCGTTCAAGGTCTTTGGCTTTTCTTCCGGGCGAGCCTGGCTGAATAGTTCGGCCATGCGAGAGCGGGCCGGGGCCATGAGTTTGCAATGGAAAGGAGCGCTGACGGAAAGCGGAATCGCTTTTCCTCCCGCGAAATCTCCTCCTGCCTTGATCAGGGCAACCGCTTCGGCGACAGCGTCGGTGGATCCTGCGATCACAACCTGGCCTGGAGAATTGAAGTTAGCGGGTTCAACAACCGCTTCAACGGTAAGTTCGGCATTCTCACCTGAAGCGCGCTTGGCTTTTGCGTTCGCAGTGGCGCGTTCGCATAGAAGACCGATCTGAACGTCTTCCATGCCCATGATCGCAGCCATCGTGCCTTGTCCGGCAGGTACAGCGATCTGCATGGCTTTACCGCGCTCACGCACCCAGCGTGCGGCGGTCGCCAGAGGCAGTGCGCCCGCGGCAACCAGAGCGGAGTATTCACCCAGGGAGTGTCCTGCAACCGCAGAGGGTTTGAAGCCGTACTCAGCTTCTGCAACGCGGAAAGCCGCAACGGATGAAACCAAAAGCGCAGGCTGAGTGTTTTCCGTCAGCACAAGATCGCTATCCGGGCCGTCAAAGCAAAGCTTTTTAAGATCCTTGCTGATGGCGTCGGAGGCTTCTTCAAAAAGCTCACGAACGATTTTGAAATTCTCGTGAAGGTCCTTGGCCATTCCCACATGTTGGGATCCCTGGCCTGGGAAAAGCGCGAAAATCTGACTCATATCTCTCTCCTGAAATGATAAATCCAAAAATTACCAGCGAATCAGCATCGAGCCATAGGTGAGGCCCGCGCCGAAGACATCGAAAAGCACGGTTTGACCGGATTTGACCCGGCCATCGCGAACTGCTTCGTCAAATGCCGTAGGAACCGTTGCGGACGAAGTGTTTCCGAAGCGATCGATGTTGACGATCACTTTCTCCATCGGGAACTCGAGGCGCTTTGCAACGGCTTCAATAATGCGCAAGTTGGCTTGATGCGGAACGAGCCAGTCGAGTTGATCTTTGGTGAGGCCGTTGTTTTCGAGCGCAATAGCCGCGTATTCGGCAAGTCCCTTCACTGCGACTTTGAACATTTCGCGGCCCTTCATCTGCATCTTGTCTTGCCTTTGCTCGAGGAGTTCTGGAGTCAAAGGAAGATTCGATCCGCCGGCAACAATGTGGAAGGTGTCCCAGAGGGTTCCATCCGATCCAAGATGGGATGAGTAAATGCGATGTTGATCTGTTGCGCTGGTGCGCTCAACGACCATGGCGCCGACACCGTCGCCAAAGAGGATACAGGATCCGCGATCGTCCCAGTTGGTGAAACGAGAAAGAAGATCGCCGCCCACAACGAGGGCCGTCTTGAATTGTCCGCTGCGGATGAAAGAGTCCGCAGTTGCAAGTGAGAACACAAAGCCAGAGCATGCGGCGTTCATGTCGAGTGCCCAGGCTTTGCTTGCGCCGATTTTCTTTTGAAGCCAGCAGGCAGTCGATGGAATCAAAGTGTCTGGCGTGCAAGTGGCGTAAAGAATCAAGTCGATGTCTTCGGCGCGCTTTCCGGCCATTTCAAGAGCGCGGGTCGCGGCCACGGCGCCCAGAGAGGAGTTCTTTTCTGCTTCGTTCAGGTCCGGGCGAGCAATGCGACGCTCGGTAATTCCGGTACGTTCACGAATCCATTCGTCGTTGGTTTCAACTAGCTTCGACAGATCATCGTTGGTGAGACGCTTTTCTGGAAACGCTGCGCCCGTTCCAGTAATGCGGGACGCAAAAGGCAACGAGGAAGGATTCATAAATTTTCGACTCTCTCTTTCTCTCTCAGTTCTCTCTTAAAACTTCTTTAGTTATCGCGCCGGCCCCGATGAGCTTGCGCTGCTGGCTCCAGACGCCCCAGTGGTCCCAGTAGCCCCAGTAGAATGTTGCGCGCGCAATCCTACGGGCGCATCCACCGTGGCCAACGCGTCTTCCAGGCGCTCGATCAACCGTTCTTGAACGGCAGTGCTTGCACGGAGAAGGGCGTTTTTAATGGCTCTGGAGTTGGACCGACCATGACAGACAAACGCATAACCTGCCACCCCTAAAAGCGGGGCAGCGCCAGTTTCAGCGTAGTCGAGTTTCTTTTTCAAGCGGCGAAACGCGCCCGCTGAAAACAGAAATCCCAAGATATTCAAAAAGTTTTTCTTACCCTCTTGTTTCATGAGGGTGACAACGGCCGAGCCAAGGCCTTCGACCGATTTCAGCACGACGTTTCCGACAAAACCGTCGGTGACAACCACGTCGACCTGACCTTTGAAGATTTCTTTTCCTTCGGCGTAGCCCACGAATTGGCCAATCGCTTGAGGATTTTCGGGCTTCAGGCAGGGAAGTTTATCAATCAGCTCAGCTGCCGCGCGCGTCAGTTCATTTCCCTTGGAGCGTTCTTCACCGTTGGAGAGAACACCGACGCGTGGAAGCGCTGGATTGTGTCGCTCGACAGAAGCGAAGGCTGCTCCCATGATCGCAAAATCGCGAAGATGCTCGGGCTTGCAATCGACATTGGCGCCGACATCAATAAGCACGCAGCCATCGCGACTGATCGTTGGAAGTTTTACGGCGATCGCTGGGCGCTCGACGTCTTTCAGGCGCCCCATCGTTAGGAGCGCGGATGTCATCATTGCGCCAGAGTGACCGGCGCTGATGAACGCTGCCGGTGGAGGTGAGCCCGCCTTTTTCGATTGCTCGTAGCTCTCCGCAGCCAGCTGGCACCCCACATTGATGGAAGCATTCGGTTTGCGCCGGATTGCGCGAATTGAATCTTCCATGTCAATAGTTTCAGGCGCATGACGGAGGCTGACCCGGCAGCCCTTGCGGGAAGTCCCTTCTTTGAGCGCCTGGGCAAGCGGTTGATAGGGACGTTTCTCGAGGAGAGGGCGGATGATGTTCTCGTCTCCCACCAGGACCAGATCGCAGGAACCCGGAGGCAAAGAGTCGAGATCCGGTAAAGCTTCGATTGCACCCATGAGATTGGATTGTGGTGCATTGTAAACTAAAATATCATCGTTATTGATAGTATGATTGTGTTTTTGTGTTAGAGTT
>JBJMMA010000091.1:0-3406 GCA_045805065.1 Bdellovibrionia bacterium | reverse complement strand
GTCTCAAGTGGCAGGGCGAAGGCGCGGCGGCAGCGCTTGGAAGATCTTGCGAAGGATTGCGAGTTCTTCCGATTCGCTACCCGCTTTTGGGATGGAGCAGGCTTCCTCCTGATTTCATCGGGCCTCAGGCTTTTGATTGGAATGAGCCCGACCCTGAGTTCACGCTTTTATTTTCGGCTTCAAAGCATTGGTCTTCAGCAAAGGTCAAAAATGAACAGATCGGTAAAAATCATTGGATCGCCCGATGGGCAGATCTTCATTGAGGCATGTGTATGGATTTCGGTCTTGGGAGTTATCTGGATGGGCTACGCCGCCGCGTTTCGGAAAGAGTACTTGGGTTACGAAAAAATGATCCGGCAGAAAAGCGGGTATCCCGCTTCACGCTGAAGCTCTCTCCCCGTCTTAAGAGCGGAGTTTTTGGAGGAGCGTTCATCCTGATTGCGGGAGTCTTGGCCTGGAATGCTCAGGAGCTCACCTATTCCCATGCTCTTTCTGATTGGGAGAGAACCCGACTCCCCTCGAATCGCACCTGGACTTATTCTTTGGAGAAGTATGGCTGGAGCGCTCCCCCTGCTGCTTCAAAGACCGCTCACCAAGCTCTGAAAAAGCTTCCTGCCTCATACGATGGGGCAGGGTCGGTTTGGGCAAGTCCATCGATGGATTGGATCATTGTTTTTGGTGACCCTAACCAAGTGGTGTCTCAAAAAGTATTCTGCCACGACTGTAAAACGCCGCCCGATCGCTGGGAACCCTTAGGAACGGGCTGGTCTGCCTTTGATCAGGTACTTGCGCGACTGGAGAAGATCCAGGCCACTTCCCGAGTCACTCAAAAGGTCAGAAAAACCATAAAATTCGTCGACTCACGCGAGATCCATTATTGACAGACGTACTGCGTCAGGTTTAACTCCGTGCCCATATGAAAAACACCAGTATCCTTGCCGTTGGCTCCATGGCTTTTGACTCGATCCAGACTCCTGCCGGAAAAGCAGAGAAAGTCCTCGGCGGATCGGTGAACTACTTCTCGGTTGCAGCGTCCTTTTACGCTCCCGTTGAGATCGTCGGCGTTGTCGGTGAAGACTTCCCACAGAACCACCTCGAGTGGCTCGCAACCCGCAAGATCGATGTCTCGGGCGTTCAAGTCGTTCCAGGCAAGACCTTTCACTGGGCTGGCTCTTACGACAACAACATGAACGAAGCGAAGACCCTCACCACGGCCTTGAACGTGTTCGAGCACTTCAACCCAAAGCTCAGCTCATCTCATGCAGAAGCGACTCATGTCTTCCTGGCAAACATTGATCCAGTTCTTCAGCAAAGCGTTCTCGATCAAGTGAAGTCCCCAAGCCTCGTTGCTTGCGACAGCATGAACTTCTGGATCACCGGCAAACTTGATGAGCTCAAGAAGACCCTCCGCCGCGTCGACATCCTGTCGATCAACGAAGGCGAAGCGTTTCTTCTCTCGGGCCAGAAGAATATCGCTCGCGCTGCTGAAATTATCCGCGACATGGGTCCATCGACCATCATCATCAAACGCGGTGAGTACGGCGCGGTTCTTTTCACGCCAACCGGCGCATTCCTGGCTCCAGCGTTCCTCGTCGACAGCGTTGTTGACCCAACCGGCGCAGGCGACAGCTTTGCTGGCGCGTTCATGGGCTTCCTTTGCGAGCAAGGCGCACATCGCGATATGGCCAAGCAAAACCCAGAGCAATGGGACAAGATTCTCCGCCGCGCGGTTCTCGCAGGCTGCGTGATGGCAAGCTTCACTGTTGAAGACTTCAGCCTTCACCGCTTGAAGCGCCTTGAGAAGGGCGAGCTTGTTGATCGTCAGCATGCGCTCATGAAGATGATTTCGATTTAATAGATAAAACACAGCACAAATAAAAAAACCGCGGAACTTGGCGCAGTGGCTTCCTGCCACTGCTCCGCTCGGCATCCTGCCTGAGCAGCTTCAAGTTCCGCGGTTTTTTTATTTGTGCTGTGTTTTATCTATTAAATCGAAATCGTTCGTTGTTTTCTAAAGGAGAGATGGATCTTTGCCGGCGGCAATCCACGCTTGGCGGATGCGAGCCATGAGGCCCTTTTGGAAAGCTTCGCGAGAAAACTCGGCGGCTCTGAGTTCGCAGGCGCGTTGAGAGATCTGAACCTCACCGCTTTCAATCTTCTGGATCGCATCGATCAAGGCATCGACGGTTTGAGGCTTGAACAGAATTCCGGTCTCAGGAGTCACTGTTTCTGAAGCGCCACCTTCTCCGTAGGCAATGACGGGAGCGCCTGAAGCCATCGCTTCGACTGGTGTGATTCCAAAGTCTTCAAGACCTGGGAAGATGAAAGCCTTGCAAGTCGCAAAAAGCTTCGCGATCTGTTCGTTGGTTTGTGAGCCCAGGAACTCAACGGTTGGGCCTGCCAATGCACGAAGCTTCTTTTCGTCCTGGCCTGAGCCAACGATTTTCAAAGGAAGTTTCAAGCGATTGAACACTTCGATCGCCAGATCCACCCGCTTGTACGGTGCAAAGGCACCCACCATCAGATAGTCCGGTCCAGGCTGACGAGGAAGCGTGAAGCGCTTCAGGTCGGCAAAAGGGTAGACAACACTCGCCGAGCGCCCGTACGCGCGCTCGATTTGCGAGGCGATAAACCTACTGTTTGCAACGAGCGCATCAACGCGCTTTTCAGAGCTGGCAGCACGATCCCATTTTTGAAGCCTTCCACGAACCATCTTTGCGGCAAGTCTCACCATGGGTGAGGATTTGCCGGGACCAAAATAATCATCGTAACGATCCCAGATGTAGCGCATCGGAGCGTGAACGTAACTCACATGCACAGCGCCAGGAGCTTTTCGGATCCCCTTTGCGACACAGTGAGAAGATGAAATCACAAGATCAAATCCGCTGAGATCAAAACTTTCAATCGCCGCAGGCATCAAAGGCAGAAAATGGCGATAGCGCTCCACTGCCCCTGGAATGTTTTGCAGCCAGCTTGTGTGCCGCTTCAGGGTAGCAATCTTCGGCGAGAGCTTACCCTCTTGGTAAATCAGAGTGAAGAGTTCCGCGCGCGGGAAGAGATCAATGATGGCTTCAAGTACATACTCGCCACCGCGCATTCCGGTGAGCCAGTCGTGAACTAGCGCTACCCGGATAGGATTTTCAGAGCTCACTGATAGGTCCTGAAATACTCGAGCGTCTGGCGAAGGCCTTCTCTGAGATCCACTTTCGGTGCCCAACCCAAGCGCTCTTTGGCGCGGGTGATGTCTGGGCAGCGTTTGCGTGGATCATCTGGGCGCGCTGGAAGATACATCAGAGTGGATTTGCTTTGAGCGAGATCGATCACGTTCGTGGCAAAGTCGTAAACCGTGCGTTCGACCGGATTTCCGATATTCATCGGGCCCATTTCGCCGCTTTGGAAAAGCTTG
>JBJMMA010000090.1:0-53807 GCA_045805065.1 Bdellovibrionia bacterium | reverse complement strand
CGCGAAGTTGCTCAGCGGTGAATTCGCCTGAAACAACATGGTAGCTCAAGACCTGCTGCAGCTGAGCAGGACTTCCGATAACAGCTTGCAGCTGCGCAGGTGGAACTTGCGTGAAGGCAGCGTCCGTAGGAGCAAAGACCGTGTAAGGGCCGCCGGATTCCAAGGTCTGCGTGAGACCAGCGGCCGAGATCGCGGCAAGCGCCTGAGTGAATTGTCCAGATGTCTCCATAGTCTGAATGATGTTACCAGTCGGAGAAGGCGTAGGAGTTACCGCTCCCGCGGCTGGAGTGGCATTGGCTGCCGGCTGAGCTCCTGTCGTCGTTTGCGCTGTGGCCAGACCGCCCGAGAGTCCTGGAATTCCCGGTGAAATGCCGGTGAATGTCACAATGAGTGCTGCAGCTGTCAGCATGGCCAACAGTGTAAGTAATGATGTGAGAAAAGACTTCATAAGTAAGAGACCTCCGTTGCTCCGCCGCCCATCACTCCACGTGCAAAAGCCGGTTTTGCAATCAGAAGACCATGCGCAATGCTGAATGAGTCGTATGCTGCTTCGGATAGGCCTCTTACAAAATGAGCCCTGACAAAATAAGAAAGAGCGGCTGAACTCACGATTCAACCGCTCCCCATCAACGCAACAGAAGCTCGGGACTTATGCTGATTTTTTCCGTTTGAGAGTATCTTCACCCTCAATGCGGACTTCTTCTTTTCTGATCTCACCTGATACTGGTCGCTCCTCGGTCATCCGCTCCTTACTGACGCGGACTTCTTCCTTCACAATGGGCCGCTTGCTTACCGTGATTTCCTCTTCCATGACCGGGATATTCACTTCCTGTTCACGGAATGATCCCTGGTCAGTTGCAGCATTCCTATTTGCGGTTGTCGTTTGACCTTCAGGCACCTTGACACGATCCACGCGCACTTCCTCGCGCATCACAGGAATCGTAAAGTGACGAAGCTCAGTGTGAACGAGCTTACGTAATTTTAGCCTTCCTGCTTCGTGAATGGTCTTACTTGCCTGAAGCTCTTCTTCAGCGATCGGAACTCTGACCTGGCTCGTATCATTTGCGGTCCGATCTCTATAACGATCCTGATACTTGTCCTTGTACTCATCCTTAGGCTGAGCATTGAGACGTCCCTGGTTGATTTCGTCAACCTGTGACCAACCCTGATAGGATTCATTCTTCCAGTCATTCAGCTCATCTTTTGTCAGATTGAGATAAATGCCTTTGTCTTGGATATCCTGGATATCGTCATAGCGAATGACAAAATCCTTTGGAAAGAATATCCCCTTTTCCACTGTGAATGAGTCGTCATCCAAGCTGGTGATTTTTCCCAGTCGCTCATTATCCTGTGTGTAAACAGGCGTTCCCTCAGACATTCCCTGAAAGCGTGTCAGCGCCTTTTCTCGATTGAACATCATATGTGCCTCCTTCCTATCCACTCAGATAAAACGTGCAGATTGGAGACCACTTCACACTCCTCTGCTCGCGCCTCCAAACCGGGAAAATATTGGACTGAATTGTCTGATAGGCCCCGAAGTCTTTAGCACGCATCTCTAGCACGCCTCCTTAGCACCCTTCCTGCATTGCTTTCCGGAATGGGCCTGTTCGCGCATCGAATCAGATCAGAGAATCAAAACAGCAGTCAGGAAGACACGAGCGACATCCGCAAGATGGAGCAATGGATCGCCCGCGTAAAACACGGAGCACCGATCAGTGATGCGGCCTTTGATGAGATTTACCCTGATGAGATCAGAAAGCTATCTCGCGTCCACTGGACGCCGATTGAGGTCATCAAAAGAGCCACACAGCTCCTGGTTAAGCACCCCGGCGCGCGTGTCTTGGATGTTGGCTCAGGCGTTGGTAAATTCTGTTTAGTGGGTGCCATGGTGACAGATGGCCGCTTTCATGGAATTGAGCAGAGAAAGCATTACGTCGATCTTGCTAACTCTTTGGTCTCTCGCTACAAACTCCCGCGCACGACGTTTATTCATGGCAATTTCAAGGAGATCGACTGGGTAAATTACGACGCCGTCTATCTTTTCAATCCGTTTCAGGAAAATAAGACCCCGGAACAACGACTTGATAATACCGTTCCGCTCAGCCGCGATATTTACAGAGACTACGTCATCGCCGCTTTTGCCAAACTGGAAACACTGAAAAAAGGGGCCCGCGTCGTGACCTATCACGGCTTCGGAGGCGCATTTCCAGAAAGCTTTGAACGAAAAGTATCAGAGTGGTGTTACCGGGGTCCTTTAGAGCTTTGGATCAAAGCTCATTGACAGAGCCGATCTTAAACCTGGACCAGCTTAAGATGACTCTTCCTCTCCTCAAGCGCCGCCTTGGACTCGGTATAAAGCTCGAAAATCACTTCCTGAAGAATGGTCTCGAGCTCCTGACTTGGAGTCTCGGTTCCACGAGCAAGATAGAATAAAAGAAGCTTCAAGTTCTTACGCAAAAGACTTACGGCTTCAGCATGTTCCATTTAGGTCCCTCATCCTCTCTCAAATGAGAAGTCGCTCAAGACAGTGTTCGCGGTTGCCCAGGCATTCTCTATTGATTTGAAACGTAAGAGATACCTTAACGAAGTTTAAAAACTAGCGCGAGCCCTCCCGCGTTAGCTGCACTGTGTATTAATTTAAGACTGCGTCAGAATTTGACGCAGGCAGCTTGGCGATTGTCAGGTCATTTTCTATCGAAACCACGCCAAAAACCTCGCTTCCAAGCTCAGTGGCCCGCTCTTTCTTCCAGGGAGATGTGACTTGGCCTTTCAATGTCACCACGCCTCGATCAGCTGAGACCTGGATTCGAGTTGAATTCAAAAGCGGCTCAAAAGAAAGCGCCGTTCTCACGTCGCGAACAAGCCGGTCGTCCTCGCGAATGTACTTGGGTTTTACTTCAATCTGGTTTCGTACAGATTTCACTCCCTGCATGGCGTGCGCGTTTTTTTCGATCGCCTGACGCGTTCTCATATTGGGAGTGCTGCCCAGGAGAGCGACTTCGCCGTTTTGAACATAAATCTCTACATGGGAAATATCCGCGTTTGGATCCCGGGCAATGGCATCGACTATGGCGCGCTCAATTTCCTCGTCCGTGACAGGAGCTGCCCATTTTGGATCAGCGCCTTCGGGAAGATTGACTGGGCTTTGCACCTCGCGAACTCCTCGCACGCGGGACACAGTCTCCGTTACCCGCCTCTTTTGGCGATCCGATCCCTGTCCTCGAATTTCCACATTTCCATCTTCAACCACATAGCGAAACTGAAATGGATCGACCGCTGGATCGTCGACAATGGCAGCAAGAACATCGGTGCGCAGGCGATTGTCCGAAACCATTTTCCGCGTGCCCGCAGGAGTGAGCTTTTCCTGGGCGGGGCGATTGTAAGCCGTAACCGTCCCATCTTTGATGTCAGGTCCATTTCGAGGCGCGGGCAAAGGCATGGGAAGCGAGACATCAGCGATCTCGTCATCGTAGGGAAGAATGGTGCGATCCCGGACGGATGCCGAGGAGCATCCCCAAAGAAGCAACGCATAAGCCCCAAAAACAAATGCTGCAGCAAGACGCCTCATCATGAACGAGACCATGGGCGAAAATGAGATGCGAAATCAGGGCCTAAGATTCAACAGCGAGATGAGTGGAGAGCTCCACTTCGCTTGGAGCAGACTGAGTTTTCAACCCACGCATGATAAATTCTTCTGGAAGCTCTCTGGCTTGCTCGTAATAACTGGGGCCGCATTCCTGGATGGTTGCGCCCCCCAGACAAATATCGCCCTGATAAAGAACAACAGCCTGGCCTGGAGTGACAGCGCGCTGTGGCTCGTCAAATTCCACTCTTAAGCGCGAGCCCGCAAGACTGATCGTGCAAGCCTGATCGTTTTGACGATAACGCGCCTTAGCGCGGCACTTCAGTTTCTCGCCACGTAAAAGCTCTTCAGGCGCGGAGCCCGCGACCCATGAAATCTCTTCAGCAAAAAGCTCATCACAATAGAGAGCCGTATGGCGCTCACCGCGTGCAACGTACACGATGTTTCTGCGAGAATCCTTAGCAACGACAAACCAAGGATCGCCTTCGCCCCCTAAGCCCAGACCTTTACGCTGGCCCAGTGTGTAGAAAGCCGAACCGCGATGTCTACCGACTTCGATTCCATCCAAAGTCTGAATCGGGCCTGACTTGGCTTGAATGTATTGGCTTAGAAACTTGGTGAAATTTCTTTCTCCGATAAAGCAGATACCCGTTGAGTCTTTTTTCTCAGCCGTCGGAAGTCCGGCCTTACGTGCAATCTCGCGCACTTCGCTCTTATGGATATGACCGATTGGAAAAAGGACTTTGGAGAGAATCTCGCTCTTCAAAGTATAGATGAAGTAAGACTGATCTTTCCCCGGGTCTTTGCCTTTCAGGAGATGAGGCACGCCACCGATCTGACTGATTTGGGCATAGTGCCCGGTTGCCAGATAATCCGCTCCGAGCTCCATCGCCTTTTTCAAAAACAGATTAAACTTGATCTCACGGTTACAGAGGATATCGGGATTCGGAGTAAGACCTGCCTCGTAGGCTTTCAGGAAGTCTGTAAAAACGTTGTCCCAGTATTCTTTGACGAATTCGACGGAGTAATAGGGAATGCCAATCTTATCGCAGACCCGCTCGACGTCCCGGTAATCTTCGGCTGACGTGCAAACGCCGCTTTCGTCTTTTTCTTCCCAGTTCTTCATGAACATCCCGATAACCCGGTAGCCCTGCTCACGGAGCAGTAGCGCTGCCACAGAGGAATCCACCCCTCCGGACATGCCTACCACTACAGTTTTGGCTACGGTTTTATCTTTGGAATTCATTGAATCCGAGGAACTCATTTGGGGTATTCCCTACCCCAAAACTCGGATTTCTGAAAGAGAGAACACGGAAGCGGCAAGTACCTGATCGGGCGGACTTTTTGCACACTAGCGACGTGTTGAAACGAGGTAAAAACACCATGACACCTGTTCTTGCAACTCAGATTCTACGCGACGACCATAAACGACTGACGGGGCTTTTTCGGCAGATCGAAGCGGTCGACCAGCGTGCTCACGTCATGAAAAACGGAGTGGCGCTTGAGATCTTCATGGAAATTGAAATTCACTCGGCTGTCGAGGAGCAGATCTTCTACCCTGCTCTTATTGCGGCTTTAAATGCTCCAAGCGAGAGACCTGGCGATCGCTCGGGCCATCATCCAGTCCATAAAATGAAAGTCGAACTGAACGCTGCGATGATTGATCAAAGCATCAGCGATCATCGTGAAATCGAAGGACTCATCCAGCGACTCAGAAGGCTTCCGATTGATAGCACCGACTTTCGCGAAGGGATGGAAGAGCTTGAGCAGCTCATCACCTCCCATATCGAAGAAGAAGAGCAACTGACTTTTCCTGCCGCCGAAGAGCTTCTCAAAGAAGAACTCTCCCCCTTGGGTGCGCAGATTCAGGATATGAGAGACGACCTCCTTCGCCAGCCGCAATATGCGGACTCACGTCCAGAGGTCGTTCAGAATCCAAATGGTGGTGAGCAAATGCGCACCACCAGTGGATTCAATGTTGCCTAATGGCAATCAGGCCTTAAGCTGCCCGGTTGGTGCGATCAGCGATTGATCCACCACCGCGGCGGCTGCGACCGACCACCATGTGATAAATTGCAAGCACTACTACTGCACCAATGGTTGCTGCAATAAAGCCTGCGCCTTCATCGGGACGATACCAGCCCACAGCTGAACCTAACCAGCCTGCGGCCAGAGCGCCAATGATTCCAAGAACCGTCGTTCCAATCAGACCCAGCGGATCGCGTCCTGGCATAACGACACGTGCGATGAGACCGACTACAAATCCGAAGAGAATCCAACCTAAGATATTCATCGTTTGCATCTCCTTAGTTGATGACTACGCATGACGCAGAATCAGACGCTCGTTTTAAGAAGCGCGACACGTCGCTGTCATTTGTGCAAAGGATATGCGCAGAGTTTTGACTATCTGCAACGGTGAGCCAGAAAAAGCCGTACGCTGGATTCGTGCGCCAGGTCTGCTTCAGCAAGATCTGATCTTTCATTAGATCTCTCAGGAGATCTCTTAGGAGATCTTTCAGGTGCTGAAGCCGGGGCACGTCTCCGGGTGTTCTCGCAGGCAACTGCTGTCATTTGGCGGTACTCTTGATAAAGAGCAACTGGATAGGGAGCGCCTCCAGTTGACGAATAAAGGGAGGGGCGCTCTTTTGAGAGATAAGGAAAAAGACCGGTTTCAGATCCCAGCTGTTGCTTCAGATCCTTCATCCAACGCCCTACTCGGTAGAAATCCTTGCGAATCATTTCAGTCGCGGCTTTCTGATCCAAGAGCGAATAGTGTTTGCAGCGCGCGGCCGAAGGAGAGCTCGAGCGATCTCCAAAGATCTCATGACTGACTTGGCACTCGACACGGACCGCATCCACTTCACCGCCCTCGCCATCAATCGCGGCGTGGATATAACCTCCGGCCGTGAGCATCGGATCGTAAGGGTCCCATGAGGGTTTCGAGGTTGCGTGCACAAGCTCATGCGCAAGATCCAGCATGAGATCTGTGGATGGCTGATCGTGCCTGAGATAGATCGTGACTTTTCTTTCGCGAACTTCTTTGCCGGTCTCCGCATCATAGTGACGGATCAAGACTGCGTCCGTTTTTGAAGCCGATCCCCACTTGATGCGTGAATGAAGCTCATCGCGCGAATGAAGATTCCAGACCCGCATTGCTTTTTCGATCATGGATTTGCCCGTCGGCGAGCTTTCCAGGAGTGCCAGGACCTTTTCCAGAGCCATATCATCAGATGCAGTGGCTGGAGGCTCCAGATGGGCAAACCAGAGGCCCAGGCACAGACAGAGTGCTGCGATCGAAAAGCGAGTCATGCAGCTCTATCGGCAGGTTTTACCCAGGCTTCAATAGATCCAGGCTAATTCTTGATAATTTTTCTCATGTATCAAGCCTGACACAGGTGTCTATTTCGTCGACACACCCGCCTCAAAATCCTTCAGGGCCAAGATGAAACCACCTCTGCAAGCTTGTGAAATTTCAACGCTTTAGTCGCAGCGAGTTAAGCAAGAATTTTGGCCGCTTGGGCACGCCCCTTGCTGAAACAGGCTGCTGAAGACCTTTCCCGGTCAGCTCTCCGGGTTGAGTGAGGCAGCAATGCCAAAAGTGAGTGTTGAGAGCTAAGCGAATTCTAAAGAGGCGATCCCTTATGCTTCGTTGGCCAAATCCTGCGATTTATACATCAATTGTTCTTGGATGCAGCGTTGCGCTTATGGGGATTGCAGCCCCTCAGAAGGCTAAAGATCCGCACGCGACCTTTGCAGCGAAGATCAAAAACTGGGGCATCATCAATGCCAATAAGATCAAATCCCATATCAGTGCCCTGGATGCCTGGAAGATCACTTCCGGTAACGCCAAGGTCGTTGTGGCAGTCATTGATACGGGCCTGGACGCAAGTCACAGGGACTTGGCAAAGAACGTCTGGCACGATCCAAACGAGAAATCTAAAAACGTTTACGGCTGGAACTTCGTTGTCAATCAACCGAACCCAATCGATGACCACGGTCACGGAACCCACGTTGCTGGCATCATCGGCGCAGTGACCGATCTTGAAGCCGGCGTCTCAGGCGTTGCGCAGCAAGTTTCAATCATGCCTGTGAAATATTACTCGGACGCAAATCCAGGCTCCGTCAACCTACGCAACACGGTGAAAGCGATCAATTACGCCGTTGAACACGGCGCTCGCATCATCAATTACAGCGGCGGTGGCCCTGAGTTCTCGGAAGAAGAATATCTTGCGATCAAAAAGGCCGAAGCCAAAGGCGTCCTCTTTGTCGCAGCCGCAGGCAACGAGCATCAGAACACTGACCTCGTCGAAAACTATTATTATCCATCGGCCTATCGCCTCTCGAACATCATTTCCGTGGCTGCAATCGACATCAATAACAACCTGCTTCCGTCGTCCAACTGGGGCGTGAACAAGGTGGATGTCGCGGCTCCAGGCGAGAACATTTACAGCACGCTTCCAGGCGGACGCTACGGCTATATGTCGGGTACCTCACAAGCAACGGCCTTTGTTTCCGGCATGGCAGCCCTGCTTCTTGCCAAGGATCCAAAGCTTACGCCTAAGCAGATCCGCGAGATCATCATGCGCTCAGTGGATCCTGAGCCACAGCTTGTCGGTAAGCTTGCCACTGCAGGAAAAGTGAACGCCTACAATGCGCTCATGACTTTGGCAGGCAACTTTCAACCACAAAAACAGCCCAACCTGGTTGCGAGTCGCCCGATCTCGCTGATCCGGATGTTTACGCCGCTAGACTCCCAATAAGTCCTCATCTAAGATGAGGGAGCATGCGAAAACTGCGTCAAATTCCGCTTCCTCATTGGGGAACTGCGCTCAGCAGTATCCTCATCGTTGCAGCCTATCCTCCCTGGGATTTGCGTTATCTCATCTGGATCTGTCTAATCCCGTGGCTTTACGCGCTTTCGCAAACCCGCACCTGGCGACAGTCTGTTACGCAAGGCCTCTGGCTGAGCATCCTGATGAGCTTCATGGGCTTTCATTGGGTAGCCTATGTCTTGAAGCAATTTGGCGATCTGCCCTGGATTGTCGCTATCACCGGCCTTGGGCTTTACTCGCTCATTGGTCAGCCACAGTTTCTTCTTTTTGGCGCTGTTTTTTCGGTAGTAAGAACTCGCAGCAGCAAGTTCACGGCTCCGGCAGCCCTTCTGGCCACGATGGCTCTTGCCTTGATCTATACGGGGATCGATTGGGCGATCCCAAAGCTTTTCCGCGATACTTTAGGGCATGCGTTTTATTCGGCCCCATGGCTCAGGCAATCAGCAGAGCTCGGTGGCGCGCATCTTCTCACTTTTGCCGCCATGTGGATCAATCTGGCGCTCTTTGCTCTTATTGAAACCAGAAGAAGCCGTGAGATGCGAAAGACAGCTCTCATTGGAATCGCGCTTCCACTTGCCCTCATTGCCGGGCTTTCTGTTTTTGGTTACCAGCGGGCAAATCTATGGCGTGATCGTCTTGCTCATCCAGAGTCCGGCCAGGAAAATCTTCAGGCCGCTATCGTTCAGGCAAATATCGGGGACTTTGAGAAAGTAGCAGCGGAGCGCGGGATGCAGCAAGCTGCAGAGAAAATCCTGGCCGATTATTTCTCACTTTCCGATCAAGCGGTCGCTCTCGCGAAAAAGCCTGATATCGTGATCTGGCCAGAGACTGCTTACGCGTCCACCTTTGGAAAACCCATGACCACAGGGGATTACAGCCGCGATCAGAGAATTGAAACCTGGGTCAAAAGCACCCGCACGCCTCTTGTCTTTGGAAGTTATGACCGGGACGAAGGAAAAGATTATAACACGCTTTTCGCGCTCTCTCCGGTCTCCTCCCCCCAGCTCGCGACGCTGGGATCGGTTTCTGAAAGTCTTCAGTTCTATCATAAGAACATTCTTTTGATGTTTGGTGAGTACATCCCGTTTCAAGACGCACTTCCTGCAATCGGAAGACTCTTTCCGCAAGTCGCAAACTTTGGCCGCGGCCCAGGCCCTGAGCTCATGCAGATCCCGACTTTATCGGGCTCCAAGCTCATTCCGGCAAGTCCTGCGATTTGTTATGAAGTGCTCTTCCCGAATTACGTCATCGAGGCCGCGCGCAAGGGAAGCCGTTTCATCTTGAACGTCACCAACGACTCCTGGTTTGGTCCTTACGGAGAGCCGCATCTTCATTTGGCGCTGAGCACTTTCAGAACGATTGAGACTCGCCTTCCGATGGTTCGCGCAACCAATACGGGATTTTCAGCGCTTGTCACGCAGGATGGCGAGATTGCTTCCAAGAGTCATCTCTTTGAGCCTGAGATCCTCAATGTGAGCGTACCCTTGCTGGATTCACCCTGGACTCTCATGAAAGCCTGGGGAGATTGGTTTGGCCAGTTTGCGCTGGTCTTAGGCGCGATCCTGATTCTGGCCTTAAATAAGCGCTATTCGCAGACAGGTTTATAGACGGTCGAGTAAGTATTTTCCGTTGAAATACAAGAGCGCGTAGGATTCGCTTGATAGATGTTTTCCATTCTGCGCTTGCACGTCGTTTAGGAATGCGCTGAGCACATTCTTGGCTGCCTTTGGATCACTAACAGCCTTCGAGAGCGCGGTATTGAGCTTAGCAAGAAGACTGTTCGCGATCCCGTCGTTGTCGATCCAACTTTGAGACCTCGACTGATTCACTAGCGTAATTAGATTTTTAATAACGCTTTGTGCGTTGAATGCCGCCGGCGGATCAACGGGGCCAATAGTTTTCAAGGCGACCTGCTTGCCAAATTTGTCCGGATATTGGGTTTTTAAATTCGCGTAGATTCTCTCAAATGATGCAGCTACGTCCGCAGTGGCATCATCGCCCGGCGTGGTAAATTCCTCTCGTCTTTCACCGGCGAACTTGGCATCAACAATGCCTGGAATTCCTGTGCTTTTAAATGAAAACCCACTTACCGATTGACCTGCAGAGATGCCATGTATGGAGCCCTTGGTTTTTACCCATCCCCAAACGCCTTTATTACGGTATTCTCCGCTTTGCCAATCCGCTGGTGCACTAGCTTGCGAAACCGCCGACGGATGACTTATATAGATCTCTTGAAGCATCTGAACGGCACCAGCAAGGTTCGATACCTTAAAACTATAGGTGTAGAGTCCAGAGCTTGAATCCGACAGAACGCTCGCATTGATGGATGGCTTCACCTTGTTTGAAGGATCAAGAATTGAAGTCATATTTCCATGACCAGGCTCGGTCCATTGGAATACAAACCAGTCGTTCTTGGTATCGTAAGAACCACTCACCGGCTCCGGCTGAGACCACGCGACTGGTGGAACTAATAGAATCAGGACTGCAGGCAAGGATCTAATTAAATTCTTTTTCATTGTTACTCCTCGTTAGAGCATAACTCAGAAATGCTTGGCTTATACGCTTTGAAGTATAGGTGATAGTGTTCGTTTTGCGAATCACCGCTGTATTCCAGCTTGGGATAACCACCCGCAAAACATACAGCCGATTTAAAACCACGCCGATTATCTTGCGGAATGCCATAGTGGCCAATTGTCGTAAGGCTTCTAATGTCTATGTCAGTTCCGGCCCTGTGATAGGTGTGCGGCGTCTGCCAATCACTGTTTTTGTCATAAAGGCCTCCAAAGGCAAGACTAGCATCATTCACTATCAACGGCGAAGCATCTGGATAATTGTTGTTATATACCGCGCCGATCGCGAACATGGCAGAGTCAACGGACGAGATCACGTTATATGTGCTGGAGTGCCCATAGCTTGGAAGACAAGCTGGAGCATTTGGGAATACAACACATTTGAATGTATACGGCCCACCTGAAAGTGGAGACAATCCAGGGATCCGAACTGTCAAGTCCTTAGAGTCTTTTACCGTGGGGCTGCTGGCGAGAACTCCTAAGATTGTTTCTATTCCGCCAAACTGTGAAGCCGTGTAGGTGACGGTGCAAGTGCCATCATTCAGCGTTGTACAAGAGTCTTCGTCGTTCTTGAAATCCCCAATCGGCCGCCCGTCTGCGTGCGCATGTCCACCCGAACCATCTTTCGGCGTTATGGAAAACTGAATCATTTTGCCCGATACTGGCGAACCAGAAGTTGTTGTCAATTTCGCCGTAACGATCGCATCAGTGCTTCCGGGGGTTTGGCCGATATCTGACATATCAGGATAAACTTGTTCCTGTGAGAGCGACAAGGTCAGTTTGTACGGAGGTCCGACCGTCACTTGAGCGCTCAATGTGTTATTCGAGAGATAGCTTTCTTGAAATATATTATTGGGTGACACAGTCGCCGAGATCGTTTGCGCACCTTTTTCGCTTTCATTAAAAGTCACCTCAAAAGGGACTAACAATCCTCCCACTATTTCCTCAGCACGAATGATCCGAGTCTGCGGAGGCTGAGACCCAACCTGAAGCACTACAGTAGTTGTCTGGTTCGTCGAATCAATAAGTCCCACATCCCCGCCTACAGGCACCCGCACTTGTATTGGAACGCCAGGTTTGACTTGAAGAAGCCCGTCCGAACCCCTCACGGAATCGGGCTGCGAAATTTGAAGAGCTCCCACAAAGACATCTGGATGATAGGTGATCGAGAAGCGCGAGATAGTAATAAAAATATAAGATTTGCCCAAGTTCCAGCACACAATTTCTGCGCCACCCGGTCCTGAATTTGAAAGAGTGCTGAGCTCTATAGGAGAATAGGTCACTTTGACGTTAGGAACAGTAATTCCGCCAGCACCAGCATGGCAGTAGAGATTGTCGGTTGAAGTCGTAGTCAAAATCACATCGATCGAAGCCCCGTCTATGCTGAAACCTACCGCGTTTTCAGCATAGGGACTTGCGCCGGGTGGAAGATTATCAGGAAGCGGTGGGAGCCCAATGACAATCCCCGCCGGAGAGAAGCTAGGCTGTATTGGCGTAAATGCCCCTAAATAGGCCCCGGTTTTTGCATTGTCGCCGAGATAACCATACCCCCAATAAGGTCCTCCTGTCTCTTGAACCCACTTCATCGGATCAAGAACTCTTGTCTGCGACGCCACTGCAGGATAACTCTGTAGCAAAACTAAAGAGCTTATAAGTTCTAAGATTTGAAACGCACGAACTAACCGCATACGCGCTACCTTCTGCTCATCTTGCTTCGCCCAAGGCTCCGTGGCGATTCCTTCTCCCTCTGCACCGCTAGATAAGCTCGATGTGTTTCACGATAGAAGATCTTTATTTCTTTAGGAATACATCAAATATGACACCCTCAAACTTTTTCACGTTGAGCACAAAAACAATGAGAGCTGAGCTCTGTTCGCCAAGAATCACTCAGTGAATCTATTCGCAGCAATACTCATGGAATGATTGGCCCTGCCT
Organism: Bdellovibrionia bacterium; assembly: GCA_045805065.1. GTDB lineage: Bacteria > Bdellovibrionota > UBA1018 > UBA1018 > UBA1018 > CAZCBS01. Next base: position 40,887 of record JBJMMA010000090.1, on the reverse strand, counting down.
TCTTGATCATTTCCAGCAACGAGCAAAGCATCGAAACTATCCCGCTCCGCCAGTGAGGCCATTTTGCAACTGCCTAAAGATTAGACAGTTCAAGCCTCAATCAATCACGAAAATACAGCGTTTTTCCTGGTGTCAGCAGCGGCACATGCTTTGCTTTTCATCAGGTCATGATGAAGCTCCAAAGTCCCCGTATCACCGCACTTTGCGGACTCATTGCCCTCTTGGCGACTTCCTGTGGAAACTACATGGGAAGCAGCGGAGGCCGTATTACTACCAACGGAGTCCATTACGGCGCCACAGCTGACCTCTCAGGACTCAGCGGAAGCGGCACGATGACTGACGGGAACTACACCTGCCCTAATACCGCTAATGTGCTCTCAAACAGCGATTCTGCGGCTTATAGCAACGCGGGTAAATATACGGTTTGCTCGCAAACGAGCAACATCGCCAATATCAAGATTCACGGAACCACGATGGGATCGAACGGGATCTGCGTGTTTCCCGTCCAATACATCGATAGCGCACACGTCTATTTCAAGCCCGATCTTTCGACGGGTCTTCCAATGGCCAACTGCTCGACCATCAGCTCTTCGAGTTCAGGAATTGAGCTCACGTTCTCAGGCATCAGCTTCAACGCTGTCTTTATCGTCGATGATACATCGAAAGACATGATGCAGATGTGCCTGGCCAATGCGAATGCGGGTGGATGCCCACTCTATTCGTATGGTAAGTTTCGCTAACGCTCAGGTGGCAAATTCCGCTAACGCGGATTAGTGAACCACGCGAGGCGTAGCCTTGGACTCAAGCTGCCCCACTTCTTGCTCACCCCGGCGATAGTGTTCAACCAGTTGTGAGTCGCGAGTTGGGAAAGCATCGATGATCTCGATTTGCTCTTCCTCATCGGTTTCACGCGCAACAATCACAAACCAGACACCTGGCTTTTCATCAGGATAATGCTTGATGAAGTGATAGAGCTTCGTCGGCTCTTCGCCCTGACTCTCATGACTCCAGACCTCATCCGGAGCCTCAAGCGTTTCCTCAAGGCAAGCCTGATAATGGCCATAATCGGCAGGAGGAATATCATCCTTGCTTCGACCCTTGTTGAGCTGAGCAAGAACGGTTTCATCCTCAGTCCAGGAGTCTGCCAGACGATCCAGCTTTTCTTCTCCGGATTGAGAATCCCCTTCTTGGCCTTCTGAATCCACACCGTTCACTGGGGCGCTGCTTTGCGCAGGACGAACCCACTCGACTTGCTCACCGCGGCGATATTGATTCGCCATGGCAGCATTCTTAGTCGGGAACGCAAGATAGAGAAAACTTGGCTCGCCACGCAAAAACAAGCAGATGCAGATCGACCAAATCTTTTTCGCACCCGGCTTGAATTCAGAGATCAGCGTATAACGATAATCGCCCGTGAGCGTTTTTTCGCGCCAGACTTCGTCAGGCTCTTGAAGCGTAATCCAACGCAGATGCGCAAGATTCTCACGCTCTTCTGGCGACAGATCACTCGGCGTCAAACGACGGAAAAACTCTTTCTCCAGGCGCTCAATTTCAGGCGTAAAGTATGCGGCAATGCAGCTTTCTGAGCAGAAAATTCTGCCGACTTCTTCCTCAACAAAAAGAGCTCTCTCCTGGTCTCCGGACAGACCCCTTGCGCAATGATAACAGGCGTCCGGATTCACTTCAGCCCGCTGTGAACGGGCAGGAGCAGGCGCATGATCGGGTTCTATCGGTTTTGCGGCCTTTGCCATCTTTTCCAGCTTATTGCGGCCAAGCTTATGGGTATCCAGCTTAGTTGAGGCCGGCTTAGCATTAGGGCGCGAGGAACGCTCGGTACGGCGCCGTTCATTCGATTTAGTCCTGGTGGGGCCTTTTTTCATTTTAACCTCGGTAACTTCTTGTCACGACTGCTAGGAGCGCCTCGGGTACCTATCCTTAGTCCCCTTGCTCCTAGTGTACCGGTAGCGGTCGCAAGGAGTCAAATTCGCCGAGCGTCAAAACTGACACAGTCACACTTTTTTGACGCACCCCCAAGGGCCTATAAGAAGCAGTCAGGTTTTGCATGCGGCTCGTCTTGCAACGCCGCCCAGATCGATTAGAATTAAAACCAGCGAGTCGAGGAGTGGCTAGCTGCTAAGTCTTCCAACAGTTCATTCTCAGTTCATTCCCAAGGAGGGGAACACTGTGATCGACGCATCTTCACCATCATCTGAAATCCCAAAAGAACTTCTTGGACAAGTTGAATATCTGATTCAACAATCCATGCGCGGTCATCATTTCCTTTTCGATGACAAACTTCTTCGCGAGGTTCTCAGCCCGAGTTGGGCCGATGAACTGAATCAAACGCTTTCGGAAGAAGACGCCATGGGAATCGAAGAGCATATTGAGACTCTCATTCGCCAACCCACGCTTGCGCACAAGCGCGCTTATCTTGAAGCGCTGGGTGCACGCGATCTCAAAACCTATGCCTGGGTTGTGAAAACTTATTTCAACATCATTGAGACAAACCTTCTTGAAACCCAACAAGAGGTCCGTCACTGATGCCATCGATTGGATCCCCTCCTCCGATTGGACCATCGGTAGGGCCTTCGGGACCCAGAAAAACCGCTCGTTCTTCAAGCTCGGATCAAAGCAAGATCCGCGAGGCTCAGGCCGATGTGGCGAACAAAGTCACACAGCTCCAGGAGCAGGCCAAGCAAGTTGCGATCGAAGGCCAGACCCAAGTGGATCAGCTCAGGGAGAACTACGAGCGCGAAGCCCTGGCCGAGTCCTCTCGCCAGGAGACGCAGCTTGCCAGCGAGAAAACCCAAGGCTACGAGAAGCTCAGAGAAATTCAGCGCGCCCAGAACAAAGAAGAAGCTCGCATCAAACGCGAAGGCGAAGCCGAGCTTGCCAGACTGAACGACTACTATCGCGACGCCGAATACAAGGCCGCGCAACGCGGCGATGAACTTCTTAGGACCACTGAATCCAAGAACACGCAGCAACTCAACTTCGAACTTGAGTCAGGCAACAAGGCCGCAGAGCAGCTCAAGCACGATAAAAGAGTTGAGATCGAGCAGATCCAGGCAGACCGTGACCTGCAAGTTGCCACGGCCGAAAAGCAGGCTCACGATCTTTACGAGAAAAAGCACGAAGCCACGCAGATGGCCATCGAGCAATCCACCGAGAAGCTCGACAACAATTACCGGCAGATCGCCCAAACCCATCAGGAAACGCTTGCACGTCTCAATAACGAGACCTATTCGCAGCTTCAGAGAGCAAGACTCGACACCTCCAAGAAACTTTCTGCTTACAGTGAGCGTCAGGAAGACCCCTTCTATAAGCTCATGGATCTTCAGGCCGAATTCGACGATCAGGGCGATAAATACGTTCTGACCGCGCGAGTCCCTGAGCATGAGCAAAAGAACGTCTCCATCGCGATCCGAGGCAATCAGATCGTCTTATCAGGCACGCGGCGAAACGAAGAGAGAGTGGAAGTTGAGCCCGGCCATCAAAAAGGTACTAGCAGCTACCAATCCTTTATGGAGAGCTTTCCATTCGCGCAGGCTGTTGAGTCTCGGATGATGACTCACGAGTTCCGCGGCGATCAGGTCATTGTCACGGTTCCAAAAAAGCTCATTGCCAATGAATATCACCCACACAAGATGAAACCAGCGCGCGCGCAGGTTCAAAAGCCTGACTTTCCGGCAAATCTTCCCCATGTCGGAGACGAGGCGACGTCCAAAGGTGAAGTCTCCGCAACCCGGGGCTCAAGCACACTCGTAAAAGAGTGATGGATAAGTAAAAAGAATTATTCTTTGACGAGCTCTTGAAGCTCTTCCAGCATGAACTTCAAGCGTGAATGAAGATCATTCAAGGTCTTGAGATTAGCCTTGAGGCTTTCAATCGCAGCGCTTTGCGCAGGCATCGGCTGTTGCTTCAAAGCCTGAGGCTTATCGACAATGCGCTTTGCGAGAAGGCTCGGTGGCTGGTAAGCGCTCACGGCCGGAGCAGCTTCTGCCTTGAGATCGCCGGTCTTTAAAACGTTCTTTTCAGATGCCAGGGTTCCCATTGGATTTGGGAGCTGGAAAATAGCCTGACTTGAAGCTTGTGCCTCAGGGGTAGTTGCTGGTGCTTGCTCTGCTGCCTCTTTGCCCTTGCGGTAAAGCTGGTAAAGGTTGGAGTAAACGAAGGTCGTCTTTTGGCTCGTATCGCGGTTGGCTGACATAGGACTTCTCTCTCTTTCTGCTTTCAACTTCCACTCTGCTTGAGTCACCCATTCTCATCTGAAGACTTGGGGTGACATATTCACGAGTTGAGTTAAAGCAATCAGAGTGCCAGCGCGTTATCCGCCTTTCAGCGCCATTCATTGAGATACATAGTCTCTACTTAATCAGAAATACTTAATCCTTCTCATGTCTTGCAAATGAGGCCTCAGAATCAGGCTAATCCCCCTTTGCCCCAGTGCTGTCTAAAGAATAGGCAGGTGTCTTTCCGGACATAGGCCAATACACACCCCTAGCGAAAATCTTTGCCAGGCCATTGTCGTAAACGAATTCGTTTGTGTAGAATGAAGAGGAGATGAGCAGCAAGACGCGCACCTACCTGATCGCAGCCCTGACACTAACCATCGCGATCTTGTCCTTAACGGATGCTCCCGTAAATGCCATTTATTGCTGCGAACAAAGCGATCCAAGCTCTTGCGCTATTGGGATCAGCGTGACTCGCTATTACTGCTATCCTACGCTCACTGCTTGCCTCAACGGGACCTGCGACGCAGGCTATTAGTTGAGCGGGTTATCCAGATTCTTTTGAATGCGCGACAGATGCTCGATCACTTCATCAAAATCATCTTCAATTTGCGAGAGCATTTCATCGGTGAGCTCACCCTTGAGACGAATCTGATTCATCACAGGATGCACGATTTCAGAGCGCCCAAAGTAACAATGGCGAGGCGCCTGTGGAAGCCCCTTGCCGGCATGAAATTTCTCATTCACGTCACTCAGCGGCATCTCAGTCATTTTAGGAAGCGCCGAAAGAAATGTGTTGATTTGCTCGGCGCAGACAGGATTTTTAGCGATATAAAGACGCGCAATCTCTTCGCCAAGACCGATCAGAGTCTGGGTTTCGAGCTTGAGTTCAGCGATATTGAGCTGAGCACGCTCCACTTTTGATAGCGCGAGAACTTTTTCAGCTTGAGCCTGATACTCGTTCAAAACAGGATAAGTGAAAGTTTCGCCAGCTTGCGCGGTGGCTGCCAATCCAAAGGACAATACGGTCATCACAAATTTCATAAGATTCCCTCATTAATTATAATAATGAGACTCATTCTCATCTTTGAATCGCTCTGTCAACGTTCTCTGGACGATTGCCGATAAGACCTTATGGGTCTATCGCCCCGGAGTACCTCCATTCTATGCGCCTTTCTGGCGCTATTGGTCGCCAGCACCGCTTCAGCGGCAGCTACAGGCTCGCGCTCATGCATTGCGGATAGCCTAAAAAACGGTCTTCGCCGAATCATCCAAGGCTTTACCAAGAACAGTTCGCGTGCGGTTGAAGTCCCCGCTCAGTATCGCGCCACAGATGATGAATTAGCCCAAGCCTTCAGTGGAAACGCCCAATACAAATTCCTGCGTCAGCTGTTTTCAGAGAAAAGCATGGCCAGATTTCGAGCATCTCCCGAAACCGTTGCCATGCGAAACGCCCTGACCCAAGGCGGAAAGTTCGAAGTAAGAGCAGGCCGACTCTACGCTCAAGGGAAAGTGATCAGAACCCGGGACAATTTAAGGGTGGTGATTCGGAACGTCATCATCAAAGGGCCCGACGGAGAGTTTCACGGCTTCAACACCGAGACTGATGGATTGAAAACCAGCTTGGCCAAGGTTCTCACAGGCATTTACGAAGGAGCTCACGCAATCGCAGCTCAGCATCCGGAACTCACCCATCTTGAAATCGTCGCTGATGAGATCCTCAATACGAAACTCGCCCAGGCGCTGACTCATCTGGGATTTTACTCCAAAACACTGGGACGCCGACTCACAGACGAAGAGATCAAGGCAGTTGCGGTGAATAAGTGGTTCATGATTCGAAACCAGGATCGGGGTGACATGTTTGTTCCTGAAGACCTGATCAATTACATCCGGCTCGAGTCAACCGCGGAAATCATCCGCGACAATACCCAGCCTCAGAAGATTCGCTTTCTATTTTCAGACCTCCTCCCCGTGGGTGACCCGACTGAAGAGCGAACCCGAAAAGTTCTAAGCGATTTAGGATATACGAAGAAAGACATGAATCGCATCCTTCGCGTTTTAAGCCGCCGGCTCACCGAAGACGAAGAACTTCGATACCAGCAATCTCGCTAAGAATGAGCCTGCTCTAAAGGGCTAGTTAATTACCAAATAGACAGTATGATGAATGAGTGACTGAGGAGAGCCTCTATGGACTACCTGGCGATTGTTCAATTTTCGACATTCATAATCTTCGGCGTATTTGCCTGGTACTTGTCTTATCTTTTCCCCATGGTGGAATATCGCACTGAACCCGTTCACTCTTTTGACCGCTGGTATTTTATTATAGCAATCGCGTTGATTGGTGTTCATAGCAGTTATGTGGCTCCATGGGCAGGGTCACAAATACTAGCTCTATGGCCACGACTGGCTGACTCTATCTTGTCGATACAAGCGTGGGCTTCACAGCAGTCAGTGGCATTGAGATGGCTTGAATTTGTCCTGGTGGCGGATTTTCTAGGATATTTTGCGCACCGATTTATGCATTCCTGCTTGGCCTGGAGGTTTCATTCCTTACACCACAGTACCACTTCGGTGAACTGGCTCTCAGGCGTGCGAGGAACACCGATACACTATGTGGTTATTGTCAGTCCGACTCTTTTAGCGAATCACTTGTTTATGAATGGACTTGGATTTTGGCCAGCGTTCGGGTTCATTGTGTTTGATATTCTGAACCAGCAATTCTGCCACAGCAACGTGCGCATCAAATTTGCGAAGCAGCTGGAATACTTGCTTGTCACTCCGAGAATGCATTTTGTACATCATCATCCTATCGCTCAATACACAGACAGTAACTATGGGCTCTATTTCAGTATCTGGGACCGCCTGTTTGGTACTTATGTGGATGCGGATTCTGTTGAGCCAAAAGGGCTACTGGGCTTGGATTATCATGAGACCGAATGGTCTGGATTTTTTGGACTCAATCGCAGGACCTATCCTCACCGCGAGAAAGAGCGCACCTGAAAGAAATCCAGGCAAAACAAATAAAGCTCCTCTTCCTTGGAGTCGCGAATGTATGTACGCGCTATTGTACCTGCACGGGTATAAGAGAGATGGCGGCACGGTTCCACTCACGAGTATCTGGATCTGGGATTCTCCCGATGATCGTTTGAATCCCCGAGTCGATGAGTGCCTGATTCGCCAAACTTTTGGAATCTATCTCTCCCACGGTACCACGGCTCAGGGATACCCCTTTTGAGCCTTGGAACGCATGAGTTAACCGATTGTAAAACTCCTCTCCCGTTATTTTTTCAGGGAGATCATTTAGACGCCCGGGTTTAAGCTTGTTGACTCGGCTGATAACAGCTTGAAGCTCGGACAGGGAATAGACACGCTCCACATCCAAGGTATGCTCTATGTCAACATAGCCCGCGTAGATCTTGGCGGAACGTTTCGCGTGATCGTATTTGATCTGCCCGGCTTGAATGCTTGCCGCATGCTTTTCCGCCAATTTGCGGTCAAAATAGAAATAGGCGCCAGGACCATATCGACTGGTGTTTCTCGAAAACGCGGGATCTAGCCGTGTTAATCCAACTATGGGGCTGGCATGATAGGCAATTGATGTTTTTGTTTCTGAGAGCTTGCTTGTGAGAGAGTTCTTTACGCAGGATGAACGCGGCTCGCTACCGTAGGTAATTGCAGGAATTGAAATCCCGATAAATCCTCCAAGAAACAATGAAAGGAGCGAATAATGGAAAGCAACCCTCATGTTCTTATCATCGGATATTACTTAGGTTTTGTCTTCTGGCTTCTTCTTAGGCTTGACGTTTACGCGCACGGTGAACTCCACTTCGTTTCGCGTGAAAAATTCCTGAACCAGCGCAAACGGATCGATCTTCTCGATGACTTTCTCACGAACATCGCGGGAGAGGTTTTGAAGAAACTCACTCTTGGTCTTATTGGCGGAATCCAAGATCCCCCCAATGAGCTCTTTGGGAAGCTTCACCTCTCCCATCAGATTTCGCAGACCTTCCTCAGTAAGAAAGAGCGCGCCCACACCAACGGTGAGCGCTTTCTTCATGAACGAGCTTGCGCGCCGAGTAGATCCCGACTCGTTCTCGTCCTGATTTTCACTTTCATCATCTTTAGGCGGAAGATCTTTTGCCATAAGGGTTACTTCGCGCGCTCCACAAAGCTTTTCACCATCGGACCCAAGCTTCCTTTGACCAGGCGATTGAGAATCAAACCTGGAACTGGAAACTTGAACTCGACTTCAAGCTCGTAACGAACATCGGTCTTATTTGGGCCCAAAGACTTGAGCACCCAACGACCTTTGTTTGCTTTCATGAAATCGCTCTCAACAAGATTCCACTCAATCGTGCCTGCGGCCTGATCTTCGACATGATCCAGAGTATAGGAAATCTCTTTCATCATGTTGACGTTATAAGTTGCGCGCGCTTTGCCTGGGGCTTTGCGCTCGACTTTAACGCCAGAACAGCCTGTCACAAACTGAGGATAATCTTCGTAACGAGTAATGACCGCAAAAAGCTTATTGAGATCGACTGGAAAGACTTCATGGAATTCGGCTTGAGCCATGATTGGATTCCCCTTTGTCTCTCAATTGTAGCGATCAGTATTTAGGTTTGCGATCAAAATGATGCGCGGTTTCGATATAGCGAACCGTTCCGCTCTCAGAGCGCATCACAACAGAGTGAGTCATTGCTCCACCGCTGAAGTAACGAACGCCGTTCAGGAACGTGCCTTGGGTCACGCCCGTCGCGCAGAACATGACGTTGCCTTGAGCAAGCTCATCAATTTGATAAACTTTGTGAAGATCCTTCACGCCCATTTTGGTTGCGCGTGCTTTTTCTTCTTCGTTACGGAAAGTGAGTTGACCCTGGAAATCGCCGCCCATGCAGCGAAGCGCTGCAGCTGCGATCACGCCTTCAGGAGCGCCGCCAATGCCCATGAGAACGTCAACGCCAGCTTCAGGCTTACACGTTGCGATTGCAGCAGAAACGTCGCCATCGCCGATCATGTAAATACGAGCGCCCGAGCGACGAACTTCAGCGATGAGGTCCGAGTGACGTGGGCGATCCAAGATGATCACGGTCAGGTCTTCAACATTGCACTTCTTGGCGCGCGCGATATTCTTCAGATTTTCCGTAGGAGTTGCCTTCAGATCAATTGCGCCCTTGGCCTGAGGACCGACAGCGATCTTGAGCATGTAGGTATCTGGAGCGTGCAGGAACTTTCCTTCTTCAGCGATTGCGATCACGGAAAGCGAGTTGTTTCCGCCGCGAGCGCAGATCGTCGTGCCTTCCAGTGGATCGAGAGCGAGATCAAGACGAGTACCGCCTTTGCCGACCTTTTCGCCAATGTAGAGCATCGGAGCTTCGTCGCGCTCGCCTTCGCCGATGACGACGGTTCCGTCGAAATCGATGGTGTTCATCATATTGCGCATGGCTTCGACGGCAGCCTGGTCGGCAGCCTTTTCGTCGCCTCTTCCCATCCAGCGTGCGCTGGAGAGGGCTGCAGCTTCAGTGACACGAACAAACTCGAGGGCAAAATTTCTATTCACGTTGAGCTCCTTATGGGGTGCGCATTTACGTGCGCTTGAGCTCCGTGAAATTGGCCCGGAGCTTATTGAGGCAGGGTAAGCTGCCTCGCGCACCATTTCTTCAAATCCTGAGGTAGGTTAGAACTCAGGATGAGGTCTTTTGCAATGCTCAACTTGTCACGATCCGGCTGAGTATCAGCGTCAAGAACGATAGTTTCAAATTGTACAGCGCCCCACTCCTCGCTCCGCTGATCGCGCCGATCTTCGGATGACACCGCGCGCCCAGTTGTCGCGCCGCTTTCTTCATCCCACTGAATGAAGCTCCCCAGGACAAAGAGCGTAAAACGATGATAGCGCCCATCCAGAGCACGCGAGAACAGAAGATCCGTTCCACCGGGGCCGTGATACCAAAGGGATGCTCCCTGAGCCGTAGGAATGGGTTTTAGCTCACGTCCAAGCTCGGCAGGATCTAAAAATTTCTCAAGCGCCGTACGCGCCGAGGCATCTAAGTCAATAAATTGGCAACCCACGACCTGAGAGCGGATATTCTTCACCTGCACCCGGACCGGAAGCTTGACGCCGCGAAGATTCAAAATCCCGGCGATTTCAGAGGCAATTGGAACCATGACCTGATCGGCATGATCCAAAATCCGAAACGCCACGCCATCCATGGAAAGATCCACCACGGAAAAAAGCTTCCCCGTCTGATCCACCCGAAACTGCTCAGAAGACAGGTGAATACGAGGTTTTTTTCTCTTTTCACGGCTATCTGGAGTCTTTTGTGAATTATCAGAGATGACTTCGAGGCTTGGGGATTTCGTCATTTTGAGATCTTCCTGATCTATTATCTTTAGAATTCTCTTGAGAGATATCTGGGTTTGACTCGAGATAGGATCGCATGCGTTTGGCGGTAAATTCAAAGACAATCTGTGCGCCCTGCTCAAGAATAAACGTGGGAGGCCAGTGACTTCCCTGCTGATTTCCTCGCATAAAGACCAAGGTTCCCGGAATACCGCTCGCGCCGGACTGAGAGCTTGCGCCGGGCTCAAAGAAAATATCACCTGTCATACCGGTGAAGTGGCCGCCGACGATTTGAAAGTGAATCCATCGATCGCTCTTTTCTTCAAAGCGAAGAATCGAGCGAAGTTTCCATTTCCAGATCCCTCCCTGAAGTGTCAGGAGATGTGTCGAGGGCTGGTAAGATGCCTCATCGACATAAGGAATCAGCTTTGAATAGAGCTGATAATCCGTCAAAACCTGGCGCGTGCGAGTGATTCCAGCGCGAGTCTGCATGACGGCATAGAATGAATATTCTTTATCGCCTTGATGATCTGGGTCTTTAACGGCTTTCAGATTTGCGTAAGTGGCAATGCCTCGATCTTTCAGCACCCGTTGATAGACTTCAGGCTTCAACAGAGATTGGATCGTTGGTGGAGTTTCTCGACTCACTGCGCTCTGTTTTGAAGGAGCACTCGTGCTCGCTTGCGGCGCAGCAAGAGCGAAGACATGGCAGACAGCGGCAAGAGCACCGATCGCTCCAACGACTATCCAGAGGTGATGACGAGCGAGTCTTCGCATTCTTTTTATCTTCCCTGCTTTGATTCTAACTGGACAAACCCCTAGTGTCGCTCATAAAACTTAAGGAGAGATGGCCGTCGAACCCCCTTCAGAGCTGAACACTTCTTCTACGCCGTCACCCAATTCGTCTGGTGATCCGTCGGGTGATTCATCGGGCGAACCAACGGGTCACGACGAGCTCACATTCAATACGACGCCAAACTGGCTGACAATGATCCGCATCGCCTTTGTGCCGATCGTGGTGGGGCTTTTGTTTATCAAAACTCCGACAGCTGATCTGATTGCGGCACTGGCCTTTACTGTTGCCAGCATCACGGACTATTTCGACGGATATCTTGCCCGGACACGCAAAGTGGTCACCGTTTACGGAAAGCTACTGGATCCGCTGGCCGATAAATTTCTTGTCGTCTCGGCTCTGATCATGCTTCAGGAACTTGGCCGGATTCATCCGGTTGTTGTCATTTTGCTGATTTGTCGTGAGCTTGCCATTACAGGTCTTCGCGCCTTGGCGAGTGCTGAGGGCGTCATCATTGATGCCTCTGGCGGCGGAAAATGGAAAACCGGCACCCAGATGGTCGCTATTCCTCTCATCATGGCCTGCGATCAAAACCGCAAGCTTCTGGGACTCCCTCTTTACCCTGTCGGAATGGTACTGCTCTATATCTCATTGGCCATTAGCTTATGGTCGGCGAAGTCCTATATTGTCGATTTCTTTAGAGCCATTAAGGAGCAAAGAAAGCATCGCCAAAAGGAAAGAAGACTCGCTCGCGAGGCCAGACGCGCAGCTCGGGCCGCGAGACTTGCCGCAAAAGCCCATCGGCCCAGAGCCTAATCTTACCAGTCGGGTAAGAATTTTAATCTTTTAGCCGCTTTCTTTGAAAAGTTGCTTGACCCAAAAACTGACCCATGTTTAAAGAAAGGTCTCTCGATTTTGGAGTGCGGGCTTAGCTCAGTTGGCTAGAGCGCCACGTTGCCAACGTGGAGGTCGAGGGTTCGAACCCCTTAGCCCGCTCCATTCTTCCCCAAGTTCTCTTTTTTCTAGCCTTTTTCTCACTAAAGCTGATGAAATTGAGTATACAGAGCACGGCTTTGCTCGTCTCGATTTAGCTCGCTGGTTCAAACAAAGCCTGAACTCGTTTTCAACTCTGGTACAACTCAGGTTCAAAACTCGATGGGCAACTGGCTAAAATCAAAATTACGCTCGATCGCTGATCGGTACCGCACGTCGGTTTCGATCCAGCTCTTATCGGCGGTCTTGATCATCATTTCCGGAATGACTCTCATCACAACCAGCGTGCAGCTGAGTTTGAATTACCACGATGAAGTTCGAGATCTACGTGAGGACCTGGAACTTATTGAAAAGGGCTATTCTGCCGGTCTGACTCAATCCATATGGGAGATGAACGCCCCCCAGATCCGGGCCGCTCTCAGGGGAATTCTTCACGTACCGGGTGTCCAGTATGTTGAAATCACTGAAGGTGAGAAAATCCTATTCAGCGCGGGCAAACCTGCCTCTGGAAAAACGCTGACACAAACATTCCCACTGAATTACCAGAATCGCACCGAGGTCGTTTTCCTGGGACAGATGCGAGTCGTCGCTACGCTCGATCACATCTACAGCAAGTTGCAAAAGACACTGATTTTCATCTTCTTTGCTCAATTGATCAAAACGCTGATTGTTTCGGCACTTCTATTCTTAGTCATTCGTCACCTTCTCATCCGCCACCTGATTACGATCACAGACTATTTAAAGAAGCTCGACTTCTCTGGCTTTACGCCTGACCTTAAGCTTTCCCGGGATAAGAAAGCGCCTGGCACCTTGAATGCAACCGACGAGCTCGATGTCCTCGTCAACGCCATCAATCGAATGAAGGTAAACCTTCATCAATCCTACGAGAAGCTCAACACCTTCAATCAGGAACTTGAAAACAAAGTTGAAGAGCGCACACACCAGCTTCGCGAGTCGCAAAGGATCATTACTGAGCAACAAAACGTTTTAATTGCCGCAGCCAAATTATCCGCATTAGGTGAAATGGCGGGAGGAATGGCTCACGAGATCAATAATCCCCTGACCGCAATCCAGGGCTTATCTTATCTGATGAGTAAAACCCTCAGCAACGAGCACTACGACCGAGATGAGTTCAAACGCATGATCTCATCCATGATCGAGTTAACCGATCGCATCGCGCGAATCATCCAGGGTCTTCGGGACTTCTCTCGCGACGCAAGTCATGACCCGATTGAGGAAATCAAAGTCCATCATCTCATTGAGAGTACTCTGGGTTTCTGCGCGGAGCGATTCAAGGCGCATGAGATTTCCTTGATCATTGACCCGCTTTCAAGCGAGCTTTGCTTTGAGGGGCGCGAAACGGAACTCAGCCAGGTTTTATTAAACCTTCTGAATAATGCCTATGATGCGGTGATTGCTCAAGAGGACGAACAACAGGAGAAATGGATCAGGATCACCGCGCGCGATCTCGATTCCAAGGTCGAAATCCGAGTGACAGACAGCGGCTCAGGCATTCCTGCCGAGGTTCAAAGAAAACTCTTTCAGCCTTTCTTCACGACCAAGGAAATCGGCAAAGGTACGGGCCAAGGGCTCAGCATTTCTTTTGGAATCCTGCGCGCTCACCATGGCGAGCTGGTTCTGGATGATAAGGCCGCGCACACATCTTTCGTGATCCGCATCCCTAAGAAACAGATCGCGATCGAAGAAGCAGCCATCGACTGACGCTTACTGGCTAAGGCTTGACAACACTCTTGTACGGCGCAGGCTGAACATGCAGAGTCGCGATCACTCGATCAAGTTTTTCAATCACCTGGTCACTGACTGATTTGCTGCACATGATGCGACGACTGAAGCGCAAATTCACATCCGATAACATCAGAACATGAATATCGTGAGAATCAATCACCCCGTGCTTCACGTAATATTCAAGCTCATCGTTTGAGAGAAGCATGAAATCCGCTCGAGCACGTGCAATCATCTGAACCATTTGCGGCGACTCCACCGAAGTCACATATTTATTTGAGCTGTTTGCGATCAACTTCGTGATGATCGCTCCTTGCGTGTAATTCTCTTTGACGAGAATCGTGTACTTCGAGAGCATATGAGTGAGCGTCACCCCGTTCTTCTCATTTACCTTCAGGCTTGTAATCGCAATCAGGGGCTGACTGACATACACGGGTTTTGTAAACTTTCCAAAGCGCTCGCGCTCTTCCGTCTTCTCAAATCCAATGGCGCAATTAAGACCTTTGTTCTCCTTGAGAATCGCAAACTGGCGGTTCACTGGTGTTTTTTCCCAGGCAAAAGGAATATTTGCCTGACGGAAAACTTTTGCTGTTACCGTTGCGACAGCCCCTTCAGGCTCGTCACTCGCGCCTGATACCGCGTACGGTGGCCGATCCGCATAGTGAAGCTGGATAATCTCGGCTGTTTGAGCGGCACCTGCCACTTGAACCGTCAGCGCGGTAATTAAAAGCCCCATCCATCCAAGTGCGCAAAAAGACTTAAAATCAGGCGTCCGCATGAAGGTCATGCTACTCAGACCCGACTCGCCGCGCAAGGAGTTTGAACCTCGCAGGCAACTTCTGCCCATCTTCGAATTTTTAAACTTCGAATTTTTAAGCCCGGCAATTCATTAGCCTTGGGCCCTGACCTTGCTCTACAATTAAATAAGTCTGTTTAAAAAAGCTGAATTTCAGGGAGGAATTCATGATGGGCAATTTTCGGTTTTCCACTGGCTCGCGCTCGCTTGCTCTTCTTTTTTCAGCCTTCCTGCAAGCTTCACTGCTTTTTTCACGGCCTGTCTTTTCGCAGGAAACTCCTTGGGTGGAAGTAGAAGCTCGCCGCTTTGGCTTTTTTGAAAGCTTACAAAGAACCCAAGGCTTGGCCACCGATCAGCAAGGAAATGTCTGGTATTCAGCAAACCAGAACATGATTCGGGTCAAAGGTTTCACAGGCTCAACAAAAGCGACAAACTCCGATCCGATTCCGGAAGAGCTCAAGCGCCTGGGAGAAAATCATGTTGGTGATATTGATGTCGTCTCCGGCTTCGTCTTTGCGCCCATCGAGGATGGCCCAAAATACCAACGCCCGTTTGTGGGTATCTACACAGGCAGTGATCTTGAGCTTGTGAAACTTTTAGAGCTATCACCTGAATGGTTGCCAGACGGTATCCCCTGGATTACGGCAGATCTGGAACATCAAACTCTCATTACCGCTCAGTATAACAAGACCACGCGAATTAACCTCTACGATATGCGAACGGGCGCAGCTCTCAGACAGATCCCGATGTCTGACATGCTGGACTTAATCCAGGGCGGAAAGTACTTCAATAATCATCTGTACATGACTGCCAATGATCCAATGGGTGGGCATGCGATTTTCGATATGGATTTGATGAGCGGAAAAGTTCAGAAAATCATTCATCTTAACGACGAAATCGTTGAGGTTGAAGGGCTCGCTTATCTTGCAAACTCTCAGGTATCTGCTGACAATCCTTCGATTTCCGATTTTTTTGTGCTGGGCGTCGCAGGCTCCGGCCTGAAAAAACGAATGGTCTTGTATCACTGGAAACGTTAGGTCATAAAGTAGGCGGGGGCTTGATGACCAGGACAGGCCTGGCCTGTCCCTTAGTAAAGACCGGCGCAGCTGGTCCGAGATTATTATGAAAATTTATACGAAGAAGGGCGATGCTGGCGAAACTGGACTCTTTGGAAACGTTCGCGTTCCAAAAGATGACCATCGCATCCGCACTTACGGAACGATTGATGAGCTCAATGCTGTCCTGGGGATGGCTCTTTCTGAGCCAGGCGTTCCCAGTGAACTTGCAACGCGCATTCGAAGACTCCAAGGAGAGCTTTTCCAGCTGGGCGCGGAGCTTGCGACACCTCGAAAGAAGTCAGTGCCTACGGCTTTGATTGAAGACAGCCACATCGAAAGTCTTGAAAAGGAAATCGATGAAATGGAAAGCCGCATGCCCGCTTTGAAAACATTCGTTCTTCCGGGCGGCATCAAGCTCTCCTCCACACTTCACTTTGCTCGCACCGTCAGCCGCCGGGCAGAGCGTGAGCTGACTGGCCTGCATCGTGCGGAGCCCTGCCGACCAGCCGTCCTGAAGTACGTCAATCGACTGAGCGATTATCTTTTTGTGAGCGCTCGCTATGCGAACTATCTGGCCAACGTACCCGACGTTCCCTGGGTTGCCCCCAAGGCGTGAATTCTTCTTGCATGAGTTGCCTTTCAATCGAGGCAAGCTTTCATGATCACAGCAGGCAAAAGAATATCAGATACGCTTTGGGAAATTCCCACATCTTATAAAACAGGAATGAGAGTTCCTGCTCGCCTGGTCGGCACACCGGGACTTTTGGACCATCTGGACGCCGCAGTCATCGATCAGATTACAAACGTTGCCACGTTGCCTGGGATCGTGGGCGCCGCTTACTGCATGCCGGATGCGCACTCAGGCTATGGCTTTCCGATCGGAGGCGTAGCAGCCATGGATGTGAGATCGGGCGTGATCTCTCCTGGTGGGATCGGCTTTGATATCAACTGTGGAATGAGGCTTGTTAAAACCAATCTTCACTGGGATGAGGTCAAACCCAAACTCAGAGATTTGGTCGATAGGCTTTTCAAGCGGGTGCCCGCGGGCGTTGGAAGCTCAGGCTTTGTAAGACTCTCAGAGGATGAGTTCCGCGAAGTTGCAGCCACTGGCTCCCGATGGTGCTCAAAGAAGGGTTATGCCTGGAAAGAAGACTTAGAACTTACCGAAGACCAAGGATGCACGCCAGGAGCAAACCCCGACTCCGTCAGCGCAACTGCCTGGAAGCGCGGCATGAGTCACTTGGGAACCCTTGGATCAGGAAACCATTATCTTGAGATCCAGGTCGTCAAGCCCGAGAACATTTATAACCCGAAACTTGCCGAGGCATTTGGCATATTTCCTGGCCAAGTGGTCATCATGTTTCATTGCGGAAGCCGAGGTTTTGGCCACCAGATCGCCAGCGATTATCTAAAGCTCTTTCTGGAAGTCATGGAAAAGAAATATGACATTCAAGTAAAAGACAAAGAACTTGCCGCCGCCCCCTTTGAATCTCCAGAAGGTCAGGCCTATTTCTCGGCGATGAAATGCGCGATCAATATGTCCTTTGCCAATCGGCAGGTCATTCTTCACCGGATCCGGGAAGTTTTCTCCGATCAGTTCGGCAAATCGCCTGAGGATCTCGGTCTCCGGATGGTCTATGACGTCGCCCACAACACGGCACGCCTCGAAGAGCATGAAGTCGATGGAAACAAGCGGAAGCTTCTCGTGCATCGAAAAGGCGCGACTCGCGCATTTGCTCCAGGAGCGAGCGATATTCCTTCTGCGCACCGATCCCTTGGACAAGCCGTCATCATCGGTGGAAGCATGGAAACCGGATCGTATCTTCTAGCCGGAACACCTTCGGGCGCTTCGACCTTCTTCAGCACCGCCCACGGGAGCGGCCGCACGATGAGCAGACATCAGGCCAAAAAGATGTTTCCAGGCAGGGAGCTTGCTAAGAAAATGGAGAAAAATGGAATCTACGTCCGAAGCACTTCTTACGCTGCCTTGTCAGAAGAAGCAGGCGATGCCTACAAGAACATTGATGAGGTGGTTGCGGCCGCCAAAAAGGCCGGAATCAGTGAACCCGTCTGCCGTTTTATTCCTGTAGGCAATGTAAAAGGCTGAGGGGCACTCATGGGCTACCAGTACCTCGATCACATCACCTGGGCCGACACGGCCTTCGAAGCACGGAACAAAACCCTGGAGGGGCTTTTTCAAGATGCCGCTCAGGCAACGCTCTCTGTCATGCTTCAAGAGCCTGAACGGCTCCAAGCACTGGAGACCCGCCTGATTGATCTCACACAAGACAACTCTGACCCCGATAAAGCAATAGGCGAGCTCTTGCATGAGTTTCTGGAAAAGCTTCTTTTCCACAAGGACGCCGATCAGCTACTATTGCGCGTGGATAAGCTTCAGGTCGAAAAGAAATCCCCTTCCCAATGGCATCTTCGAGCGCACCTTGTGGGTGAGCGAATCGATCCCGAAAAGCAGGAACTTCTGACCGACGTGAAGGCCGTGACTCAGCATCAATTCGAAGTAAAGCAGCTGGTCACGAATGGCGTTTCCGAATGGATGGCAACAGTTGTATTGGATGTTTAGCTAAAATTATCGACGTAAGCTTCCAGGCGCGCTAGCATTTTATCTGCCATGCCTACCAACGGAGACGACCCGTCACAAAACAACTCTGTAAAAGACAAATTCGGCGAGAAATATCGAGCCCTGGAGCTTCAGGAAAGCTCGGATGGAAAAACTTACGATAATGTCGACGATTTCTTGACCGGCGATTCCAGGCAAGGAAAAGCCTCTTTCAGTCAAATCCGAAACAACTGGCTCTGGGTTTCCGCCGCACTCTTCTGCTCAGCCCTTCTTGCGTTTTTCACGTCCTGCATTGTTGTGGATACCCGAGGCTTTTTCCCAGCCACATTGGTTCCTCCCAACCTTCATTACAGCTTTTACGCGTATCTGCTTTTGGCAGCCTGCGCGCTCTCCCTACTTGTTGCCGGAGCTTACGCCCTTCAAGTTTATCTGATCAAAAAAGGGGCACTCCCACCCGAAAACGAAGACGGCAGTCAGTCGCCAGGAACTGATCAAGATCGCGTTTGAGTCTTTGTTCTCACAGGATTTCTTTGCTACATTGGGAGCACAATGAAACAAACGCAACGCACTGCGCAGCTGATCAGCGCTTTAGATCAACGCATCCTCGTCCTCGATGGTGCCATGGGAACAGCCATTCAAAACCGTAACCTCACTGCTTCGGATTTCGGAGGAGCAGATCTTGAGGGCTGTAACGAGTATCTCGTGATCAGCCGCCCGGACGTTGTGCGAGATATCCATGAGGAATATCTGAAATCCGGTTGCGACATCATTGAGACCAATACCTTCGGCGGCACTCCCCTCGTTTTGGACGAGTATGGACTGGGCTCTCGCGCTCATGAGATCAACCTGGCAGCAGCGCGGATTGCATGCGAGGCAGCCGCTCGCTATTCCACTCCCGACAAGCCACGCTTTGTCGCGGGCTCGATCGGACCAACGACGAAAGCGATATCTGTCACCGGCGGCGTGACGTTCGAATCCTTGCAGGAGAACTTCTACGCTCAAGCCAAAGCACTCCTCGAAGGCGGCGTGGATTACTTTCTTCTTGAGACTTGCCAGGACACAAGAAACGTCAAAGCCGCGATCCTGGCCATCGACAAACTTTTCGCTGAAGCGGGCTACAAGATACCGATCGCTGTCTCTGGAACGATTGAACCCATGGGAACCATGCTGGCGGGTCAATCCATCGAAGCACTTCTTGCCTCACTCTCCCATCTTGATCTTCTTTACATCGGACTCAATTGCGCGACTGGTCCTGAGTTCATGACGGATCCGATCCGATCCCTTGCGGCGCTTTCTCGCTTTCGCGTGGCCTGCGTTCCGAACGCTGGACTTCCGGATGAGAACGGATGCTATCTGGAGACTCCTGAAATGGTCTCGGGCGTTCTCAAGCGTTTCATCGAGAACGGCTGGATCAATGTGGTGGGCGGATGCTGCGGCACGCACCATGGCCACATTCATTCGCTCTCTGAGCTTGTCGCAGGCAGAAAGCCTCGTGTCCCGCAAACCACCTCACGCTCGTTTCTTTCGGGAGTCGATTATCTCGAAATCACCGATGAAATGCGCCCTGTGATCGTGGGCGAACGCACGAACGTCATCGGCAGCAAGAAATTCAAGACCCTGATTTGTGATGAAAAATATGAAGAGGCCTCGGAGATTGCCCGGGCACAAATCAAGAGCGGCGCGCAGATCATCGATATGTGCCTGGCAAATCCGGATCGCGATGAGATTGAGGATATGCGAAGGTTCCTTGAGTTCGCGATCAAGAAGGTTCGCGCGCCTCTGATGATCGATTCGACTGACGAGAAGGTCATCGAAATGGCTCTGACCTATTCGCAAGGCAAAGCCATTATCAATTCCGTGAATCTTGAAGATGGCGAAGAGCGCTTCGAAAAAGTCGTCCCTCTTGCAAAACAATTCGGCGCAGCCCTTGTGGTCGGTACGATTGATGACGATCCTGAGCAAGGAATGGGCGTCACCCGCGCAAGAAAGCTTGAGATCGCTGAGCGCTCCTACGCCCTTCTCACGGAGAAGTATGGTGTTGCTCCCGAAGATATCTACTGGGACCCGCTCGTCTTCCCATGTGCTACTGGAGATCAGCAGTACATTGGTTCGGCCGTTGAAACCATCGAAGGCATCCGACTCATCAAGGAGCGATTTCCACGTACTAAGACGATTCTTGGGATCTCCAATGTCAGCTTTGGTCTTCCTCCCGCAGGACGTGAAGTTCTCAATTCCGTTTTTCTCTATCACTGCGTTCAGGCAGGACTTGATCTTGCAATCGTGAATTCGGAAAAACTCGAGCGCTTTGCAAGCATTCCTGCTGAAGAAGTGAAGCTTGCGGAAGATCTTCTCTATAACCGCGGCGCGGATCCAGTGGCCGCTTTTGCGGCGCATTTCAGAAACATGACCGGCGCTTCGAGAAAATCGAAGTCCTCTCAAGAGCAGCTTCCTCTCATGGAAAGACTTCCACGCTACATCATTGAGGGCTCAAAAGATGGCCTTCAGGCTGATCTCGACGAGGCGCTCAAAACGATGAGACCTCTTGAGATCATCAACGGCCCTCTCATGCAAGGCATGGACGAAGTGGGACGTCTCTTTAACACCAATCAACTGATCGTTGCGGAAGTTCTGCAGTCCGCCGAGGCCATGAAAGCAGCAGTTGCGCATCTTGAGCCTTACATGGAGAAATCCGACAGCTCCACGCGCGGCAAAGTTCTGCTTGCCACTGTTAAAGGTGACGTTCATGACATCGGCAAAAACCTGGTCGAAATCATTCTTTCCAATAACGGCTTCAAAGTCGTCAATCTTGGTATCAAAGTTCTGCCAGAGACCTTGATCCAGGCAGTTCGTGAGCATCAACCGGATATCGTGGGCCTCTCAGGTCTTCTGGTAAAATCCGCTCAGCAAATGGTTGTGACTGCCGACGACTTTGCGCGCGCAGGCATTGATACGCCGGTTCTGGTCGGTGGAGCAGCACTATCTGCAAACTTTGTCGATAAGCAGATCGCAAAAGCCTACACCACGGGCACAGTCGCTTATGCGTCGGACGCGATGAATGGGCTTGAGCTTGCCAAGCAGATCGTGGACCCTACGCGCTTTGCTAAACTCAAAAGCGATCTCTCTGAGCGTCGCGCAAAACTTGCGCAGACTCAAAGCGCAGCTCCTGTGACTGCCGCTGAGATCATCACGCAGAGAAACTCAGCAATAGATGTACTTTCAGAGGTTCCGACACCTCCGGACTTTGAGCGTCACATTCTGAAAAACACACCCATTGAGCAGATCTGGAAATACGTCAATCCTCTCATGCTGTATGGGCGCCATCTTGGAATCAAAGGCGCAAGCGTCCGCATGTTCGATAAGGATCAAAAGACGCTGGCTGAGCTTGAGGAGAAGGATCCGAAAGCCCTGGGAATCTGGCAAGCCGTACAGGAAGTGAAAGAAGCTTACAAGGATACGCCGATTCTTGCGCCTTCTGCCGTCTATCAGTTCTTCCGCGCGGGAAGCGAAGGCAATCATCTACATCTATTCTCTGGCCAGGGTGAAAAACTCACGAGCTTTGAGTTCCCGCGCCAGCGCAAGATGGATGGCCTTTGCCTGGCCGACTATACCAATCCGCTTCAAAACAACACTCTGGGCAGCATGCCGCAAGACACGGTCGCGCTCTTTGTCGTCTCAGTTGGCAAGGGAGTGCGAGAACTTGCAGAAAATCTGAAAAACCGCGGGGACTATCTCAAGTCTCACATCGTGCAAGCCCTTGCGCTTGAAAGCGCCGAAGCTTATGCGGAACTTCTGCATTCGCAGCTTCGCAAAATGTGGGGCCATCCTGATGCTCCTGAAATGACCATGATGGAACGCTTTCAAGCCAAGTATCGCGGCAAGCGCTACTCCTTTGGATACCCTGCGTGCCCAAGACTGGATGATCAAGCCCTTCTTTGGAAGCTTCTTGAGCCTCAGCAAATCGGCGTGCAACTCACGGATGGCTTCATGATGGATCCAGAGTCCAGCGTTTCGGCCCTTGTCTTCCATCATCCGCAAGCGACTTACTTCTCCGTAGGCCGCGGAGGACTTGAAGATGATCAACGCTGAGTTTCAAACAACGGGCATCGGGAGTCTTCCGCATCACAATGTGGATTCGGCTCTTCAATTTGCTTTCAGCACCAGCATCCCGTTTTTGCCTCAGACTCCTATCCGCAATCCTTGGGAATACATGCTTGCGCAGGCTCTGGAAGGACTTCCAGGTCTTCAGGCTGAAAGCGATGGAACCGTTACACTGAACGTCGCCGTATGGGAGAGCCGAAGCGCGAAGCTCGATCAAGAGCTGACCCGCGCTTTTGAGCGTGCGGATTCAGATCTTGCCGCATTTGAAGCCTTTGAGCCCTCCACTGCCATTTCCTCAAGCTGGCAACCGTTTGTCTGGGAGCTTGAAGAAAGAGGAGTCAAGAAGGCCAAGATCCAGATCGCAGGCCCTTTGACCTCTCAATGGTCAGTAAAAACAAAAGAGGGGCATACGCTGGATCGCAATCCGGAAGTCGCGATGCAGATCTACCGCCTGGTTCTTGCGCGAGCGCTTGCCATGAGCAGGCGGCTTCAGGCTTCGGGAATCCAGCCACTTCTGTATATCGATGAGCCCGGTCTTTTTGGGCTGATGGCCTCAAGCACCAAGTTCCACTTAGGACTCCAGGAGCTGAAGCTCATGATTCAGACCCTGAAGAAAGATGGAGTCGAAGTCGGGCTTCATTGCTGCAGCAATACGGATTGGGACGCGGTTCTTGGTCTGGGAATCCAGGTTTTATCACTCGATACCGCACTCTCTCTCAGAGCACTTCTGACGCCATCCAGACTGCCTGCCATTGAGGACTTTGTTCTTTCAGGAGGTCGACTTTCTTTGGGAGTGATTCCAACGGCTCGCTCTTCCGTTCTTCAATCGCTTGAGCCAGAACCGATTTTCTCTGAACTTTTGAACGCATTTCAATCTTCCGGGGCAAACTCTGAGCTCGTCAGGAGAATCCTGACTCAGGCGATCTATACGCCGGCCTGCGGCCTTGCGCTACACACGGTAGCAGACGCGGATCTTGTCCTTGAGCTCCTTCTTGAGTTTCGCGATTTCTGTGAAACATCATTCAAGAGGAATCGCTGATGCCTCAAAGGCTCTCTCCTCTGCCGCATATTTTGGCGGATGCTTCCTCACTTGAGGTGACGCTCCTCATTCCCGCCAAAAACTCAGCCCACGCGCTGGAAAGCACGGTGCTTGAGGCGAGAGAGTTCTTTGGAAAGAATTTTTCTGACTCTTACGAGATCATCCTGATCCCTAATCCCGGAAACGACAAAAACGATCTCAGCACGGAAATCGCAAACAAGTTGAGCGCGCGCTTTTCTGAAGTCAAAGTCGTCCTTCATGAAGGCGCCCCAGGCAAAGGCGCGGCTCTCAGAACAGGGATTCAGCGGGCGCGCGGGCGGATGATCTTTTTTACGGACGCCGACCTTCCCTATGATTTGGAGTTTTTCTCAAGAGCTCACGCAAAGCTTCAGGAAGGTTATCACCTGGTCACAGGAAATCGCCGAATGGCATCGAGCCAGTTTGACATCCCGGTCGAACTTTTGAATGTGGCTTATGGACGTCATCGACTGGGCCTTGGTTTTAACCGGGTCGTGCGCCTGTTTTTCCCCGTCGAGACTACTGACACTCAAGCGGGCATCAAAGCGATGTCTCGAGAGCTTGCGCGTGAAGCGTTCTCCCGACTGGAGTGTCCCGGTTTCTTTTTCGATCTTGAGATTTTTCTCACAGCCCGCGCAAAGAAAATGAAGCAAACGGATCTTCCCGTTCTTCTTTTTCTAAATACCGAGAAAAGCACGGTCCGGATCATCCGCGAGTCTTTTCTTGCCGCCTACTGGCTATCCCGAATTTTCATTCGTCAACTCAAGGGAGTTTACGCTCAGTGAATACTGCTCATGCACCCAGCTTTGTTGGCTACCTGTCCCGTTACCAAGGCATTTCATTGGGAACTCGCGCGTTTCTCACTCTGCGCTGGAAACTGACGCCTTATCTTGCGATGGCTCGACATCTACCTCGTCAGGGCAAGATCCTTGATCTGGGTTGTGGTCATGGCCTCCTGGCTCTTGCCTTAGCGCTGGAGAGCTCCGACCGGCAAGTTCATGGCATTGATCATGATGCCGCACGAGTTGAGGCCGCCAACACCGCGTCTCAAGGAATTCCGAATTTGAAATTTCAAAAAGGTAACGTCCTGGATCCACCTCCCGGCCATTACCAAGGCATCGCTATGATCGATGTCATGCATTACTTTGAGCCCAAGCTTCAGGAAAAGATCTTCCGACAGGCTTTTGATGCTTTAGATCCTCAGGGATGCCTGATTGTCCGAGAAGTCGATCCAGCAGGCGGAGGGCTTGCCTCCTGGTTCAATCGTTTTTACGAAAAAGTCGCAACTATGACTGGTTTTACCCGGGCCGAAAAACCAGGCCTCCACTTCAGAGCTCCGTCAGGCTGGATTCAGGCGCTTGAGTCGGTTGGATTTCAGGTGACATCTGAGCGCTGCAGCAGCAAGCTTTTTGCCGATATCCTCTATGTTTGCAGAAAAAACGCCTAAGCCTAAACTTCAAAAAGCCGTCATCGCGCTCGCATGGATTGCCGCTGCAATCGTCCTGCCTCTTTATGCCTATAAAGTATGGATCAAGACGGACTACACGGATTTTGAAGTTTATTACCGCTCCGCACTCAGAGCGGCTCAAGGGAATTGGGAAGAAGTCTATTCCCTCAAAGATGGTGCATCCCCTTTTCGCTACGCCCCGCCGACAATCCCTTTCTTCAGGCCATTTGCTGAGCTCTCTTTAGCATCGGCAAAACTCGTCTGGTATTTTCTTCAGTATCTTTGGTTTGGTCTGGGCATGGGTTTCATCTTTCTGACGCTCCAAAGAGTGAGCAGACCGCGCTCTCTGGCGGCATTTCCAACAGCAGTAGCGCTGCTCTTCATTGTTCGTTTTTGTCTGGATTGTTTTACGATCGGGCAGATCTCAAGCCTTCTTTTTCTGTCGTTCTGCGCAAGCTTTTATTATTGGGTCTCCTGGCAAAGCGGCAAGGCATCGACTGCTCTTCTGATCCCCACCTTAGTGAAAATCGGACCGGGCTTTCTCTATCCACTCTTTTTGCATGGTCGTCCCAAGGCCAAGCTTCGTGCGATCGTCGCGCCGCTTGTGACTCTTCTCGTGACCCTTGCGCTGACCACGTTCTGGATTGGCCCATGGGATCGCGTTAAGATGCTTTGGAGCCGGTGGGCCCTGATGGTGACCGCGGACTCCCAGTACTATGATGCTTCTCACTATGGGAGCCAGTCGATCAAAAGCGCGCTCTTGAGAATGGTCAACTGGCACTGGCTCACGCCCGCGCTTGCCATGGAAATTTACGCAGCACTTGCTATCTTCATCTGCGGTTCGGTCCTTTTATTTTGGCTTCTTCGCTTTCCACGCAGATCCATGGGACGCGCGTCCTTTTTCGCGCTTGGCATTTTTCCCTACCTTTGGGTGATGCCTGAGACTTTCAAGTATTCGCTGACTGTCCTTGCGATCCCGGTCGCGCTGCTGGTGTCTGATCAGATCCAGACTCCTTCTCGGAAGAGAAACCGCTTTGCGCTCTTCGCTTTGATTTTTGGAGCACTGACCCTGTCCCTTGCCGGGAAAGACCTCACAGGTGACTTTCTCTTCTTTGGATCACAAAAAGCATCCATTCCCCTTCTTGCGACTTTTTTTCTGGGATTTGCGACCGCGCAGCTTGCTTATCGCCACTCGCGGCCCTCGTGGTTTGCCCGCGAGCTGAAATCGCTGGCTCGAAGCCGTCAAGTTCTTCCGTGGGAACAGGAGCAACAGAAAGCCGGTCTTGATTTCTCGCTTCTTGCGCCCATTCCCATGCAATCGGCAACCTCACTGGATGCCGAAGCCGTCGTGAGCTTCATCAAAGAAGCGCGCCAGGTTTTTGATCAGGTCTCGCGAGAATATGAAATCCTGATCCAGCCTTATGGTGATCGCTTAAGTGAGCACAATCCCGCCTGGATCGAATTGAAGAAACTTGAAAGCGCGTCACCACAAATCAAGCTCTTGAACTTAAGAAACCCCGCGGAGCACTTTCCTACAAGAAATGCGGCTCTCAGGGAATCCTTTGCACTTTCTCGTGGCAGAGTCATCCTGACAGCACAGCTGGAACAGCCCTGTGATCCTAAGTTTTATCAAAACGCTCTCTCTGAGATTTCCTCAGGCTATTCTTTTGTCAGAGGAAATCGTCGTCACCCTGAATCCCGGTTTAGAATTCCTGTCAGGCTGCTTCCCATCGTGTATCAGCGCCATCGCCTGGGGCTGCGGTTTAATAAGTTAGTGCGCATGCTCCTGCCCATTGAAACCACCGATACGCATTCTGGAACGCTTGCCATGAATCGCTCGCTTGCCTTGCAAGCGTTCACGCTCCAGAGTTCTCTTGGATTTCTCTTTGATCTTGAGCTTGCGCTGATTGCAAAGTCTCATTCGCACAAAGAAAAAGACCTGCCTGTTACTTTGATTTTGGCTGAAGAAAAGAGCCGTCGAAGAATGGGCTTTGAAGCGCTCAGCATTCTCTGGGGTCTGCCAAAGCTTGCCAAGCGTTACCGCGCAGGTTTTTATGAGCCACTGAAACTCACTCAAGCGTTTACCGCAGATGACTGGGGACTAACGCCCGAAGTCAATCAAGGGATCCTTGAACTCGCTCGCGCCGGTGTCATCCGAAGAGTCTCGATCATGGCGCGCTCAGCTCATATCACTCATGGCTTGAATGAACTTCTTCAAGTGCCCGGAGTAGAGCTCGGCCTGCACTTTGATCTGACCTATGGAATTTGCTCTCCTGGGCAAGTCCTTCTCCAATGGATGAGCCCTCTTTCTGACAAAAAAGCTCTGCGTGAGCATGCTCGAGCCGAGTTTAAAGCTCAGATTGCAAAACTCAAATCCCTTCAGATCCCGATTCATTATCTGGACGGACACCATCACATTCACCTTTCTCCAGGATTGATTGATTCGGTTTCCGATCTGATCAAAGCTGAAGGCATCTCTTGTATTCGCTGCCCTTATGATCCATCGCTCTGGCTCACGCCAAAAGCGGTTCTCAACATCCTGTCTCTTTGGGCAGCAAGCCGGCTCAAGTCACTTGGCTTTCGATCGCTTCCTTGCTTTTACCCGCAAAATGCTCATTTTTTAGACCCTGGAAAGCTTCGCGCAGCACTCATGAAGAATCCAGACTCTGAGATCATCGTCCACCCGGCGCGAAGCAACGATCTCACTCGTCTTTCCATTCCTGATCCCTACACCGACGGCCGAGTCCTCGAATACCGTGTTCTTAGAATGCTCAGGCCTTCTGACGGAGCTCACCTGTGAACCTACACAAACCCTGGCGCAAAGAATCCCTGAGCGCTCGCTGGAAGCTCTTTCTTGCCATTACGCTACTCTCTGGCCTGATCCTTCGCCTCATCTACACAGAGGATATGGAATGGAAAGAAGACGAATATTACGACTTCGTCCAAACCCAGCTCATCGGACATAGCAGGCCGTGGCCCTGGGCCGGCATGAACTCCGGCGTCTACCTCGCCAATCCCGGAATGAGTGTCTGGGTATTTGTGTGCCTTGCAAGGCTTGCGCGTGCAACCGACCCGATTGCCCTTCAAAGAGCGCTCTCTTTTTTTGCCTGGCTTGGGATCGCGCTTTTGATTCCCTTTGCGCTCTATTTCGTGAAGCGCGGCACCTCTCCTCAAAGTGATAACCGAGAATCCTGGCTTTGGGCTTGTGCGTTTGCGATGGTCAATCCGTTTGGCGTCTACATTGATCGTAAGCTCTGGCCTCAGGGTTTTTTTCCTTTTTTCTCAACACTCATGATCGCAGGTTGGTGGAAGCGTGACCGGGCCTGGGGCGCCTTTCTTTGGGGCTGCGTGGGAGCCATGCTGGGCCAGATTCATATGAGTGGCTTCTTTTTAGAAGGAGCGCTCTTTCTCTGGACTGCGCTCTTCGATCAGAAAGCGATTCCAAAAGTCAGAGTTCGCTGGCTCTGGTGGTTCATCGGATCCTGTGCGGGTGCCTGGCCACTGATTCCCTGGTACCTCCATGTCCTTAAGAACCCGCCTCCAGGTCAGGTACTCTCAGGCACCTGGGGTGACGTCCTGCAGTTCAAGTTCTGGGTTTTCTGGGTAACGGATAGCCTGGGCCTGCATCTTGGAAATCCGCTGGGACTGATGCGAGGTGGCTCCGTTTGGGCTCAGATATCCGATTTCGTGCGCTACCCCGTGATCGGCGGTACTGCCACGTACCTCTGTGGAATCGCCCACGCCCTGGCTCTTGTTTCCGGATGCTGGATTATTTTCTCGGGTCTTTTTCGCCGGGGAAGGCAGCTCTTTGCCCGTGAAGCGCGGGTTCAATGGCTATTTGCCCGCAAAGTCTCTCAGACTGCTTTTGCACAAAAGGCGGCCCTTTGGGGATATGGAATTTTGCTGACCGCGACACGAGTCAATATCAGGCGCTATTATATGCGTGTCTCCTTTCCCTTTGAGCAAATCTGGCTGGTCAGACTTGCGCTCTCGCATAATCCCAATCGCCAGGCAGGAAGAATAGCCCTCTTTCTTCTTTGGTTTGCCCAGCTTTTGATTTCGGCTCATTTCGTGGGCTATATCCACGTCAATCAAGGCTCACTGCAGGGCGATTATGGCGAGGCCTATCATGTGATTCGCGATCGCCATCAGGCCCAGACGGGCGAGAGCTGGCCAGACTTGAAACTTATTCAGTAAAATCTTTGGCGTATTGCCCGAACGGCGGCGATATGCGATTGATAGAAGTCTATGCAACTCTTTGCCGAGCTAGAAGCCCGTGGAATCGTCAAGCAAGTCACCGACCCCGCTTTGTCCAAAGCACTTGAGCAGGGTCCAATGACACTCTATTGCGGCTTTGATCCTACTTCCGACAGTCTTCACGTCGGAAGTCTTCTCCCCCTGATGACACTTCGTCGCTTTCAAAAAGCCGGACACAAAGTCATTGCAGTCGTAGGCGGCGCTACTGGAATGATCGGAGACCCGAGCGGAAAAAGCCAAGAGCGAAACCTGCTCACCGAAGAGACCATTCAGAAAAACGTTGCTGGCATTCGAAACGTCATTTCAAAATTCCTGGACTTCACAGGTCAGAACTCCGCAACGCTTGCGAATAACGGCGATTGGTTCAAAAATCTGAGCTTTATCGATTTTCTGCGCGATATCGGAAAGCACTTCACCGTCAACCACATGGTCGCCAAGGAGTCGGTTCGCGCACGTCTGGAAGATCGTGAACACGGAATTTCCTACACGGAATTCTCCTACATGCTTCTTCAGGCTTATGACTTTTACGTCTTGAGCGAAAAAGAGGGCTGCAGGCTTCAAATCGGTGGATCCGACCAATGGGGCAATATCACGGCAGGAACCGACCTCATCCGCCGTATGCGCGCAGCGCGTGGCGAAGAAAACATTGAAGCTTTTGGCTTAACCCATCCACTGGTCACAAAAGCCGATGGAACCAAGTTTGGTAAATCCGAATCAGGAACCGTTTGGCTCGATCCATCCCGCACCTCGCCTTACGAGTTCTACCAATTCTTCATTCAGACAGCTGACGCTGACGTGATTACGTACTTGAAGTACTTCACCTTCCTGAGCCTGGATGAGATCGCTCGCCTGGAAGAGCAGACTCGCACCGCTCCAGAAAAGCGTGAAGCTCAGCAGACGCTGGCGCGCGAAATGACCCGCCTCGTTCATGGCGACGCGGAACTCAAGCGCGCGGAAGCTGCCACTCAAGCTCTCTTTGGGAGCGCCATCAAGGATCTCGATGAGAGAACTCTCTTAGACGTCATGAAGGGCGCTCCATCGACTCAGAAACAGCTCCCTGAAGCCGGCGCCCCTCTCATTGATCTTTTAGTGGAATCGGGCCTTTGCCAGTCCAAGGGAGCTGCTCGCAAAGATGTGACCGCTGGCGGTATCTATATCAATAACGAGCGTATCACTGACCCCGCGGTCATGATTACGCAAAAAGACTTGATTGCCGGTGGATACATCGTTCTACGCAAGGGCAAGAAAACGTACCACCTGTTAGCGTTCAAATCTTAAGCTGATTTCTTAGGCGTCTTAAACTCTGGCGTTTTAAATTCTTCCTGGGTGACAACTGGCGGCGCTGCATCTGGGCGAACGACTGGCACATGACTATCGCCTTGTGCTGATACAGGACTTTCTCCCTGAACGGGTGCGGAGCTCTCGTCGCGGTGAGTTTTCGCCTCACCTCCGACGTACATTTTCTTGTCGCGGTCTTTTCTCAATTCGATCGCCACAGCAGCAATGAACAGCACAATGGCCAGCACGACCACAATATCTGTGAAAAACATATGAGTGAGGTACTGCAACAATTGGGCAACGATTGGGCCGTCTTGAAGAGATAACACAGCCGCCCGCCCGTGGACCGCTTTATGCAATCGCGAACGGTTCAGGAACCTGATTCATGAGAAACACGGACATCCTCGTATCCAAGGTCCTCCTCCTCAGCACCGTACTCCTCATGGCGCTTTATTTATTGCGAGTACGAATCAAAGGCCGAACGTATTACGAACGAATCGAGCGGCAAGGCGGTAGCCCTCTGTTAGCGAAGTCCATTATGGAAATGGGATACTGGGCCATTCAGCCGCTTTCACGTCTCGCCATTCACTTGAACATCAGCGCCAATGCGATTTCTTATACTGCCGTGTTTTTAGGCGCGCTTTGCGGACTGTTATTGACACAGGGACATTTTGGAATCGCCGCAGCAGTGGGTTTAGCAGGCGGAGCCATGGACGCCTTGGATGGAATGGTCGCACGTGCGACAGGCACGATGAATTACGCAGGAAAAGTCCTGGATTCCGCTCTGGATCGCTACGTCGAGTTCTTTCTCTTTGCGGGGCTGATCATTTTTTACCATCCCTTTCCTTGGGTTCAGGCCGTGGTTTGTGCGGCGCTTCTTGCCTCTTTTATGGTGAGCTATACCACGGCACTTTCTGAAATCGCTGAAGTGCGTTTACCTCGGGGCAGCATGCAGCGAACCGAAAGATTGACTTACCTTCTTTTAGGCTTCACCTTGACTCCGCTCAGCCACTCTAACTCTCCACTTCCTTTTCCCATGATGATCACGCTCGCCATCATTGCCGTGATTGGAAACTTTTCAGCGATTGCCCGGCTGCGTTTTATCCGCCGATCGATTCAAGAGCGTGAAGAGCGTTTAATTTCCCTCACGCTGGCGCAGGTAAGAAGCGTTCGCCCATCTCCGAGAACGCCTCCTCGCTTTGGAACCTAGTGACATCTGGACAAGAGCAAAGTCAAAGTTTTGAGACTTTCACTTGCGCTCGTTTCCCGGGGCAAAGACTTGTAGCCTGGACCAGGGACCAGAGGTCCCGTCATGAACGAGAAGAACCTGGGCTCACCCCACGCGCCCGAATAGCCATAATAAGGCTCAAGCGCCAGCGGTCTGAGATTTTCCCAGCTCTGCCAAGGCGTTCCTCTTTCGGTTTTATCCGTAAACACAGCGCTTCGATGCGAGCCGGGCTCCGGATAAGTCGCATGAGTTCCGATCGCAGAGAAGGCTTCAATATGGGAGCCGTCGCTGGCTCGACTGAGCTCTCCCGCGCAACGCCAGGTCCCTGTTTCGTGCTCGGCATAGAAGCTCGCCAAAAGCCGATGTTCAAGCGTGCCGCGGGAGTCTTCGAGCTCAATGAGCATCGCAACACCTTCCCAATCGCCCTGATGGTTTCCTATCCCAACACGAGTCGCCAGATTGTACGGCGTATGATACCAGTACTCGATCACGATTCGCTTCTTTCCGAGTCGAGCCCCCTCTTGCATCAAAGTCTTTGCAAACTCACCCTCTCCTAAGCGCCAGAACATAGGAACATGCTCAAGCGCCGCAACCGCTCTCGTAGCCGGGCGAACATCCTCAAGCTTAAGAAAGTAGCCTGAGCCATTGAGTGCAAATCCCGACTGGTAAGGCCGGGTGACCGCACCTGACTTTGATAATTGAGCGAGCGCTTCTGCTTCAATCCTTCCTGCAGGCGAAAGGATTTGATCACGACCCGAGGGACCACGGTAATGGAGCGAGCTATGCTCGATGAATTCCAGAGGATCACTCGGCGGATAAGGCTCCTGGGAGTGCAGCCACACGAGGGGCGCATAAGTCTTGAGAAGATTCTCGAGTTCCTTACGGATTCGATCATCGCTTGCCGGAAGTTCAGGATCCTTGTCCTGCTTTTTCTTGGAGCGACGAGCCCCCCAGGCCATTTCCGGATGAGATAGGATTTGAAGATATTTAACGGATGGATCGCGCACGTTTGCGTCCGCAAGGCATGTAGAAACAGGACCAGAGGCCCCTGCCAGCAACAGGGCCAAGAGCGCTATTCGGGAATGCTTTGCCTGATACATCAAAGGTATTTAAACCGAGAGCTGCTTCTTCGCGCAATGACAAACCGCAGCAAGCAAGCAGCTCTTTACTAGACCTGAGCCTTAAGCAGTGATAGCTCTGGGGTGTCATTTCAAAATCAGGCAATCAGGAGATATCCGTTCATGATCAGTTACAATGTCTACAAACTCGTTCACTTGATTTCGATTTTCGGGCTCTTTCTGTCCTTAGGCTGCGCAGCCGTGATGGAAAAGTCTCAAAGCCGCTGGACAGCCCCTGTCCATGGAATCTCACTGGTTCTGATCCTGGTCGCAGGCTTCGGCATGCTGGCGCGACTTGGAATTCATGGCGCGCTTCCAGGCTGGGCCATTGGAAAGCTCGCGGTATGGCTTGTCTTTGGCGCAAGCATCGCTTTGGCGAAAAGAAGAGTCCTTCCACTGGGAGCTTTTCTCTCCTTGATCATCGCCTTAGGTGGCCTTGCTGCAGGGCTTGCTCTCTGGAAGCCTTGATTTTACGATACACAATGTCACCGTTTTAATCGGTGCGTTGATCAGATTTTTTCTCTCATCACCTGCGCGTTTTTCCCTAAAATCTTCGGGAAAAACGCGCTTTTTTTTATTCATTTCAAATCGCACGACTCTGACGCGCTGAAATTGTATTGCGCCAAAGCTCTTTCAAAAATATTTTTGCGCTGCTTGTGCTTCTTTAGACTCGGCATCATGACTTATTTAAACTTTGTCTCTTTAAAATCTGATCAGGAGAGATCCCCGTGAAAACCTTTAAGAAAACATTTAAGAAAACTTTACTTGTCGCTTTAGCAGCGATTGCCACTTTCAGCCTTTCTAACGGCACTTTCGCTGCCACCGCAACGAGCGCAAACGACAGCTGGACCCGAATTCTGGCTGACTCGTACCTGCTCGTCAACACTCCGTATACGGGCACGTTTGGACCTGCGGGCATTTTCAATGCTTGCGCGACTGAGACTGAATTCCGCGCCATTTCTCCAGTCGACGTTTGCGTTCAATACACATACGTCCCAGCAACGAACGAATCCAACTATCCAGGCACCTATGAGTGCGTGAAGAATGAAAAGAAGATCACCTCCATGCCTCGCAGCGGCACGCAACACACCTGCGTTCGCCAGGACATGAGCGAAGCTCATTACCCAGATTGCCTGGAATGGGCTGATGTCGCCTACAATCTTCCAGCCAAAATGAACATCGAAGTCATGTACGGAAGTGGCGAAGCTTATGCTTCGACCGCGTTCTATAAGAGCTTCACCGTTCCTGCTTGCGCTAACTAAGCGATAGCTCAAAAGCCATCAAAAAGCCTGCATCGGAGAAACTCTGGTGCAGGCTTTTTGCTTTTAGTAAATCGTCCCGCCGCTGTAGGCGCCAGCACCAAGCGTGGCGCCGCTCACAGTCAACGTTCCAGTTCCTCGGGTCACAGACGTACCGGGAGACAGGGTTAATGCTTTACCGATAGTAAAATCATGATTGTTCATATTGATAGCGCCGCTCGTAACGGTCACACTTTGCAAATTAGCATCCAGGTAGGTATTTCCAAGCAATCCCAAAGTTCCTGAAACGCTCACGATAACATTACCGCTTGGGAAGGCGACACTTCCATTATCGATGCTAAGAGTCGGGCTTGCGCCTCTGAAAATGAATTGAGCGGATCCGATCGCCCCACCGTCAGTTGATGCTACGTTACCACCCACCGAGAAGGTTACATTATTCAGAGCGACTGAGCTGACTTGGATGCCTCCCCCGCTCATCGGACCACCGAAACCCCCGCCCATGACGCTCGGGGAGCTGGATTTTGTTTTGCTCATGACAAGCACGACATTGGATATATTGCCAAAGGCGAGATCTCCATCCACGTAAAATGTCGCCCCACCGAAATCGATAGCGATCGTTTGCGAAGGATACACACTCACATTATTGTAGTGAACCGCTCCCGGATTGATGGCGATGTCGGCTATACTGTTAGGCTGCAAATAGAGATTGCCGCCATTCGCGTTGAGGGTGGCAGATCCAGTGACAGACCAGGTGCCATTTACGAAGGTAAGACCGGAAGTCAATGTCAGGGAGCCGCCAGAGACGCTCACGTCGCCCGTAAGGGAAATGGAACCTGAACCGCCCTGAAAGGTACCACCGGTTTGCGTGAAAACCCCCTTATCAACAATGTTCTGAGTCGATTGAACGAAAGTACCACCGTCAATCCGGAAGCCTCCATCTACCTCAACAATAAGTGCGTTAGCTCCTTGTTGCACAGTTCCTGTGTAATCTCTCGTCAGATAGAGTCCGTATAAGTCCTGGGAACTGGCGGGCACTGTAGGCGTGCAATTACTTCCACAATTGGCATCAAAGACCGCAATATCTCCGGCCGCAGAAGTAGGCATATGACCGCAGGACCAATTCGTGGAAGTTTCCCAGGTTGTCGCGTTGCCAGCGGTTCCACCCAGCCAGGTGCATCCCAGGTAAGCAGTAACAGTCTGATTTTGAGTGGCGGTCGTATAATTTGAAGCTGCAGCGCTCAGAGTCGCTAAAGAACTCTTTTTCCCAGACAAAAAGTAAAAAGATGCAGATGAACTGCCTGACGGGATGGTTGCAGAAGTCACTTCCTGAGTGCAGCCTGAATCTGAAAAGAAATGCATTCCAGAAATGCCGGTCAGATTGACCGTCGTGTTGGATGATACCGTTTTTGGAGCGCCACCCGTCTGAGATTGAACCGTGACAGGTCCTACGCAGGTCCAGGTGGTCAATCCGCTGAATGCGGATGACGTGAAGGCAAGACTGTCTCCGCTTCCTGCGCTGGGTTGCTTCCAGAAAGCGCCGAGATTGTACAACGTAGCCTTTGACGTGATGGGAACCAGCAACGTCAGAGTCACGGCGAAAAGAGTATTGCGAGTTCTTAGAAAGTAACCCATGTGACGTAGATATCCGTTCCAAGTTTCAGGAATGTGAAAATCGTATGCGAGGTGATCGCTACGTTGCTCACGCCTCCTGCGTAGTGAACCGTGTCGCCAGACGAGCTGAACGTGCATGTTCCTGATGTGCCTTTGACGGCCAGCGAGTAAGCCGCGCCATCCACCAGATGCTGCAGCGTTAAAGCCGCGCAGTTGCCTGACACAAACAGGGCGTTTCCTTTATTGAAGTCAATGGTCGGAGCATTTGAGGTCTGATCGGTTGCCCCTGTGGCGTAGATTTGTCCAGCAACAGCGATCTGTCCCGTACTTTCCGTGATGATGGAGTCACTCACTGCGGTCGTGCCTGTGAACTTCGCGATCTTTCCGCTAGTTCCGGAGACGGTTCCAGGCCCCGTAGGACCGGTGGCGCCTGTTGCACCAGTAGCTCCCGTAGCACCAGTAGCTCCGGTTACTCCAGTTGCGCCCGTACCACCTGTGGCGCCGTTCGTACCATTAGTACCATTAGCGCCAGTGGCTCCCGTAGCTCCGGTTGCTCCAGTCGCACCATTTGCACCTGCAGCACCTGTTGCTCCGACAAGACCTGAGGCAGATCCCACCCATTGTCCGTTGGAGTCGATGACTTCAGAGCCATTGATTTTAAGTCCATTGCCCGTAGGAATGACTGCGTCTGAGCCTGAGAGCTGAATAAAATTTCCAAGTGGGATACCTTGAAAGGTTTCCGCTGACCAGGCCTGCGGAACAGCATCAATTGTTTCATCAGGAGAGAGCGTCACTTGCGTGCCCGTCGAGCTTGGCGTGATCTTGACCTGCATCACACGAGCGTCTCCAGGCGATGCGGAATAACCTCCTGCACAGTTTGCACCTGCAGCGCGAAGCTGTGTTCCATCATTGCGAAACACCGTGGCCATTCTCAGACCCGGATCATTCGCGGTGCGATTGCCTCCAGACGTTGCTGACTGTCCCACTTGGATCGAGAACATCCCATTCGACGTAGATGTGTCGATGGTTTGAGTCTCTTCGTAAAGAAGACAGTTTTTGCTCGGGTTGTAGATGGAAAGAACAAGTTGAACACTTGGATCGCTCAAAGCGCTTCCAGCACTATTCAGAAGCTGACCTTGATAGGTGAAGGTTTGCGCGTTCTCGGAAAAACCATAAGCGCTTTGAACGTCTTGGAGAAAAGGTATCGCTCCCAGCGCAGATAGGAATAACAACGTCTTGGTGAATTTTGTCGTACGAGTTGCGGCCATATACTTCTCGATGCGAATACCTGAGTTAGTATATTAATTATCGGTCGAAATAGTTTAATTATGAATCTAAATCCAATCCACTAACTGCTTTGAAATCAATCAGTTACGCCTGGATTCATAAAGCGTTAACAATTTAGGTTATAAAAGCTACAGAGAGAGGATTGAGTTTGGGTTTGCTGAGTGCGAGATGGGAAACTCGAATAAAACATCCCACTGGGATGTTTTTTGTTCTGGCGCAGTAATGGTGCCCGGGACCGGAATCGAACCGGTACGCCCCTTTCGGAACTCAGGATTTTAAGTCCTGTGCGTCTACCAATTTCGCCACCCGGGCAAACGCGAGATAAAGTCGGTAGAGACAATGTTCTAACCCGAATTTTATGACTCTGCAAAGACTTAGCGTCGTGAAAGTCGCGTGAGAGCCTGGCAGGCACCTTCGGTATCCACGATCACAAAGAGATGAATTCCTGGAGCGCCATAGGCTTTCAAGCGCTCCACTTGGCCCATAAAGAGTTCAAGGCCTCTGGCCAGGGCATCCGGTCCATCTTGCTCAGGAAGAGCGTTCAGAGTCGATTCAGGAACCTGTACGCGGAACTTGGCCATCATTCGCCGGGCTTGGGCCTGAGACTTCAGAATTCGAGTTCCAGGAAGAATTGGAACTTGGATTCCATTCTTGCCGCAGAGGTCCAAAAAGCGCGCATAGACTTCAGGGTCAAAAAGCATATCTGAAATCCCGAACTGAGCACCCGCCTCGACTTTCAGTTTAAAGAAGTCGATTCGTTCCTGATCATTGGGATGCTCGGGATAAACGGCAGCTCCAATACAAAAGTCGGTAGGTTCTTGTTCTTTGACTTCCGGCCCCCCTGCCCGCTTTAAATACTTTCCAGCGTTCAGGTCACGAATCTGTCGAATGAGCTGGAAGGCGTACTGATAGCCGCCTTCCCGGGCCGTCCATTCTGACTGGCCATCCGGAGGATCACCCCGAAGAGCCAAAATATTCCGGATCCCAAAGTAATGATGATCCATGAGCTGATTTTCGACATCCGCGGGCGTGAGATCGCGGCAGGTAAAATGCGCGATACAGGGAACACCAAACTGTTCTTTGATAGTCTGAGCGATAGGGAGGCTTCCACCCCGAAGACTTCCGCCGGCGCCCTTGGTCACGGCAAGAAATTCTGCGCCACATCCAATCAAGCGATGAATCTGATCCAAAACCTGACGTTGCTCTGAGCCATTTCTGGGCGGCAGAACCTCAGCCGAAAGCGTAAAGCGGCCGCGCGACAAAACGTCCGTCAGCTTCTGATCGATTTTAAATGGCTTAAAAGGCTCAAGTCCGTGCGTCATAAGTATGCAGAGCATGAAGTGTAAACTCGTTTGCTCCTGATTGCTATCCCGATTGCTAAGATTACTAGGGAAGAGAATGAAAAAAACCTAAGCTTCAGGTAAGATTTCTTCAGGATGCTTCCAGCAATTCGACCCGTACTTCAGAAAGTTCCCGTTTTAAAATCCGTTCATTGGGCAGCCGCGCATGCCATGCGACGAGCAGGCTATCGGTGGGAGCTCAGACGAAGCGGGGAACTCAAGATCGGTCTTTGGAGAAAAAGCCTTCGTGCAACTCCGGGCGTACCTCAGCGTAAGCTTGTATTGACTCCCGGCTTTGGCGATACGCCGATGTCGTGGATTGGCGTTTTGACGCTACTCATGCCGACCCTGAAGAAGCATTACGATGAGATCGTCCTGGTCGACTTTCCAGGCTTCTCGGGCTTTTTATCCCATGAAAAAGCATTCCATTCGATGGAGCTTTTGAAGAACACTTTCTTTGATGTGCTGGATTCACTGGCGCCTAAAACCCTGATGGGCCACTCCTTAGGCGGCTGGCTTTCCACGCTTTATGCCGTTGAGTGCGAGGAAGGGACTCGACCCAAGACCCAGTCCGCGGGCCCTGCCAGCACTTATCAGCGCCCCGATCACTTGATCCTTGCCAATCCATCGGGTGTTTTCATCGACGAGGCAGCGACAAACGATCTTCGGGATAAATTTCGCAAAGCCATGGGCGAAGAAGGCGGATTTAACTCCATTCGCGAGCATGTCTTTGCTCATGAGCCGTTCTGGATTCGCTGGGTGGCCGGTCATTTCTCGGGCTTCTTCCGCTCTGAGGAAGTCGCTAAATTCGTGGAGTCCTTTGAGCCCTCTCATCTGATTGATGAAACCCGCCTTGAGAAAATCAGATCCAAGGTCTGGCTGATCTGGGGTGAAGATGACACGTTGACACCTCCTGCAAGCATTCCCCTGTTTTTAAAAAAACTGAATCAGGACAATGCCCGCTGTCGCGCGATTCTTATAAAAAAGGCCGGGCACAGCCCGCAACTTGAGGCACCGGCAGCTCTTGCTATGGTCTTGGGACAAGTTCTTACGGAAGCTTCAGGTGGCCGCGCGCGGTACTTTAATTTTCCGGCTTCTCAGCGCTTCTGGAAACTTGTTGAAGAATGCTGACCACTGGCAGTTCGACAGTAAAAGTCGAACCCTTTTCAAGCTCGCTTTCGACGGAAATTCTTCCGTGATGGGCTTCAATGATCTTTTTGGAAATAAAGAGCCCAAGCCCCAGCCCGCTGATCGTATTGGCTGAAATCGCACGCTCAAACTGACCAAAAACCCGCTCTTGATCGATCGGAGCAATACCAAGCCCTTGATCTTTCACTGTGAGAATGACCTGATCGCCGGCACGACACAGTTTGACTTCGATCGGCTTTCCACAGCCGTATTTCAACGCGTTGGTTAGAAGATTCGTGAAGACCTGCTCCATTCTGAAGCGATCCCATACGCCAGTGAGATCTCCATCGACGTCGAGGGAAACCTCACAGCCTTGCATCTCGATTTGCGCGGAGAACCGAGACAGAGTCTCATGAATCATCTCGCTGAAATCAAACTGCTCACCCACCAATGTGAGCTTACCCGTCTGAATGCGCGAAACATCGAGCATATCATCTACGAGCCGAATCAAGCGATTGATCTGCTTTTCATCATCTGAAATAAGGCGAGGAAGCTTTTCGATCGCAAAGCGTTCCCACTCACCCCGCTGAATCGATCGGGCTCTGAACTGCGTCTGAAGCTTCAATGAAGTGAGAGGCGTTTTGAGCTCATGAGAAGCAATGGACATGAACGTGTCGCGAGCCGAAACGGCATGCTTGAGCTCTTCGCGGGCCAGAACCTGCTCAGTCACTTCAGTTCCCAGGATCATGACCCCGTTCACTTGACCTTGCTCATCGCGTCTGGCGGCGAAGGTCAGATTGAAATAACGGACGCGATCGGTCACGGTAATAGGGATTTCAAAAAGCTCAGCGGTCTTTCCAGTACGATAGACGTTATCGAGAATCCCATGCACTTCAACGGATTCAGGCTGAGCCTGCCTGACGCTCATTCCTGTAGCATCAAATCCCAAAGCCCGAATATGAGCCTCGTTCACGAACTCAAACACATGATCCGGCCCGTAAAGAATGCAGACCATTTCAGGAGTCTGCTTGAAAAGGTTTCTGAAATTCTGGCGCTCAATCTCGATCATTCGTTTTGAATGCTCGCTGGCCTGACGAGCCAGAGCCTTCTCTGTCACATCATAGCCTTGAGCAATGATCGCATAAACCTCGCCCTCAGCATCGCGAATCGGCTGAAAAACAAAGTCTCCATACTCTTGATGAGGAGTTCGTTCGTTAGATTTGATGTTATTGGTTTATTGTATTAGTTT
>JBJMMA010000089.1:0-8651 GCA_045805065.1 Bdellovibrionia bacterium | reverse complement strand
TGCGCAGCAAAGAAGCCGCCCTCAGGCGCCGTCATCTCTCTTAAGACGTAGCCTACTATCTCGTCCACAACCCGGGTGAATAGCTCGCGTTGCTCATCGGTGAGCGCGCCTGCTTGAGGAGTGGCTACGACTTCCTGAGGGCTGGTCAGAAGTACCTGCGCGTAAGAGCGCAGAAGCAGGCCATTATCATAAAGCATTTTCTCAAAATGAGGAACGCTCCAGGTCGCATCGACTGAGTAGCGATGAAACCCTCCACCCAGCTGATCATAAATTCCGCCCGAAGCCATTTTTGATAAAGTGAGGACCGCAGCTTCCATCGCTGTATCGTTTTGAGTTGCAAGCCCCAGACGCCAGAGAAAATCGAGCATCATGGAATTAGGAAACTTGGGAGCGCTTCCGATTCCGCCGTCTTCCCAATCCACTTGAGCCACCAGCGTTTCCGCTGCCTTGGCAAGCTTGGGAAGCGTCGGATGATCTCCCGGCCCTTGAGTGCCGGTTTCATTCTCCAGTGTTCTGATGAAATCCGTGAGCTTCTCCGCGTTTTCTGTCACAGATGCAGCATCGTTTTTGTAGGCATCGGAGAGCGCTTTCAAAACCCGCGCAAAACCAGGTCTGCCCCAACGATCCTCAGGTGGATAATAAGTGCCGCCAAAATAAGGCTTCAGATCAGGTGTGAGAAAAACCGTCAGTGGCCATCCTCCGCTCTGAGTAATGGCTTGCGCGACGTTCTGATAAATCTGATCGAGATCCGGCCGCTCTTCGCGATCGACTTTGATATTGATGAAGCGCTCGTTCATCAGTCTTGCGATCTCAGAATTCTCAAAGCTCTCATGAGCCATGACATGGCACCAATGGCAGGCGGAGTATCCAATACTCAGGAGAATCGGCTTGTCCTCAAGTCGCGCACGCGAAAGAGCTTCCTCGCTCCAAGGATACCATTCCACTGGATTGTCTTTGTGCTGCTGGAGATAGGGGCTTGTTTCTTGCGCCAGGCGATTGGACATGAGAGTCCTCCACGAGGCGAACGCTAGCCTATCCCAAAGACCGGGTCAATTCGCGGCGCTCTCAGAAAAGTATCTGTGGAGTATCTGTGGAGTATCTGTGGAGTATCTGTGGAGTATCTGTGGAGTATCTGTGGAGTATCTGGGGAGTGTCTGAGATGACACGAATTGACGCAACGCTTCATAACAAGTTAACATGTCATAATACACATCCATTATTCAATTTAGCTTTGCGCTGACAGCGCGGAGAGGTACATCACTATGCGCCTGTGGCAGCGCCTGTTTACTCCTGCCCCAAAGCTTCATTTAGAGTCGAGCTGGCCGGAAGAGCTTGAGATCCGTATCGCAGAGCAAGAAAGCGATTTGGAAAAAGCGTTTCAACTTTTTCACGACGCGTATGTACGCGAGGGCCTCATCGAGCGTCATCCCAGCGGGATGCGCATCGTTCCGCAACAACTCCTTCCGCAATCTTCGATCGTCGTCGCGCTCTGGCAAAACCGAATCATCGGCGCTGCATCGCTGGTACGCGACAACCCGCTAGGTCTCCCCATTGAGCAATCCATCTCATTGGAAAAACAGCGTGAAAAGGGCCGTCGCCTGGCCGAAATCTCGCTCCTTGCGCTGGATCCGTTGGAAGAGGAACTCCATTCCCGCATTCGTCTTCCGCTCTTTCGCTTCATGTACCATTACGCGCGCAAGTGCTACAGTATTGAATCCCTCGTGCTTGAGACCACGGAGGAGTCGCTTCCCTTTTATCGCGACACACTTCTTTTTGAGCGAACGGAGCTTTTCTCACGCGGGTTCGTGCTGGATGTAGGAGATGCTCATCTGGCCTGGAAAGCGCATTACGAGGATCAACCTGAATCCTCCAATCTTGCCGCCTATATGGCCACAGAGACCGATCACCCGGGCTGCAAGCTTCCTTCGCGCTCGTATGGAATCGTCTCCGATTTGAGGCTCACGCCTCAGCTCCTTGAAAAGCTTTATCTCAGAAAAGCAGGACTTCTCAATTCCTTGCGAAAAGAAGAAGTCCGCGCCATTCAAGACGCGTATCCTCATGCGGGTTTTGATTCCATCTTGAGAAATCTCAATTGGGTTCCCGACGGAACGCCTAAACGTGAGATCA
Source organism: Bdellovibrionia bacterium (assembly GCA_045805065.1). GTDB lineage: Bacteria > Bdellovibrionota > UBA1018 > UBA1018 > UBA1018 > CAZCBS01. The sequence goes on along the minus strand of JBJMMA010000089.1, from coordinate 6,524 downwards.
GACTCGATACTCTCATGACCGCTCAAATCGTCGAAGCGGATCAGAGCCTGTCTGACCCCATGAAAGTTGAGAATATCTCACGCCATGGCTTACAGCTTTGGTCCAAAAGCGCCTTAAAACCTAATGAGGTCATCAACCTCGCCATCAAGCTCAACGACAGTCAATCCACGCAAATCTGCGCCCTGGTCAAATGGACTGACGCCTCAGGTCATAGCGGGCTTCGAATCCTGTCCTATTCTTCAGAATGGAGCGTCATGCTCCAAGGAATTGAAGGCCAGCTCGCGAAACTTGCATCTTCAAAGTAAGCAACTCTTGCTTGACGGGCTTCGGCCGCGGACCTACATTCTCGTCGGGAGATTGAGACATGAAGGCTAAAACTGCGGTTATCACGGGTTCTACGAGCGGTATCGGTTTGGGCATCGCCCGCACATTCGCAAAGAACGGAATGAACGTTCTTTTGAATGGTTTTGGCGATTCACAGAAAATCGAGGAACTCAGACGCGGTATCGAGACCGAGTACGGAGTCCGAGCCATTTATTCGTCTGCCGACATGAGCAAGCCTGCTCAGATCCGCGAGATGATCGAACTGGCTGAAAAGACTTTTGGTCAAATCGATGTTCTGGTGAACAACGCAGGCATCCAGTTTGTCTCTCCGGTCGAAAACTTTCCGGAAGAAAAATGGGATGCGATTATCTCGATCAATCTCTCGTCAGTCTTCCACGCTACCAAGGCCGCATTGCCTGGAATGAAAGCCCGGAACTTTGGCCGAATCATCAATATCGCCTCAGCTCACGGCCTGGTTGCCTCTCCGTTCAAGTCGGCTTATGTCGCTGCAAAACACGGCGTTGTCGGATTTACCAAGTCAATCGCGCTTGAGACCGCAGATCTCGACATCACTTGCAACGCCATCTGTCCGGGCTATGTGAACACTCCACTGGTTCAGGGTCAGATTGATGAGCAAGCCAAGGCCCACAACATGCCTCGCGAGCGAGTCATCCGCGAAGTTATCCTGAATGCCCAACCTAAAAAGGTTTTCACTGAAGTGGATCAACTCGGTGAGATGGCTTACTTCCTTTGTTCTCCAGCCGGGTCCACGATCACGGGAACTAGCCTGCAAATGGACGGCGGCTGGACCGCGCGCTAAAGCTCTTTTAGGCTTTCATTTCAGTCCCTATAAAAACGCTTCTTTGTGGCGAATCAAAGGCAATTCGCTACAATGAGTTCATGGCGAAATCAGCGTGCACGAACGTCCTGCGGGGGGCAGTATTCATTGCGTCTCTCGCATCCAGTCTTATCAGCTCAGCTGCATCAGCTGAGACGACGGATTCGGCTGATGTGAATATCAGTACACCTGACGTCATCATCAATACGCCTGATGCAATCGTGAACGAGGACTCTGATTCAGGCTATTCAACAGACGAATTTAAGCGTGCTGAAATAGCTCAGGCAAAGAAAAAGACGAAAAAGGCCAAAAGCAAAAAGAAAGCAAAGGCGCCTCCAATCGTTGAACCCGCTCGTCCGTCCAAGGATCCTGTCGTAGCCCAACCTGCAAACACGGATAAGCCTGCAGACTCGCCCAAATCTGCCGAGGCCGACAAGAAGGCTATCGATACAGCCCAGAGTATGGATGCAACCAAGACTTCTGATACCACTACGCCCGCTGTAAGTACCCCGAAGCGTACGGCGAAGAGAACATCAAAGAAAGCTGGCGCCTCTAAGGAAGCCGGAACTCCTGACACCGCTGCACCTAACCTCGATACTCTCAAGTACGGTTACGAAGGCATTTTTGATGCGATAATAGCCGGCCACTTGCATGCACCTAAAGACCTTGCTTCTCAGAAACTCAACTTTCAGTTTGAGCAAAATGCGACCTATGGCTCGGACTGGAAAGGCGCACTCGGATTCAGTGCCTGGGATGAAACCTCTTTTGCTACGGTTTCGGAACGCTATTCAGGCAGCGTCATTCGGGATGACTCACGCGATCTTCGTTTACGAAACGCCTATGTTCAATATCACTCAGACGGTTTCTTTCTACGCGTCGGCAATCAGCAGGTTGTCTGGGGTGAGGCGTTCGGCTTTTTTTACTCGGATATCGTCAACCCAAAAGACTATAGATACGGGCTATTCGGGGACTTCTCGCAAATCCGCCTGCAGACCCCCATGGTGAACGCAAAACTCACCTTCTCCGAGCTTTCACTTCAGGCGATTTTCATTCCCAAGCCTTACTTCAATATCCTTCCTTCGCCAGGAAACGATTTCGCGTTTCCTTATCAAAGCTCATTTGGCGTCTCAAATTTTTCAATCCAAAGAGAGACCACCCTTCCCATCTCTTCTAATCATATGGAAGCAGGCGCACGCGTCAGTTATCTGCTCAATCGCTTGGACCTGTCCGTGTTTTTCTTCAACTACATGGATCGTGATCCCTGGTACACAATCAGTGCCGATTCCCAGCTCCCCACCAACCTTGTGCTCCAGGAGCATCACAGCCGGGTACAAAGCTTTGGCCTGACCGCGACGGATGAGATTGAAAGCTTCGTCTTTCGTGTGGAAGCACTCAAGACGCAGAATCGCACTCTTCCGGTCGTGGTGAACACGCCTTTTGGGACTGGCTTGAGCACATCTCAGCTGGACAATTACATCTACGTCATCGGAATGGACGTTCCGCCGATGGATAAATGGAACCTGGGCTTCCAATGGTCGCAGGATATTCTAAGCAAAAATGAACCTGGACTGCTGCGACAGCAAACCGTCTCGCTTGCCTCGCTTCGCCTCCAAGCCCCGCTTTTCAAGAACCACAGTGCTGAATTTCTCTATACCTATTCGGTCGGAGACGCGGGTCAGCGCGCGGAATTCAACTATCTCATTCCTCTTTCAGGAACAATCGAGACCACGCTCGGTATCGATGTCCTGGGTGGCCCTCAAACGAGCGCTTTTGGAAGCATCTATCAAGCGACGCGTGCTTACGTCCTCTTCAAGTATTTTCTTAAAGTCCGAGGCTGAGGGTCTTTCCTAGAGTCCAAGACTCAACGTCTTGAGCTGGCGGATCCGATCGCGAAGCTCAGCGGCACGCTCAAACTGCATCGCCTTGGCTGACTCACGCATTTCGGCTTCCATCTTGGAAATCGTCCGGGGCAACTCCTCCATCTTGGTGAAGTAATCGCCCGCAATCACGCGAATCTGCTCAATCTTGCTATCGGCATCCAGAAGATCCAGGTTGGCAATGGCATTGGCGCCAGAGTCCGCTGCACTCCAGAGGCTTCGACCATGCCCCGAGCCTGCTCCCGTTCGAAGCGCACGCTTGGCAAGCTGCGCTTTATCCAGGCGCACCACTTTGCCGTCTTCCTGCTCACCTTCACCCGGCAATGGGGCAATCGGAGCGGGAATCGCTTTCTGAATCGTCTTTGGCGTGATCCCGTGTTGTTGATTGTACTCCTGCTGGAGCTTACGACGGCGAGCGGTCTCATCGATCGCGCGCTGCATGCTATCCGTCATGCGATCGGCGTAAAGCAAGACATAGCCTTCCGCATTTCTCGCTGCGCGACCAATCGTTTGAATCAGCGAGCGATAGCCGCGGAGGAATCCCTCTTTGTCGGCATCCAGAATCGCAACAAGCGAGACTTCGGGAATGTCCAAACCTTCTCTCAGAAGATTGATCCCGATCAGAACGTCAAAAGTTCCCATTCGGAGCTCACGGATAATCTCAATACGCTCCAGCGTATCGATGTCCGAGTGCAGGTATTTCACGCGAACACCCTGCTCGCGGTAAAAGCGCGTCAGATCCTCGGCAAGCTTCTTGGTCAGCGTGGTCACAAGAACGCGCTCGTTCTTTTCGGCGCGCTTTCTGATCTCAACGAGAAGATCATCCACTTGTTTCGTGGCAGATCGGATTTCAACGACCGGATCCAGTAGACCCGTCGGACGAATCACCTGCTCAACGACCTCACCACCCGTTTTATTGAGCTCATAATCGCCAGGCGTTGCTGAGACAAAGAGCGTCTGATTGAGGGAGCCTTCCCATTCTTCAAAGCTTAATGGACGGTTATCGAGCGCGGAAGGAAGGCGAAACCCGTGTTCCACAAGGCTAGTCTTGCGGGCGCGGTCACCACGGAACATCCCCCCGATCTGCGGAACTGACACATGGCTTTCATCCACGATGAGAAGCCAGTCTTTTGGAAAGTACTCAAGCAAGGTTGGAGGAGGTTCGCCCGGGCCCCGGCCTGTCAGATGGCGTGAATAGTTCTCAATCCCCTGGCAATAGCCCAGCTCTTCCATCATCTCGAGGTCAAAAAGAGTGCGCTGCGAGAGTCGCTGAGCCTCGACAATCTTGTTCAGCGAATTCAATTCCTGAAGACGCTCTCTGAGCTCGATACGAATGGATTCGATCGCGCTTTTACGATTCTCAGCCGTCGTCACATAGTGAGACGCAGGATAAAGTGTGATCCGTGGAAGCTTCTGAATTCGTACGCCACGAAGCGGATCGATTTCAGAAATGGACTCCACTTCATCGCCAAAAAACTCAATCCGGATTGCGCGCTCTTCTTCATAGGCGGGATAAACTTCAACTACGTCGCCACGAACCCGAAAGGTTCCGCGATGAAAGTCCACGTCGTTTCTCTTGTACTGGATTTCAACCAGCTTTTTGAGCATTTCCTGACGCTTGATCTCGCGCCCCACTTCGAGCGGGAGCAGCAAACCTTCATAAGCCTCAGGCGAGCCGAGACCGTAGATACAGGAAATCGACGCAACAATAATCACATCGTTGCGCTCAAGAAGGGAGCGCGTCGCCGAGTGCCGAAGTTTATCGATCTCGTCGTTAATCTGAGAGTCTTTCTCGATATAAGTATCCGTCGAGGGAATATAAGCTTCAGGCTGGAAATAGTCGTAGTAACTGACGAAATACTCCACCGCATTATTGGGAAAGAACTCACGAAACTCAGAAAATAGCTGCGCCGCCAGAGTCTTATTGTGACAGAGAACAAGCGTCGGCTTATTCACTTTGGCAATGACGTTAGCCATCGTGAAAGTCTTACCGGAACCCGTCACCCCAAGCAGAACCTGGGATTTCTTGCCTTCTTCAAGACCCTCCGCAAGCTTTTCAATAGCCTGCGGCTGATCTCCCATCGGCTGGAACGGTGTAGCTAACTCAAATTTTCGATTCTTGAACATCGTCAGTAGTCCCCAGTGAAGTCCTTCTCAAAGGCCTATTATTAAACGATCGGAATGTAGCACAGAACAGGAGGTATATATTCAGAAAAGTAAAAACGGAAATTCACAACAGCCATGGATGGCGATAGTTGTGAAAGGCAGGACGCCTGCTTTCCGTTTTTACTTTTCTGAATATATACCTCCTGTTTTGTGCTTACTTATATTCCCACGTAGTACCAGCCGGGCTGTCTTTAATCGCTACGCCTTTAGCGTCGAGATCCTTTCGGATTTCATCGGCGCGAGCAAAGTTCTTCGCTTTGCGAGCTTCAACACGCTCTTGCAAAAGAGCTTGGATTTCAGCCTCGCTTGGGCGAACGACACCTGCGGCAGCAGCGCGAGCGGCCCGGATCTTTGCGATGTCTTCGAGAGCCTTCTTTGGCTCCGAGCGACCGATACCGATGATCCCACCCATATCTTCTTCCATCACTTTAATCAGCTCGCCTGCTCCAAGAACTGCAGCAGGGGTTGCCTGAGCCAGCGGCTCAGCCACAACACGATTGAACTCACGAATCAAAGTAAAGAGAGATCCCAGCGCTCCAGCGGTGTTAAAATCGTTGGCAAAGGCCTCATCAATCTCTTTACGGGCTTGCTCACAAGATGCCGCAAATTGACCCCAGGCGCTCTCGGCGCGCATATCAGCACGAGCCCTGCCCACCTTTTGAAGTTCGACCGCCTTGGCTTTGGCTTCGTAGATTCTATGAAGACTTTGAAGCGCATGCTCGAGCGTCTCATCGCTGAAATCAATCACCGAGCGATAATGAACGGAGAGCAGCACGTAGCGAGCCACTTCGCCGCCGAACTGAGTGAGAAAATCGCGAGAATTAAGCACATTGCCCAGGCTCTTCGACATCTTCTCTTTTTTCATCGTCAGAAAAGCATGGTGAAGCCAATAGCGGACAAAGGGAGCTTTCCCCGTTGCAGCTTCGCTTTGCGCAATTTCATTTTCATGATGCGGGAAAACCAGGTCTTCTCCGCCGTGATGGACGTCCATGCAGGCACCCAGCCATTTATTGGACATAGCTGAGCACTCAATATGCCAGCCAGGACGGCCCTTGCCCCATGGACTATCCCACGCCGGCTCACCTGGCTTGGCGGGCTTCCAAAGCGTAAAGTCGAGCGGGTTCTTCTTCTTGCTGCTCACTTCGACGCGAATGCCGGCCTGAAGATCTTCCAGGTTTTTGTGAGAAAGCTTTCCGTAACCTTCGAAGTCCTGAATGGAGAAGATCACTTCCCCATCCGCCGCAACATAAGCCTTACCGTTCGCAATGATCTTTTGAATCATCGCGATGATCTCAGGCATGTGATCCGTCACAGTCGTC
>JBJMMA010000088.1:0-13255 GCA_045805065.1 Bdellovibrionia bacterium | reverse complement strand
GATCAGAAAGTTTCAATTTCGAACGCCCGCATGATTGCGCCTATTTTGAATTCTAATAATCAAGAGAGGTGGCTTTCTGCGGCGGCCTCTCTATCTAAAAGAGTTCTTGAGAAGGAAATCGCTAAAGAGCATCCGAAAACCATTATTCAGGAACAAACACGATTCATTTCTGAAAACCGGCTTGAACTAAAAGTCGGAATCTCTGAGAAGCTCGAAGAAAACTTGAGACGAGTTCAAAACATGATTTCATCTCAAGTTGGAACGCCCGTCGATATTGAAGAAACTTTGCAAGAACTAGTCGAATTTTACATTCAAAAGAATGACCCAGTTGAAAAAGCCAAGAGACTTGAAAGCCGAACCTCTCCGCAAAGAGTAAAACAGGCCTCTAAACCTGTTCCGGGACAGGTAAAAGCACTAGTTAATCCTAGATATATCCCAGCTCAACTCAAACGAGCTGTCCTACTCCGAGACCAAAATCAATGCAGTTATGTCACACCAAACGGCACTCGTTGTTTAGAACGCAGATGGCTTGATATTCACCATGTACGGCCATTAGCGGAAGGCGGGCAGACAAGTTTTGAGAACCTTAAACTGATTTGCCGTGGGCATCACCAAATGCTCCACCACTAAAAATGCTTCATCACTCATTAGGCAAGCACTCGTCAGAATTTCTGATCCGTTGCCACTCAGCCGCTTGAAGTGATCTGAATGCACGTACTTTCGCCTAGCTCAGCTCGAAATACCCAACAATTTCCGCGCGACATCAGGCGTCGCAACTTCACGCCCCAGCTCGCGAGAAATACGCGAAACGCGCTCAACCAATTGAGCATTGGACTTAGCGATTTCGCCTTTGCTGTAGAAGATATTATCTTCAAAGCCCACGCGGACGTGGCCGCCCATGACGAGCGCTTGCACAGCCAATGGAAGTTGGAAGCGTCCCACGCCTGCAACTCCCCAGTGAAGATCGCGACGACCCGATTGAACTTCCATGAGATTGACCAGGTGAACGAGGTTACGAACATCGCCTGACATTCCGCCCGGAACGCCGAGGACAAATTGGAAATGCAATGGCTCGCGAATGATCCCCTGCTTAGCCAGGCGGAAGGCGCTTTCCAGCATGCCTGCCTCATAAATCTCAAGCTCTGGCATCACGCCGTAGTGCTGCATCTTCGCAGCAAGGCCGATGATGTCGCGAGGATGGTTCATGAACACATCATCGCCAAAGTTCATCGTGCCCAGATTCAATGACGCCATCTCAGGCTTAAGGGCCAGAGGACGAGCGCGATTATCAATTGACTCGCCTACTGCGCCGCCGGTTGAGATTTGAATGATGACATTGGGAACGCGAGCGCGAATGGCCTTGATCGCTTCTTCAAAACGCTCTGGACGCTGACTTGGCTTGCCATCGTCTTCACGAACGTGAAGATGAATGATCGATGCGCCCGCGCGGACAGCCTCTTCTGCTGCGACGGCCTGCTCGGCCGGAGTGATCGGAAGATTAGGCTGCTTTTCGCGCGTGGTCTCAGCGCCCGTGATAGCGCAAGTAATAATGACTGGATAAGAACCGCTCATATTTATTTCCTTTGTGAAGCTTTAGCCTCAGCGGAATTCAGGATCCGATGGGTTCTATTCAATACTTCCCAAATCACCCGATCAGAAACAACATCCGCACCTAATGACATCACCCAATCATGGTGAAACTGAGCATCCGGGCGATTGCGCAGCGGGATGCCAAAATCTACCATCTGAGTAGTCATTTGAACGGCCCAGTTCGAATACCACTGAGCCAATTCCTCGCGACTATCGCCTTTACCCAGCTTTGCTTCAACCAATTTTAGCGCTTCGTCACCTAAAAGACGCTTGAGCTCATAAAAGGAAGCCTTGGCATAAAGTTTCTCATACTGAGCAGGGTCAAAGGACACAGGCCCTACGCCCAAATCCGTCGGATGGACCTTGGTTTTGGAAAGCTCTTGCTGCAACGGGGCAATGTTTTGAGCGAAGACTTTCACAGTGCCCCGATAAGCCGGGGCCGGTGTGCTCTCCATTTTGTGATACTGCTCGGAATTGACAAACCCGTTATAAATTCCTTCCAGGGATCCGCCCTGGCTCAAGGAATTGACGTAAACTCCGAACTCCTCGGGCCCATAAGGCTCACGAAGAAGCACGACTTGAAACATCTCACGTAAAAGCTGCGTGCTCTCGTAGAGTTTCTTTTCTGCGTCAGTTTTGAGGTCAGCCTTGGTTTTAGCCTCTGCTGCGGCCTTCACCTGAGATGAAGGAACACGTCCCATCATCACGGCGATGGCATTCTTGGCATTCACTCGAACTTGATGCACGTCACAGCTGGAAACAAGGCTTGCCAAAGCTGCACCGATGATGACAGCAAAAACGCGTTCTTTCACTGGAGCACTCTCCGTCTTTAGAAATTAAAGCTGAACTTCGTTCCAAAACTGACGACTTTAGCCGTGCTATAATCCGCTTCAGGCGTAAACCAGAACAAGCCGAGCTTCAAAGGAGCGCCCGCAAAAATGTGAGCATTCGTGCCCGAAGCATCTGCAGAAACGCTGGCTGGAAGACCCGAGTTGGCAGGCAGGCCGGTCGGCACTTCAATATGTCCGGACCAGAACTGAAGCCCCGCGCCCACGTAAGGCTCAATGACGAAGAGGTTCTTTGAAATCAGAAAATCGGTTTGAAAATTATGGCTCTTCAAATACCAGAGTTGCTCTGAGGTATAGTTCAAGCGGATCGCGGCAGAAAGGGGCGAAGCTTTGATGAGATCGGTGAAAGCCCACTTCACATCCCCACCCAGGACTTTGGCCTTATCCTGATATCCGATGTAGCTCAGACCCGCTTCAAGGCCAAAGGGCAGGCCCTTGTGAAGATTCAACTTCGGGACGGGAATGATCAGGGGGACATTGCCGGGATTGACCTGCGAGATGGATCCGATCGTATCACGGAAACTACTGGGAAGCTTGACGCCAGTGGCTTCGACCCCGATATCGATCCCGATGGCCCAACTCATCGCGCTTGCGGGAGTGTAAGCATGATGTGAAGTTCCCACTGCAACCGTGCTGAGGAGGTCATGCACCATCGTATCAGTCAACGCAGACAGATTGCTGACGCTATAGCTGTTCAAAGCGTAAGCAGATTGAGCAAAAAGTCCAGAAGCCAGGAGCGCCGCCGACGTCCCGAGAAACCGAGAAATATATTTCATAATTCCAGTGTAGGTCAGCCTTGGCGATACGGCAAGCCAAGGGATTTTGGCGCGCGCGACTGCCCGACAAAGCCTGCAAGGACCAACACGGTCACGATATAGGGAAGAATCTGGATGAACTGAACCGGCACAGGCTCACTCCCCCAAAGCACCACACCCTGAAGGCGGATCTGCAAGGCATCGGTAAAGCCGAAAAGTAGACAAGCCACAGCTGCAGGAATGGGACGCCACTTTCCAAAAATCAAGGCAGCCAGAGCCATAAAGCCGCGGCCTGCTGTCATGTTTTGAGAAAATGATGAGGCGAGAAAAATTGAAAGAGAAGCTCCGCCCAGGCCCGAGAGCGCGCCACTCATCAAAACCGCGAACCAGCGGACGCGATTCACCCGGACTCCTGCTGCTGCCAGGGCTTCCGGGTTTTCACCCGCGAAGCGCACCCAAAGTCCCGATGGCGTGTACCTGCTCCAAAGAGCTGCCAGGACCACAAAGGCCAGAGCAATCCACATTGGAGCCGACTGAAAACGGGCCCCAATCTCAAGACTTGGCGTGGAACGACCTGAGCTGAAGAATATTTTGCAAAGAAACGGGGCAGCCCCCGCCGCCAAAAGATTGATCGCAGTGCCTGCTACAATCTGATTGGCACGCATTGGGATCACGGAAACCGCATAGATCGCCGCAAGCGCAACGCCCGCCAGAATGCCCGCAACGAGACCCAGCCAAGGACTTCCCGTTGCATAGGCTGCGGATGCTGCCGCAAAAGAGCCAATCAGCATCAGACCCTCAAGCGCGATATTAATCACGCCCGAGCGCTCGCAGACAAAGCCTCCCAGCGCGGCAAAGAGCAGCGGCGTTGATCCGCGAAGAATCGAGTACCCCGCCTCAAAAATCATGCTGTGATTGGGAAAGCTCATGACCTGGCCCCCTTCTTTTCAAGCATCCAGCTCCAGAATCCTTCAGCCGAAACCGCAAGAATGATGAAAGCTTGAAGGATTTGTGAAAGCTCCTGGCTGACGAACTCGGTTTCAAGATCCAGATCGAGTGATCCTTTGTGAAGTGCCCCGAAGAGAATCGCGGCAAAAAAGATTCCGACCGGGCGGCCACGCCCCAGGAGCGCGACCGCGATTCCGATAAAGCCAAATCCTGGCGAAAAACCCATCTTAAAGCGGTAAGAGCTTCCCAGGATCTCACTACTTGCAACCAATCCCGCAAGGCCCCCGGCCAAAGTCATGGCAAGGATGCGCATTTTTCCGGGAGAAATCCCTCCGGCTCGCGCGGCATTCTCATTAGTCCCGACCGCCTGAAGTTCATAACCTAAGACCGTCTTTTTCATGAAGAACCAGACAAGTCCCACCACCCCGATTGCAATGAAGAGCGCGCTGCTGACTGGTGCATCTCCGAAAAGAGAGAGATGGCTCAGCATGTAGCCGTTTCCGATCGCACGCGTCTCAGGACTCTGAGAGTCAGGATTTTTAAACAAGTAAAGTGTCATCCAGCTCGTCAGACCTGCTGCAACGAAATTGAGCATGATCGTATTGATGACTTCATGGCTTCCGCGACGGGCTCTGAGCCAGCCTGGAATCGCGCCCCACACGCCACCGGCAAGAAACGCAGCCAGGAGCGCAAGAAGTGGCGCCAACGGCCAGGGGACATTAGGAAGGAGAATCCCAGTAGCGGCTGCGGCCATGGCTCCCATGAGCATCTGCCCTTCGGCGCCTACATTAAAGAGCCCTGCCTGAAGACCCAAGGCTACCGAAAGCCCCGTAAAGACGAGAGGCGTTGCGTAGAAAAGCGTCATGCCGAAGTCATAGCCTGAGCCAAAAGCGCCCTCAGCCAGAACATGCAAAACATGCAGTGGGCTTTCGCCTGCAAACGTCGTCACGATCAAGCCCAGGGCAAGGCCTGCCAGGATCGCGAGAATCGGCTGAAAGTATCGCACAAGCTTCATACAGCTCCCCCGCCACCCATAAAGCGACCCAAGGTTTTTTCATCCGCCTGATCATGCGCAAACTCGGCAACGATCTTCCCGTCAAACATGACCAAAATACGGTCTGAGAGAGACATCACCTCATCGAGTTCGGAAGAAACCAAAAGAACACCCGCGCCACGCGAGCGTGCATCCAGAATCTTTCCATGGATAAACTCAATGGCGCCCACATCCACGCCACGTGTAGGTTGCGCGGCGATGAGAAATTTAGGATCCCTTTGAAGCTCGCGCGCGATGATGAGCTTTTGCTGGTTTCCGCCCGAGAGACCTCGCGCCTCAATATCCAATGTCCTTGGACGAACATCGTACTCTTCGATGGCCTTGAAAATCTTTTCACGAAGCACGCTCTCTGAAATCACGCCAGAATGCGAATAAGGAGAATGTCTTTGAAGCCCAAGCAGAAAACTTTCAGCAATCGGGCGATTAAGAAGCAAACCATCCCGGTGACGATCCTCAGGAATGGCTCCTACCCCAAGACTTTTGATCGCATCCGTGGAAAGCGCGGCGCTATCTCCAAACACAGTCTGCCCGAGCACCCGGATCTCACCTGAAGCTCTGCGACGATAATCATGCGGATGCAGAAGCATCTGTAAAAGCTCGCTCTGTCCATTGCCTTCTACGCCGGCTATGCCGACAATTTCGCCGGAGCGCACCGACAAATTCAAACTCGAGAGAAGAGGCCTTCCATGATGCTCATGCTTGTTGGAAGCACGTAGGTTGACACTCTTGACCTCAAGAACCGGCTCACCCACTTTGGATGCATGCGTGGCTTTGATCCTGAGATTGACCTTGCGGCCGACCATGAGGCTTGCGAGATCCTCTTCGTTGGTTTCAGAGATTTTTCGATGTCCAACCGTCTCGCCTGCGCGAAAGACCGTGGCTTCATCGGCAAGCTCTAAAACCTCTTTGAGCTTGTGTGTAATGATCAGAATCGTTTTTCCCTCACCGCGAAGTCTTCTCAGATGCGTGAAAAGCTCTGAAGTCTCCTGTGGCGTCAGGACGGCCGTAGGCTCATCCAGAATCAGAATGTCGGCATCGCGATAAACGAGCTTGATGATTTCAATTCGCTGATGAATTCCGACCGAAAGATCCTCAACACGCGCATCGAGATCCACTTTCAGCCCGTACTGAGTGGAGATTGTCTCAAGCTTTTTGCGTGCGGAAGTATCATCGAGCGGACGCAAAGCGCGCGGAAGCCATTTCCAGAAAGAGGACGCGGGCTCTGCCCCGACCAGGATATTCTCTAAAACCGTATCAGGCTCTGCGAGCATGAAATGCTGGTGAACCATTCCGATTCCGGCATCAATCGCCTCATGCGGAGAGCTCCAGCAGCGCCGAACCCCATGAACAAGGATCTCGCCCGAGTCAGGCGCCACCATGCCGTAGAGCATTTTCATCGCGGTCGATTTACCGGCGCCGTTCTCGCCGATAATGGCATGAATGCTACCTGCAGCGACTTTCAGATCAATGTGCCGATTGGATATGCAATCGCCGTAGCGCTTACTCAAGCCACGGAGCTCAACTGCCAGCGGTTTATCAGTTGGATTTGGCTGCATCGTTTTTTTTCGTGTAATAGTCGGGCACTCGAATTTTGCCTGCAACGATCTCGGATTTCAGCTGGTCAACCTTTGCTTTGGCTGCCGCTGACACCAGAGGCTCGTTATTCTTGTCCATAGCATAATCAATTCCCTGGTTCGAAAGTCCGTAGCGCTTCACGCCTCCGGTGAACTTTCCTTCCTTGAATTCGGAGATCACGTCATAGACGGCGACGTCCACGCGCTTCATCATACTGGTCAGCACATAGCCTGGCTTGATCCAGTTTTGATTGGAGTCACATCCGATCGCGAAAAACTTTTTTTCTTCGGCCGCATCAAAAAGTCCGTTACCTGAAGCTCCTGCTGCGGCAAAGATCACATCGACGCCTGAGCCGTATTGCGACAGCGCAAGCTCTTTCCCTTTTGCAGGATTGTTCCAGGCATCGCCCGTCACGCCGACATAATTGGCGCTTACTTGGACCTTAGGATTAACCGCGCGGGCCCCCGCCACGTAACCCATCTCAAATCGGCGAATGAGCGGAATATCCATTCCACCGATAAAACCGATTTTTCCAGACTTGCTGGTGAGCGCTGCTAGCGCGCCGACAAGATAGGATCCTTCGTGCTCTTGGAACAAAAGAGAGCGGACATTGGGCGCATCGACTTCGGCATCCACAATGGCAAATTTCTTATCCGGAAAACGCGAGGCCACTTTCTTCACCGCATCAGCCTGCGAGACACCAATGGCGATGATCAGATTGAAATCTTTTCTCGCCATATGTTGAAGCATGGGCTCAAACGAATTGTCATCCGTTGCCTCAACCATTTTGCCCGGAATCCCAAGATTCTTTTTAGCACGCGTGAAGCCCTCAAAGGCCGAGGTATTAAAGGATTTGTCATCCTTTCCGCCCTTATCCAAAACCAGCCCTACTTTTACGGCAGGGGCCGTACTTGCCTCCGAAGTGCTTTGCGTCCCAGCTCGGTTACAGGCCGTACCCAGGGCAAAAAAACCCAATAAAAGCACGAAATAGGTACGGGAAATCAATGACATTTCCCGATCATACCGGGGCCCTTTCGTGTTTGACAATGATTTCGCATTGCGTTATATCCAGGTTCCAATCTATGGAAATGGTGCATTTCATCCCACCCGGTCAACGTAGGTTGGCCATGTTAGCCGCACAAGCGGACACCGCCCCTGCTCTCATCAGCGGAGCCAGCGGTACGGGCAAAGGCGCCATTGCACGTTGGATTCATTCCAACAGCCCGCGCGCCGCTCATCCTTTCCTCACCGCCACTCGTGATCGAAGCTTTGTCAGCCAGATCGCTGAAGCTCAAGGCGGTACCCTGGTTGTTCCTGATATTGGGGAATGGCCACTGGGTGAACAAAAAGCGATTCTCAATTTCCTGAAAACGAAGTCCGTTCCCCACGCCGGAAACGCCGCCCTTCCGATGCTTCTCAATGTGCGCTTGATCGCAACAACTGATCAGGTCCTGGAAGGTCGCGCTCAAGGCGGACTTTTCAACCCTGAGCTTCTGGCAAGACTCAATGTATTCCGCATTGAGATGCCGCCTCTGGTTCGCCGCATGGAAGAGTTCGATGACATCGCTCTTGGAATCCTGGGCGAGATCACTCGCGAGCTTCATAAAGAGTATTTGCGCGCGTTCTCCCCTTCTGCTTGGGAAGCCCTTCGCTCATACGAGTGGCCCGGCAATATCCGCGAGCTCAGAAACGTGCTTCGCATGGCTGTGATCGCGAGCCGCGGTGATCAAATCGAATCACACGATCTGCCTTCTTTTGGCAGCGACCGGATCGACTTCCGCGCAACACGCGAACAGTTTGAGAAGACTTACTTGCTCGAGCTTCTTCGCACGTTTGATTGGGACGTTGAGCGCACCTGTCAGATGGCTCGAATGGATCGCACGACTCTGATCGCGAAGATGCAGCAATACAGCATCGCGCCTGAGCACGCGTCTTCGCATGAGTCTGGGCCTCAGCTTACTGTTTAAGGAAGCGCTACGCGATCCGGGATGTCTTGATCGACCGCTTGGCGCTCAGAATAAGTGAACGAGATCTGCTCAGAATCCGCTTCCATGTGGCTGAATTGCGACTTCAATCCCGCATGCACCACGAAACCCATCACAGCGCCCCAAACCAGGACCGGATAGATTCGGGCGACGACATGTCTTCCTATATTTTTTAGGGTCAAATCCATCAGGTTCGTCATCCAGACAAAGGTACGCCTGAGGGGATGAGGCGCAGGTGAAGATCCTATGAATTTTTCTTCATCTCAACGCGGATGCAAGTTCCTTTAGGATCTCGAGGCTCAAGCCGAATTTCTGCGCCATGAGCTTGAATGATTTGACGAGCAATCGTGAGCCCTAAACCAAAGCCATGAGTCCTTGTGTCAGCTCGATAAAAACGCTCAAAAACGCGCTCTCGAAGCTCTTCCGGAATCCCTTTGCCCTCATCGCAAATCAGAACCGTGACAAGATTGCCAGCAGCCTCAAGTTTCACTTCGACAACGCCGCCATCGGGCGAATACTTGATGGCATTCTCAAGAAGCGTCTCAAAGAGACTGCGTAAAAGATCCTCATCTCCCGCGACTTCAAACTCCCCTTCTTCAGCGGCCTGAAACCGGCACTTGATCTCTCTTTTTCTGAAAGCACTCTGATAACGCTCAAGAAGCGACAACAAAATTTCATCAAGCCTGACTCGCGTCTTCACAAGCGATGCTTCAGGAAGAGCAGAAACTCGTGCCAGGATCAGAAGGCCTTGCACGAGCTTGGTCAGATGCTGGACTTCTTCATGGGCACTTCCCAGAAACTGGCGGATCTCTTCTTTGGATGGATCGCGCTGCTGCAAGAGCTCGATCTCGCCTTGCATGACAGCCAGAGGAGTCTTCAATTGATGAGAGGCATCGGCGATGAACCGCTCTTGAGATTCAAACGCAAGCTGAAGGCGCGTGAGAAGTCCGTTCAGAGTCTGCGAAAGTTCAGCGACCTCATCCCCTGTATCAGGCTCAGGAACGCGGACTGAGAGTTTTTCAGGAACGATCTCACGCGTACTTCCAATCAATTCGCGCAGAGGAAGAAGCGCGCGACCGGAGACCCAGTAACTTCCAAACGCCAGGCCCCCAACTAAAATCGGAATCAAAAACGCAAATAATCCGCTGAGCTGCTGACGCTCTCTTTCGATGATCTCAGTCGAGACCGCCATCTGAAAGATCCCGCGCATGACCGGGCCCTTCATGATGGGAATGGAGATCAGACGCATCGGTGGGGACTTGCGGTTTCCGTACTCCTCGCCCGACAAAGTGTGAAACACCACCTCTTGCGCCAGAAGCGCGTTCCAATCCGTTGCATGCCACGGGAGTCGATGCGTGCCGAGTTGCGCCGAATGGTAAAGCACCTGCCCATTCGTATCCAGGATCTGAAAAAGCGCGTGCGCTTCCGGGAATGGAAGGCTCTTTTTCCCGAAGCTCAGCCCCCCGGCAGGAGGCGCAGGATTTCCAAAAAAATCGATGCCCATCTCATCAGTCAGATCGAGCGCGAGATTATAGAGCTGGCTATCAAACTCACGGACTCGCAGATCCAGCATCTGGCGCGAGATGAAAAAGCTCGTCAGCAAAAGGGCGCAAAAGGCCGTGACAAAGACAAAGACTCCGACGCGAACCCGGATCCCTCGTCTTTTATTCCAACTTGAGAGCATATCCGACGCCCACCACGGTGTGGATGAGCTTTTTCGGGGATATCTCATCCAGTTTTTTTCTGAGCGTCTTGATGTAAACATCGACGATATTGCTACCCGGATCAAAATGGATGTCCCAGACATGCTCGGTCAGCTCGGTTCGGCTGATCGGACGCTCTGGGTTTCTTAAAAAATACTCAAGAAGGCTGAACTCTTTGGGCGTGAGCGTAATGGACTGGCCATCGCGCTTCACTTCACGCCGAATCAGATCCATTCTCAAGCCACCAAACTCAAGAAGCGAAACCTGCGAGGATGACTTTCTGCGCATGAGCGCACGAACGTGAGCCAGAAGCTCATCAAACGCGAAGGGCTTGGTCAAGTAGACGTCACCGCCCGAATCAAGACCCTTGATCTTATCTCGAGTGCTTCCCATCGCGGTCAGAAACAGGATCGGATTTTCAAAACCGTTCTGGCGAATCTGCCGGGCAAGATCAAATCCGTTGGTATCCGGAAGCATCACATCGAGCACCAGAAGATCGTACGGGTTTTCAGCGATCAGAAGCTCAGCGCCGTTCCCGGTACCTGCGCAATCAACTGCATACCCTGCCTCAGCCAGACCTCTCTTCAGGAAGTCGGACATTTTCTTTTCGTCTTCGATGACCAGTATTCTCATAAAATCTTAAATGTGACCGTCTTCTTGAAATCCGAGCACCAACGCCTTGGGCAAATCCTCGCGGGAGATCTGATAAGCATTGAGCGAGCCTGTCGGCATTCCGCAAGCTTGAGCGTGCATCTTGCCGTCATTCCCTTTACGAGAGCTTACAACCTTCACGCCGTTGCGCTGAAGTTCGCTTGCTCCTTCCTCCAGGGATTGTGCTTGGGTGGTGCCGCAGCTTGTGGCGCCATCTTTGCGAGTCACCCAGATGAGCGTGCCCGCTGGCGCTGCAGAAGGTGTGGCAGAAGCCTGAGGAGCGTTCGCTTTTTTTGCACCAAAAGCGAGGGACTCAGTGCTTTGCACAGCAGCTAAACCTAATGCACCCAAGGTGATTGAGATAAAAGCAAGCGCCCAATATTTGCTTGTCATCAGTCGTTCGGTCATCATGATAGCGCCAGTGTATGAGAAGGCTGGCTCAAAGAAAAGAGAAGACCTCAAAACCCGTTTAAGGTGATCCCATGAGCAACGAGACACATAAAAAGCCCAACAGAAACAGCTGGATCTGCGAAAGTGAGCGCACGATTCTAGACTCGCCTTTTATGCATTTCGTGGAGCGTCATTGCCGCTCAAGTGAAAGCGACCTGCGCCACAAGTTCTATCTTTTTAAGTCTAAGGACTGGTGCAACATCATTCCCGTAACTGAAGATGGAAAAGTTGTCTTTGTCAGGCAATATCGCATTGGAATCAGCGAACACACTTTGGAAATTCCAGGTGGCGTGATGGATCCGACGGATCAAGATCCTCAAGCAGCAGCCATTCGTGAAATGACCGAAGAGACAGGTTATGTGCCCACGGAAAATTTCCGCTGCATCAGCCTGGGCTGGACCTTCCCTAATCCTGCTATTCAAGACAATCGCTGCCACTCTTTTATCGTGGGCCCGGTGAAAAAAGTAAGTCAGCAAAAGCTGGATGCAGCTGAGATGATCGACATCATCGAAGTTCCGATTGAAGAGATTCCTGAGCGCATTCTCAAAGGCGAGATCACGCACGCACTCATGCTCAACACGTTTTTCTTTGCGACATTAAGAGGACATGGCTCGGGCGAAACACTTGCCGATCAACTCCGCTCCTTCACAGCAAAAGCGGATTGAAGCTGATACGACTCCATCAACAAACCGGGATTTCTTCCGTGCGGGCAGGCTCTGAGTTTGCCTGAAAGGGGCCATCCAGTACGAGTTTGAACTTGGCGTCGTATCTTCCACCCGAATACGCTTTACAGCATTTCGCGCAGGCCAGGGCGCGAGCCAGTCTTCGGCGTGCAGGAAACTTTTCCTGGCAATGTCCACAACGATAAAGCCACTTATAAGGACGCGTCCGGGGAACAGGATTGTAACGACTCACTCCCATCTGGCGCATCTTGGCGTAAAATTCATCCGTATGCCCATAGGGGCGGCGACGAACCCAAAGCCAATAGTGGATCAGTTCGTGACCCAGCGTATCGCGTACAAGTTCAGCGGCGTTAGGTTCGGTTTTCAGATAACTAGCGATTTCAATCTTTGGCGGATAGTCCTGAAACCACTTGCGACTCCCAGGAATGAATCGTCCCGCACTGGAGCGCAGGCGGCTATTCCAAGTCAAAGGCAGCCAGTCTAGAAAGCCATCGAAATGCTTCTGATTCAGCTCATCAAAGATGGAATCGAGGTCTAAAACTGGGGAGACGCACTGCAAACTCATGTATTCCTGACAATCCTTGAGAACTCGCTTCGTGTCAATGAGGCGATGTCGTGATAAGTAGCTTCTGTCATGAGCGATTTATCCCAAACCGCATCTCGAACCGCCTCCCGAGCATTGGAGCCCTTGGAATGGAATCGATTCCTGGAGCTCTCACTTGCTGAAGCCCGCACTGACAGGGCCAAAGGGATCCTGTTTGATCTGAGAAACCCTGAGAACTGGGCTCAGAACGTTGCCAGCGCACGAGTCCTTCAACAGGAGACACAAGAAGTCTCTCAGCTCCTGGATCGCGATGCACTTTGGGGTCCTCTCACCGAGCTTGCTGACCCATCCGACGCGATCGAGCGACTCAAACGCGGCTCCGTCATGGAAGTCGTGGAGCTCTCGCTTTTGCGCCGCTGGCTTTACGCCGTGGATTCTTTTGTGAAGTTTGTTGTGTATGTTATTAGTG
>JBJMMA010000087.1:0-8305 GCA_045805065.1 Bdellovibrionia bacterium | reverse complement strand
GTCACTCTGCCGTCCAGCATCCCAGCAGGGACCTACTCCATGTGGATGAACCTGCCAGATCCTGCGCCGGCACTGTACGGCCTGCCTTACTATTCCATCCAGCTGGCTAACACCGGCGTATGGGATGCGTCGACGGGCTTCAATAACCTCAACCATAACCTGGTCATCAGCAACTAACCAGGTCGTCCAAAACAGATCTTAAGCAAGATCAGGTCGGGCAGCGCTCAAACGCTGCCCGACTTTTTTTTGAGGTGAATAGCGCCAACACTTCTTGCTTAAACTGATTGAGGTGGGGTGGCGAATCTTTTTGTTGAATGCCGATTTCTATGATTTAGAAAGAAGATCATGAAAGGATCCCCAATGAAATCCACGATGATCGCTGGCTTGTTACTCGCCGTGTTACCAACGCTCTGCTTCGCGAAGTCTCTTCGCTGCGAAATCAAAGAAAGCAGCACGCCCATGTCTTCAGCCCAAATCGAGACCGTGCCCCACCGCAAACTGGGTTTCGGCCAAACTCCGAATGTCATCGCTTACGTCACCGAGTACGACAACGGGAACTTCACGCTGGAAGGCTTCCTCGTCAATTACGAGGCCCGCTTTTACAGCGCCGGCGTTCTTAAAAGCCAAAACGATAGACTGATCGCAAGCCTGTGGTCGCGCCAAGTCCTGATCGACCTTCAGTGCACGCTGCTCAAATAGCGGCTGCTGCATCGAAAATAATTCTGTCAGACTCCCAAGAAGAGTGAAGTTAAACGAATGGCCTCACTCTAATCGAAACATTTCCACGCCCTTACACGTAAGCCATCTCGGTTATATTTCAGCTTTGTAACGTTCGATTCGACAAAGTCATCACTTCTGACACTTCCGTCGAACTGGACACATTGTGCGAGTTGATTATTGACGCTTAAATATTATTACCGGGGAAATAGTTTCATAGTCTTTTTAAACGGGGGAAAAGATGAAAAGAAATCGATTGTCGACCATTACTCTTTTATCAAGCAGTTTATTTGCACTAAACAGTTGGGCAGCAAGTGATATCTATGTTGCCCCATCAGGAAATGACTCCAATGCCGGTACGCAGAGCTCTCCGTTTTTGACTATTGCCAAAGCGTCGAAAGTCGCCGCACCAGGCACCACGATTCATGTCGCTGCTGGCACTTACAAAGTATCCGCTCCCGGCATTAATGATGTCGGAATCTTAACGACGATGAGCGGAACTTCGGCGGCTCACATTCGCTTCGTCTCTGATCCAAAGAATCGTGCCAAGATCGTCCTGAGTGGAACCGGTTTCGCCTGGGATAACAAAGGCAATTACGTGGATATTGATGGTTTTGAGATCTCCGGCAGCGGACGCGGAGGCATTCTATCTGAGGCCGCTCATGTCTCGATTACCAACAACTACATTCATGATCTCACCGTGAGCGGTGGATGTAATGGAAACGGTGGCGCAGGCATCGATACCTACACCAGCGTGGGTGATGTTGTGATCACCAACAATATTGTCAGAAATATCGGCTATCCGTCAGCCTCCCCCTGCAACGGGATACAGGGCATTTACATCGCAAGTGTTGGAAACATCGTGATGAACAACGTCGTTTCAAACATTGCAGCCGTTGGCATTCATCAATGGCATGGAGCGACCGCTTCAGCGATCATCAATAATACTGTCTTTAATAACAAGGAAGGGATCCTGATCGGAAACGGAGACGGAGGGGCTCTGCCGAACGGCTCTGAGAACAACTACGTCGCCAATAACATCGTCTATGATAACCGCGCCTATGGGATCATCGAGTACGGCAAGGTCGGAGCAAACAATCGCTACATCAACAATCTGGTCTATGACAGCGGAACCAACGTCAAAATGATCAGCGGATCAATCAGTGGCACCATTTCTCAAGATCCAATGTTCGTTAAGTATGAGGCAGATGGAACGGGTGATTACCACCTCCAGCCCTCATCACCAGCCATTGGCAAGGGTACTTTAACCTCCGCGCCTCTCACTGATTTTGACGGCAAACCTCGCGGTTCGTCCATTGACATCGGGGCGTATGAGTACGCGGCTGTATCTGCACCGGCACCTTCGCCATCACCAACCGTTACTCCGAAGCCATCCCCTTCACCGAGTCCAACGCCTGCAAAGCGTCCAGCAGCTAGCTTGTCGGCAAGTGCCTTGGCATTCAGCTGGCAGAAAGTTGGAACCACGAGCAAGGTACAGCTTGTGAAGATCACCAATACCGGCAATGCTAACCTGATTTTCAGCAACTTTAGCATCAGCGGAGACTTTGCTTTTGGCGGGACCGGCACATGTGTGGCTGGAAGAGCCTATGCTCCAGGAGCAAGCTGTACTGCGAGTGTTGTCTTCAAACCTAAAGCATCTGGAACTCGAGCTGGAGTCCTGAGCATTCCAAGCAATGCTTCGTCAACTCCGGCGAAGGTCTCTCTGTCCGGCAGGGGCTACTGATCTCGGCCTGACGAGTGGACTTTGAGAAAAAGATAGCAACTCAAGGTAAAACGGACAGTCCAATGGGCTGTCCGTTTTCGTTTTCATAGCACATATTGTGCAACTGTCTTTTCTCAAGGACAGGCGACCCAGATGGGAACAAAGCGAAAGCCCTCAGTTACAACGCTCTTTACCCTAGGACACTCCAATCGCCCGATAGAGGCCTTTCTTACACTCCTTGAGATCAACTCGGTGGATGTCGTAGCCGATGTTCGCGCCTTTCCGGGCTCAAGACATAATCCGCAATATAAGACCGAAAACCTGCGCAAGTATTTGCGCCAGGCTGGCATCTCCTATCGGCATTTACCGGGTCTCGGCGGTCGACGAAGACCCGTAGATAATTCGCCCAACACTGGATGGATCAATAAAAGCTTTCAGGGCTACGCGGATTACATGCGCACTTCGGAATTTGAAAAGGCGTTGGAGAGCCTGATCGAACTTGCTCTGAAGAAGCGAGTGGCAATTATTTGCGCCGAAGCCGTTCCCTGGAGATGCCATCGCAACCTGATTTCGGACGCTTTAACCGTAAGAAACTTTCGAGTGGAACACATTCTAAGTCCGACTCGGAATCAGGTGCACAAGATTACGTCATGGGCAAAAGTCCGCGGGACGACGATTACTTATCGAACAGATTCCCAAGCAACTATGAAAAAAGCACTTAAAGTCGGCGACCATGTTTCGTGGAACTCTGAAGCAGGACGGGTCCGAGGTCATATCATCAAAAAGCTCACGCGCCCTACTCGCTTTAAGGGCTACGTCCATCACGCAACCTCAACTGCTCCACAATATCTGATCAAAAGCGATAAGACGGATCATGTCGCTCTTCATCTCGGGACTGCTCTTCGAAAGCTGAAGACATAGATATTTTCTGGTATTCTCTGGATTATGACGACAAAAGAGCCTCTGATCCGCTTGCATGCCAATGCTCCCTTCGACCGCAGCGCTAAAGTGCGCTGGCTGCTCAACGAGATGGGTGTGGCATACGAAGACCGCTGGCTCGATGTGGAAAATAATGAGAGCGAAAGCCCAGGCTTCCTCAAGCTCAATCCCATGGGTCGTATCCCGGTGGCTGAGATCAACGGGCGTGTGCTCTTTGAGTCAGGCGCACTCTGCGCTTATGTTGCAGATCTCTATCTCGACAAGGGTATGGCTCCTGCTCTCGACGCACCCGAACGCGGTGAGTACCAGAAGTGGATGTATTTTGCCTCGGCTACGATTGATTCACTCCAATGGCGCTATGACCTTCTCGAGGACATCCCACCGAGCGCAGTTAAAAGCGAGAAAGTAAAAGATCTGCAGGACGAACTCCGTGGTGCCCTTGAGGCAATTGATCAAAGTCTTGCCAAAGGCTCGTACCTCGTTGGCAATCATTTCAGCACCGCCGACATCTGCGTAAGCTACCAACTCTATTGGCTACGATTCGCGCCCGAGTACAAGTCCGTGATGGACACTTTTCCTCGCGTCGAGACTTACATTGATCGCATGTTCGCAAGGCCCGCTGCCAAGACGGCTGAATGGCCGCGCTCACCGAGCTGACTTTACCATCTCGCCCTTTACCATTTCGCATTGAAGCATGCTCATGACGTTGCATTCGCATCCGCCGCATCCGGTGGCTGCCAGAGTCTGACTCTTGAGCTCTGCAAGTGTCGACGCTCCATTTTGAATCGCCGATCGCAGAGCGCCTGCCGAAACGCGGTGACAGTAGCAAACCGTTTGATGATCCTGGACCTGAGCGGGATCAAATGCGGGCTTCCCAGACGCTCCCGCTTTAGCTTCGTAGCCTGGGAACGCTTCGATCGAAATTCTGCTCTCTGGGATTCCAAGCTTTGTGAGCGCAGCTCGAGTGTCATTTGCCATCTGAGGAGATGCAACCACGTAGTAGATCGCGTCAGCCGGAAGCGACGGTACCGTCTTCTGCAAAAACGCCTCATCGATCCTGCCCCGCTCGCCTTGCCATGAAGGATCCGGGCGACTCAAGACATGCGTGACATTGAGCTGAGAATCCCCTTTTGCAGCCTGATTGATTTCACTTTCAAACGCGATCTGATCGCGATTTCCGTAAAAGAGCCACATCGGAGTCTCGAGTTTTTTCTCTTTCACGTATTGAATAAAACTTCTGAAGGGAGTGATCCCAATTCCGCCGGCAATCATGACCGCAGGCTTTTCGGGTTTGAACTCAAGACTCGTCCGAGTCAGCTTGAGTTGGATCGGATCTCCTGCTTTCAGTGATTTGAAGGTCTGCTTGAACTCGCTGTCCGAATCCTTGACAGCAAACTCGAGATCATCGCCATGGGGAGAATTTGCCAGCGACAAAGTTCGAGTGGCCTTGCCTTTTGGAGTACTGAGCGTCACACGGACTGCTTCGCCTGGCACGAGATGAAGATCGGCCGGTTTTTTAACCCGAAGAAGATAGCTCGAGTCATTGAGCTTCTCGCTCGCCAGTACTTTGGTGGCAACTGACGATGGGTCGCGAGAAAGCTCGGCTTCGATATACTTGGCGACTTTCGCGACATAATCAGGATTGTTTTTTGTAGGTAAGAGTTTGACTTTGATTCCATCGACAAGGTTTGCCGCGATATCGCGATCTTTTACAATCGTTCCGATCGGAAAGACCATCGGTTGGATTCCGAACACGACTGTTTTACTTTCGGGCAAACCTCTGAGGGTTTGTCTTTCGGTTCGGATAAAGACGGAGTCCTGGTAGTTTCTTTTGCTGATCTTATCGGGGGCCTTAAAACTCACCGTCTGATAGTTTGGCAAAGGATAGCGTGGATCGAGATCCACAAACCAGTTGTTGCGGCGAACAACCTCTGGAGTCACCAGAGTCCGGTCCAAAATCCTGTTGATCATCGTAGAAAAGGCAGCTGACTTCTCGGGGTTGCCCCCCAGTCCGGCATGAATCGCCACCATGGGCTCTCCGATCGCGCCTCCCAGGCTCCATCGCGTCGGAAAAGCGAGATTGCCACCGATGATGTGGAACTCATCGCCTTTCTTTTTCACAAAGATCAGATCGTCCGGCACCATCTGCCCGAGTCTCTCCAGGGCCAGCCGCGGATCGCGCATGGGAAGATCAGACGCCGACAACCGATCCCCTGTCAAAATATTGACCAGAACATTCCCCTCGCGACGAAAAACATGGGGTGATGTCTCGGGAAGCTCCTTGAGCATCATATCAAACTGCTCGCGCGCCGCTCGGACAACATCGGCGCCATGTCCTTTTTGGACGTCGATGATTCGGTCCCGATAGCGTGACACCAGGCGTTTCTTCAGCTCCAGAATCGCTTGAGTCTCGCCATTGAACCGAAACTGCTCCCGGGGTGCGACAATGGCTACGTTACGCTGAGGAGCCGGTCCCTCCGCAAATCGAGCTTCTGTTCGCAAGAAATCCAGATCGGTAGAAAGAATGGGCCGATAAACTGACCTCGGGCCTATGGTTTTGAGGAGTCGCTGCTCCAGGCTATCGCTTACGCACTGAGCAAAATCAGGCCCCGCGGCTTTCGCGGTAAGCGTAAGAATCAATCCGAAAACAACGGCTGTTCCGAACCTAACCCATTGGAGATGGCGCATCTGAATTCACTTGTCGGAGAAATCCAGAAAAACCTGAGATGCGATCAACCGCGAAGGGGCGTTTTAAACCGTTCAATGTATTGGCATTTCTGACAGAGCTCCTCGACCAGTTTGCCGTCGCGAAACCCATTCAAAACCGCCATGGCCCGGGGAGAATCTAAAATCTCTGCAAGCGGGGTGTGCTGAACATTCCCAAGAGCGATTGCGCCTTCCTTGTCCAGGCAGCAAGGCACCACAGTCCCATCCACTAAAATACCGAAGTGAGTCGAAAGTCCATGACACCGCCCGAGTTCTCCGAGGATGGGAAGATCGAGCGAGGGCCAAGTAAACTCGGTATCAAAGTGCAGAAAGAGCCTGCCCCGAAGGTGACGACTTTTCCGATAGCGAACATCCACGTCGCCTGCGCGGATTTGAGCAGAAAATCTCTTTTGGACACGCTCCAGGATATCCCGATTTTTAGCGCCGGTGCCACGTACGTCTTCCAGGTTCCAGAGCCGGTAATTGATATAGAGATCGGGACGCTCCAGAAGCGCGCGCTCCGTATAAGCAAAGATCCGCTCCAGATATTCCGTCGGATCCCGGTCGGGAAAATTATCATGGAAACTGTGAAGCGAGAAATTCACCTGTCGAAACGCAGTGCGAAGAAGAAGGTCGAGGTGTTTCTCTCGAAGAAGCACTCCGTTCGTCACGAAGAAAATCCGTGAGCCGTATTCCTCACAGATATCTACCAATTCCGATAGTTTAGGATGAACCAATGGATCACCCATTAAGTGAAAGCAGACCTGGTCAGCAATCGGATTGACCTGCTCAATGATTTTTCGAAACAGACCAAGATCCATCCATTTCTTGGACCGCATCACCTCAGGGCAGAAACTGCACTGAAGATTACAGATATTGCTGATCTCAATATTGACCTTGGAAAATCGCTTCACGTGACCATCTTAACATACTGAGCATATTGTTCATTCTTCATGAAAAGCGCCTGCCCCATCGCTTCCGCGATCTCCATCCAAAGCATCGCTTGAGCTTCGGTCAAAAGCTTTTTCTGCGTTTCCTGGAACAGGCCAAGCCAGCGTTGGAGAAGCGAAAGATTAAAACCGGCCTGGAAGTGTTTTTCGACCGGATTATAGACACCCTCGAGATAAGGCCGTCCTCCGAGCCGGATCCACCAAAAGTGCGTCAGACGCTCCACATGATGTGGCCAATCTTTGACCGATCCAAACGGCTCTGCGAGCATCGGATCGACGGCAACGCGTCCGTAAAACTCGTTTACAACGCTCCAGATGTCGGAAAATGTGAGCTTCACTCCATCGAGCTCGATGAAGTCGGTAACCTGCGGTCGAGTCCCGTTTCGTTGCATATCTGGCCTCTTCAATTCTACTTATTTAACTCTGCCTTTATACCCAGAAACGCCTCCGTCGGCAAGTAACGGCCCCGTTCTGCCCTAGCTTGATGAGGACTTGTTCAGGGCAGTAAGCAACAGCATGGTCAGCACAATGAGAAGCGCTCCCATCCAATCTTGCGCGACGAGGGATACCTTAAGCCAAAGCACCGCGCACAAGGCTGCCGACAGCGGCTCGGCGCAAGCAAGCAGACTCGAGGTTCGTGCCCCCACGATCTTTACGGCGTTCAGATAAGCAAAGAACGGGATGAACGTCCCCAAGACCACAATAAAGGCGGTCGCTGCGAAAGCCGAGGCGTCCCAAACGCCCATAAACCTCCAGGGAGGAAAAACAAAGCTGATTGCGACGCCCCCAATGACCATTGCCCACCCAATGACCGTGGCAGAGGATTGTCTTTTAAGCAGCGCTTCCGGCTGAACCGTATAAATAGCCAGGCAGACTGCCGAAGCCAGACCCCAAAACAGGCCCTCACGAGAAATGGAGAGCGAATCCAGCCTGCCATGGCTCACTAGCAGAAAAGTCCCGATCACTGCAAAGAGGAGCGCAAGGATCTCATGAAACACAGGGATCCGCCTTTCTCGGACCGCGTAGACCGCCGCGATGATCACAGGCCCCAGGTATTGAAGAATCGTCGCCGTCGCTGCATTCGAATGCTTGATAGCCGTGAAGTAGGTGTATTGCACTCCGAGCATTCCCAGGATCGCAAACGTCAGAAGCTCAATGCAATCTTCTCGCCTCCTGAAAACATTCAGGACTCCCCGCCCCTCTCGAATGAACGCGATCCCGAGAAGAAGAACCCCTGAGATGAGCATTCGGGTGGATACCAGCCATTCCG
>JBJMMA010000086.1:0-28047 GCA_045805065.1 Bdellovibrionia bacterium | reverse complement strand
AGCAGTCCAAGTTTCTGCCGACGATCACCCAGATCTGGCTTGACGTGTGCGAGAGTACGGAAGACTGGGCTTGCGTAGTTACCCTGAATCGCAGAGTGCAGGTCAATCCGGCACTTGCGAACCTGCGCGAGAAATCTGCTCTTTCTGAGATGGCGGCTTACGAGCAGTTGTCCAAGAAAGATCCAAAGACCAATCGTCCGCAATTGGTCAAATCCCTCGACGGATTCCTCAAACAGAATCCGAAGTCGAGCTCCTGGATCCGAATCGCGAAACGAAGACTTGATCTCCGTTTTGAGGATAAGGAGTACAGCGACGCATTGCCGCTACTGGACCAGGTACTGGCGACTGAGCCGAATGAGGAAAACTTCTATCGCTCTCAGTGGGCGCGCTATCAGCTTGGCCAATTTGATGAACTCGGACGTCGATTCAAAGACGCAAAGTATGCTTCGTTAAGCAATAGTCAA
Organism: Bdellovibrionia bacterium; assembly: GCA_045805065.1. Taxonomy (GTDB): domain Bacteria; phylum Bdellovibrionota; class UBA1018; order UBA1018; family UBA1018; genus CAZCBS01. The sequence continues at coordinate 27,583 of JBJMMA010000086.1, read as the reverse complement.
AGAATTCAGGCGCTCAAGCGCGAGAGCTTGCTGGAAGTCGCCAAAAAGGCGCGTGAGAAGGGCGATGCGTCCAGTTACACCGACTCGGTCAAACAGTTCATTGCGGCAAGTGCAGATCCTGAGAAGGCAAAGATCGCCAGACAGGACCTTCTGAATTTTTACATCGAGAAACAGCTCTATCCTCAGGCCGTTGCGGAAATGGTCAAGCTGTCTCCGGATGAGAGAATCTCAAAAGAGTACTTGGGGCCCTTTCAGGCACTCACCGGATACCATCTGAAGCAGGGCGATTTTCAGACTGTTGTGGATCTTTTCGCAGGCGTGAATACCGATAAGATCAGCAGTAAGTCCCTGCAACTGGAGCAGGTTCTTGCAAAGCTGGGAAGTGGTCAGGAGGTCACGCGTCGCGAGATTGACAAGTTAGATGTCGAGCGTCGCGCTTATCTCCACACTCTTTTAGGCCTGACCCGTCCGCAGACGGTGGTGTCGTGGTTCAAGTCCAGCGCGCCAAAGAGCGACTCCGACCGCCAGCTTGCGCTTCTGGCCTTGCGCCTCAACCACCAGCAATGGGCGTTTTCGCCAACAACAGAGGAAGAATCCTGGGTGAAAGGACTCCTCCCGGCCAAACCAAAGCATGTGGAGTTGACGCCAACCGAGAGTCGCCTGAAGGGTCTCAGATATCCTTCGGCCAAGGCCAAGGCAGCAACGCTTGCCAAAGCGGTTGAGAGACTTGCGACTGAAACGCGCGCAATCCGAGAGTTGGTTAAAAAGGATATCGCAGGCAAGACCCCTCAGGTCCAACGCCGGATCTTTGAGGCCGCCCGTGGAAACGAAGAGAAGCTCGCTCAGCTCATTCTTTCCTCTCCGATTCCTGATGGGCTCAGTCCTGAACAGCAGGCCGAGTATAAGGCTGGTGTCGAAGAGCTTGCCAAAGAGTTCTCTCAGCAGGCCGAGGAGTTCGGAAAAATTGAAGCCAAGATCGATTCGACCCTGAAGGATGCGGAACAGCAGGAATTGGCTCGAACCCTTCCTATGGTCAATGTCGAGAAATGGCCATGGCCATCCACTCGGGATGATGTTCTCAAGAAGCTTGTTCAATCGAAAAACCCGATTGGCGCTTTGATCGTATTGGACCTGCGCCGCAAAGAATGGTTTTCTGAGAATGAGACGTACTATTGGTATCGAACGGGAATTTTGCTGTCCTCGGATTCCGGAGAGGTCATGAGACGTTACCTGTTTGAAGAGCTGTCAGCTGAAAAACAGGATAAGATTCTATCCAAGTGTCAGGAGATGTCTCGATGAAAACTTTTATCAGTCTCGGTGCACTTCTAGCTGCTGTTTCGATTTTCCCTGTTCATGCTGCGGACAAGGCTCCACAGAAGCGTGCGCCAGGCCCGTCCTCGCGTATTGCTCCGAGTGTCTTGAATTTCGATGCTGACGTGATCGAAGGCGAAAAGTCGAACCCAGATCTCTTTATCCAGCTCGGTAATCAACAACCTAGCCTTCAGGCCGTCATATACGGTCGGAAAAACTTCAATGAGTTCCAAAAGCACGAAGCCCCTTGGAAACCCGTGTATCGCGAGGTCACGCCAACGGGTACGTCGAATGGAAAAAGCGCAGTGAGGCCCTCGAAATGAGAAGAGTGATTATTCGTCGTGGCACGCTCGAGCTGGCAAGCGCAGGCCTGACACGTCCAATTGTAACGATTGGGCGATCTCCCGCCTGTGACGTGGTTTTGCGAGCCAGCGGAATCAAGCCTGTACACTTCATGTTGGAGTGGGTAGGTGGCGGCGAGTTCGACCCGAGCACGGGCTACTGGTCCATCTTTGATATTTCCCAGTCCGCTGAAGAAGTCGGCGAGGGAGTGATCCTCAGTGATGAGCCCTTGCAGTTCCGCGGCTTTCAGATTTTATGCCGTGAAGACAAACTGACGACCGAGTGGGATGGCGGTGGGATCAGCGACACGCTGGCGCCTGCGCAAGGCGCGGCAGGGCTGAAGCCAATCAGCAAGAGCGGCTATGTTCTCGAAGTCGTTCAAGGACGCTCCGATAGTGGCGCAATTGAAGAAGTGTTGCACCTTCGTCCCCGCCGCTTTGTGAAAAAGCAAAAGCCCTTTGAAAAGGTTCCTGAGTTCAAGATTCTCTGGAACCCGGAGCAAAAGGCCTCTGAAACGATACGGGTCCTGACGAGCGAAATGCCAGGCGCTGTGGTTTACCAAAAGGGAATTCAGGTGGAAGCCGGGAAGTCTCCGGATCTCTGGCCCAATGATCTGCTTGAAGTCAGATGGAAGGGAATGCGCTTCTTTTTGCGACTCGTTCCCTGGACTAATCCTCCGAAAGTCCGCACCGACTTCTTTCAAGACAAGCTTCTCGTCGGCTTGTTTGCGGCAGCACTCTTGATCGGAGCGTCGATCACTGTGCTCAGCAACCTGCATCCCGTGAGTGATCAGATCGCCCAGGAAGCGCCGCCCCGTATTGCAAAAGTGGAAATTCAAAGGTTGGAGGAGGCACCGCCTCCGAAGCCCCAACTGATTCCGCCACCTCCTCCGGTTCAGGAGCAAAAGCAAGCCGTGCCGGCAGAGGCTACGGTTGTAGAGGGTGGCAAACAAAAGGAGATCGCAACTCCGGTTGTTCAAAAGAACTCTCAAGCCAATCTGGCAAAGCCTAAGGTAAAGCAGAATCCAGGGCCTAAAAAATCAGGCTTGAACGTTGCGACGGCACCAGCTGCCCCCAAAGACGTCAACACCATGGGACTTCTGGGTGCTCTGAAAAAGACATCCGGCGGTCCGAAGGGAAGCGGCATTAAGGCCGATCAGATCGTGGATCAGGGCTTGATCGCGTCTGCTGTGTCCGGAGATCAGGGAAAAGTTGTTCTGAAGAGCGGCGCGATTGGCGATCTGGGTGAAGGATCCAAAGGCTCTCCGAAAGGCGATAGCTCAAGCCTGTCTCAGGCCTCAACCACGTTGAGCGGAAATCACGAGTTCAATCCCAAGTCGACGGGCCCGATTGCCGGGCCAGGCGGAAACTCCTCGAAGGATTTTGCCGCGGGCTCCGTTCTCGGAACCGGCGCCGGGAGTGGGGATGGAAGCGGGAGCGGTGGCCTGGATGGCAGCGGAAGCGGAGGGTTTCAGACCAGTGGGGGCCTGACTCGCGACGTCGTTCGAGCCGTCATTGCCAAGTACCGAAGCCAGATCCGAAACTGCTATGAGCGCGCGCTTTTAGTGAACTCGGATCTTGCAGGCCGTATCCTCTACCAGTGGAAGATTTCCCCGACCGGGCCGGTCGTTTCCGTGCAGCTGCTGCGCACGGATGTTCATTTTGACAAGCTTGAGGGATGTGTCCGGGATGTCATCAAGTCGATGCAATTCCCAGCGGCCGAGAACGGGCAGCCGACAACGGTCATTTACCCGTTTGCTTTCCAGTCGCATAAGAAGAACTGAAGGTTCAAAAGCCCTTGAATCTTGGGTCTAAATGAGGGAGTTTTCCGGTGATTGGACTTCGGAAAACTCCCCAGCATTTCAGGCGTTGATTTCAGCTTACCTGCGGACTTCACAGGAAACGCTCAGCTACTCAATCGTCTGGGCGCAACTGGCAGTAAGCCAGCAGTCTACACTGGGGCACCCGTGTGGTCACAAAAGGAGTGGGTTGGCCGGATTTATCCTCTGGGCACGCGCTCCCAGGATTATCTGAAATTTTACTCCCAGCAGTTCTATACCATTGAGCTCAATACGACCCATTATCGAATTCCTGATGAGGATACGATCAATAACTGGCGCACCCATTCTGAGCCAGGCTTCAAGTTTTGCCCGAAGTTTCCGCAGATGATCTCGCACGAGCGCATGCTTCAGGACGCTGAAGCCATGACTCAGTCCTTCTGCAAATCCGTGATGGGCTTAGGGGATCGATTGGGAAGAAGCTTTCTTCAACTTCCCCCTCAGTTCAGTCCGGCGCAGCTTCCCGTGCTGAGAAACTTTCTTGAGACTCTGCCGCGAGGCTTTCAACTTGCGATTGAGTTCAGGCATCCTGCGTGGTTCTCCAAGGGCGTGCTCCGTTCCGATGTGACACGACTCCTTGAGATCTATGGAGCCGTTGCTTTGATCACGGACGTGGCGGGAAGGCGTGACGTGCTTCACATGAGCCTGACAGCGCCTTCAGTGATGGTTCGTTTTGTGGGAAATTCGCTTCATCCAACGGATTACTCTCGAATTGATGCATGGATCGGCCGATTGAATGACTGGATCTCGCAAGGAATTCGCGAGATCTATTTCTTCATTCATGAGCCCGACAATGTTCAGGCACCGGATCTGATCCAGTATTTTACACAAGAAATAAATATCCGATGCGGCTTGGAGCTCAAGCCCTGGGTTGAGATGAACCAGGGCTCTCAGATGAGCCTGTTTGGATAAACCCCTTGAGATTAAATCGATGAACGCTCATGCCTCAACCGTTGCCTATTACAATCATAATCAGAAGCGCTACTTCGAGCGGACTCATTCGCGAATGGACCAGGCCGCGCTACAGGAGTTCTGCTCCCGGATCCCGCCGGGCGGAAAGATCCTGGATGCCGGATGCGGAACGGGACGCGACCTCAGGGTTTTCAATCGCCTGGGATTTCAGGCCGAAGGATTCGATGCATCCAGCGAAATGGTCAGCATCGCGCGCGCTCAGAGTGGTTGTAAGGTGTGGCAAGCCGATGTGATGCTATTGAGCCTTCCTAAAGAAAGCTATGACGCGGTTTGGGCGCATGGCGTTCTATCGCATCTTCCTGCGCCGGGTTGTCAGCGCGCGATGGCCAGTTTTTTTGCCGCCATGAAGCCAAATGGAACCCTTTTTGTATCCATTGCTGAAGGCGAAGGACAATCTGAAGACCGTACCGATGATCCGTCGGGCCCTGCCCGTACGATTTATCGTTACCGTGCCGATGATTTTGCGTCTTTGATTCGGCAAAGCGGCTTTCAGGTCGTCGCCCAGGGCCGAAATCCAGCGCGTCCTGAGCTTTTGGCCTTTATTGCCAAGCGCATCTAGATACTGATATAGGTGGCGTAATGTCCAAATTTGACCCTGTTACCATGGATCTGCCAGAGACGGATCCAGCATATCCTTCGACGTTGATCCCATTTACTTTTGAGTCCAAGGGGCAAAAGCTTTTGGCGCGCTTTATGGTCGCTGCCGGAAAAGGCCCTCATCCTGTCGCCATCATTCTTCATGGCTTTCCAGGAAATGAGCCTAATTTTGATGTTGGACATGCTCTTCGTCGCGCGGGCTGGAATTGCCTGTTTTTCCACTATCGCGGAGCCTGGGGAAGCCCTGGCAAGTTCTCCTTTGAGAACGCTTTGGAAGACGGACTTTCTGCCGTGGACTTTGTCGCGAGCCCGGAAGCTGCCGACGAGTTTCGCTGCGATCCTGCAAAGATCATGATCGTGGGCCATAGCATGGGAGGCTTTATCGGCCTTCACACTGCAGCTAAAGATCGTCGCGTGAGCGGCGTTGCTACCATCGGTGCATTTAACTTTGGCGCCTTTGGAAAATGGCTTCGCCAAAGCCAAGACAACGTTGCGTTTGCAGTGGACAGCTTTCGCTATAGCGTTCGCCCTGTGCAGGGTACGACTGCTGAAGAATTAATCCAATCCTCCATGGAAAACATCGAGAAATGGGATCTTGAGCTCTTGGGCGACGCCGTCCGGAAGACTCCGCTTTTGATTCAGTATGGAACCAGGGATGTGGTTTCTATTCCCGAATCTCACCACCATAGCTTGATGAAAGCGCTTTCTGAGAACCGGGTCGCGTCCCTGCAGGAGAAGGCCTACGACTGCGATCATATGTTTCTGCAAGTTCGCATGGCGCTTTGTAGGCAGATCGTGGACTGGTCTACGACTCTGCTTTGATTGCCTAAGTATTTAATATCTTAGGTATACGTTGTCTTTAAATGCTTTCAGGTGCAGGCAAGTTGCCTGTAAAAAGATGGCAAATGGCCACATAATGCCTTGCGACATGCCTGCGCCTTTTATACAAGCGCCGCATGCAAACGGACGCCTTAAATCACATTCCACGTAGCGAGCTTTTCAGCTTCACGGATTACCGGGCATTTCTGCAGACCCATTACTCCGATAAGAAGCGGACGCAAAAGGGCTGGAGCTACGGTGCTTGGGCCAAAAAGCTTGGCCTGAAGAACAGCACCTCGATTTTAAAGATTCTAAACGGATCGCGCGAAGCGGGTCCTGAGATCACTGAAAAGCTCATTCAGTATTTTAACTTCAACGAGAAAGAGCGCCGCTATTTTGAAGACCTGATCTCTCTTTCAAAGGCGGATCAAGATCCCGCACGCAAAGTGGTCATCATGGATCGCTTGCGCCGGATGAGCCCAAAGGCTCAATTCGTCCTCCTCGATGACAAAACTTTTGCAGCGATTTCGCACTGGTGGTTTTACGGGATTCGCCAGTTCGCAAAGCTCAAAAGTTTTCGGATGGACGCAGACTGGATCGCATCCAAATTTCGCTTCAAGGTCACGCCTCGTGACGTATCCAGCGCAATCAAGACCATGTCTGAGCTTGGGCTTCTCTCTGTTGATCCCGAAACTCAGCAGATATTGCTGACGGGCAAGCCGCTCAACACCACTGACGACGTGGCAAGCGAAGCCTTGAAACGTTTTCATGAAGAAGTGCTCTCGATGGCGCGCACATCCATTCGTGCGGTGCCCCTGAGCGAGCGCCAGGTTTCGGGAATCACCGTATCCGTGAAATCCCAGGATCTTCCGCGCATGAAAGCGTTTGTCAGAAAATTTGAAGACGAGTTCATGGCTGAGTTCGGATCAGCCACGGATGCCGACACAGTTTATCAACTTGAATCCGCATTATTCCCATTAACGAAGACCGTAAGAGAAGGAGTACCTCAATGAAGAAACTAGGACTGATCGCAGCGCTTGCGATCGCAACACAAATGCAGGTCATCGCCCCTGCGATGGCTGGAAGTGGAGATCGCGCAGGAAACGGCGGCGATTTCGACGAGATGCAATTCGTCACGCTGGCTTATCAGGATCTCGATGTGCTTCGCGCGCTCAATAAGCAGCAAGTTCTTCCGGTAAATCTCGCCGTTTACGCTCAAAAGCTTCAAACCCTTCGCGTGAAGTTCGTTGATAAAGCGGAACTTCCTGACGGTCCTCGAAGCGCGGTGAATTATCCGGCTGAAAACACGATCGAAGTCGATGCAAAGGCCTGGAACAAGCACTCCGACAAGCTCGCAAGACTTGAGCTGGTTCTTCATGAGATGCTCTGGATTTGCGGCGTGAACGATCAGGCTTATGCCGTATCGACGCCGCTCTTTGCGCAAATGAAACCACTTTTGGAAAGAAGAAGCGATCAGCCAAGCAAGACTCCTGTTCTCTTGGCTACCTACGAAATGGAAAATCCAAATCAAGGAATGAACGAGGAGACTGCAGGCCAAGAATGCGCGCGCCAAAAAGAGTTGTACGAGGACAAGTATTACTTTGTTTATTGCATCTACTATCAACGCGATCGCAAACACGTCGTGATGGAAGCATTCAACGACCAAACCCGGCTCAGGCTGAAGAAGAAAGGCTTTGAAAAAGAGTTTGCCGAAGACCATTGGCACACGATGCCTGTTACGGAGACTGAGTCTCTTTATGGACTTCGAGTCTTTGGCTTAGGTGAGCTTGATCAGCTTCAATGGAAAGTCGTGGCAAGCAGCATGGGCTTGGGTGGGGGTCTCGTGGACCATACTTTCGAAAGATCCATCGATGCGCTTATCGCATGCCATGAGCGTCTCGCGGCAGAAGACCGCAACTCCGTCAAGTTCAGCGGAGCTGTCTGCCGGTCCGTTCAAGCCGATAATGGCTCCTATTTTTATCAAATCGTTACGAAGAACCCTTTGGTTGTTGGAAAGGAATAAGTCATGAAAACACTTAACGCTCTCATTGCTCTCACAATAGTGTTTACGGGTCTCTCCGCTCATGCCGCTTCGGTGGCCGCGGACCAAGCTCTGGGCGAGAGATATGAGTCTTCAACACTTGGACCAAGCAATATCCGCATCTACGGCATCCCGAGTGGCGAAGACTGTGGTGATCTCAAGTATCAGGTTGTGCAATATAGTACCGAATTTCAGTTATTTGAATTCAGGTCAATCAAGTGGCCTCTGAAGTACTCGCCGGAATATGGATCCTCATACATTTCGAAGGGGAGCTGGAACACTCCTTCGAGGCAGATTTGCACCTGGGATGAAGCGAAGCTTAAAGCTTATATTCAGCACAACACCCCTGTCTGGAGAGGGGCGAAGAGTGGGCTGATTCTCGATCGCATGACCGCCGATGGAACCGGTATGGAAGGGCGCGCTTTTGTCCAAGGAAAAGATATCGCTCAGATTACGGCATCGGGTTCAAACACCGTCGAGGGTTTTATCACCTTTCAATTGAAGTCCTGTGTGACAGACCGTGGCGACACCGTGACTTCCTTTACCGATCTCGATACTAAGACGACCGATGTTCGAGATATAATCCGAAACCTCAGAACGCGCGGATATCGTCAGTTCTTAAAGTGCACCCTCACGGTCAACCCTAAAAATTACGATCTCGATACGTTGACAGATGGTGAAACGGTTGCACCTGGCTACGATGGCGAATCATTTAGATCCGGCTTCAATGGTGAAAAAATCGGGTACGATAATGGCACTTATCGATTGAATATTCAGTCAACGACTCCAGATCGCCTTTTCTTGTCCAACCATAATTCAGGCGCGATGACGGATCAGTACGCCCGCACAGCCCAACCTCGCGATTCGGCTCGTGAGCAGGTGGCACTGAAGGCAATGAAGGAATTCGTGTCTTTCATCAATAACGACTACGCCAATGTCCTTTACTCGCTCAATAATGTGAAGATTTCGCAAGCTGAGCGCAACGAAGCCATTCGCGCATTCTTTGAAAAGAACGGATCCAAGATCAAGGATCTGCTTGCGCAAGTGGATGACAACTACGCGGACGTAAGTCTCATGAACAAGATCTCGATGATGATCTCTGTACAAGATAGCTACCGCACGATCGCCAAGGTCGAGAAGAGTATCACGAGCTCTTCTACAATCAGTCTGGACCAAGTGGTTCACCAATACTGAGTTTTAAAGAAAGGTATTCGCCATGAAAACGTTTTTAAACTTACTTGCACTGACAACAGTATTTGCCGCGATTCCTGCTCATGCAGCTTCGGTTACAGCGGACCAGACTTTGGGCGAAAGATATGAATCTCCGACAATAGGACCGAGTGAAATTTCCGTTGGTAGCCCTGGTGATGAGCGCTGTGATGCTCTCAAGTATCAGGTTGTAGACTATAATATACGCTTTCCAATGTTCCAGTTTGCATCGATTAAGTTACCCCTGATGCATTCGACACAATACGGCGACAAATACATCGGAGGTAAATGGACATCAGATTCTGGGGCGACGATGTGCCGTTGGGATAGAGACAGGCTTGCCACTTATCTTCAGCGCAACACGCCGGTCTGGAGAGATGTGAAGCGCGGACTTATTTTGGATCGCATGACTGCAGATGGAACTGGGATGGAAGGGCGCGCCTTTGTTCAAGGAAAAGACCTCGCTAAGATCACTGGATCCGGATCGGATACTTATGTGGGCTTTGTGACATTTAGACTGAAGTCCTGTTTGACTGATCGCGGGGATACTGTCACTTCCTTTGCAGATCTTGACGCTCAGACGACAGATATTCGGGACTTGATTCGCAATCTCAGAACCCGTGGGTATCGTCAGTTCCTGAAATGCAATCTCGCAGTCAGCCCAAAGAACTACGATACGGATACGCTGACCGACGGTGAAATGGTTTATACTGGCTATGTCGGTGAGGGTAGCAGAGAGGTGTATAACGTTTATCGTTATGAATTAGCGATCCAATCGACGAGCCCAGATCAGTTGTATTTGCGACACGTCGCGGGTGCAATGGCAGATCAGTTTGCACGCAAGTCTCAGCCTCGCGATGCGGCTCGAGAGCAAGTGGCGTTGAAGGCAATGAAGGATTTCGTATCTTTCATTAACAACGACTACGCGAACGTTTTGTATTCACTTAACAACGCGAAGATCTCGCAAGCCGAGCGCAACGAAGCGATCCGCGCTTTCTTTGACAAGAATGGATCCAAGATCAAAGAACTGCTTGGACAAGTGGACGACAACTACGCGGACGTAAGTCTCATGAACAAGATCTCGATGATGATCTCTGTTCAGGATAGCTACCGTACAATCGCTAAGGTTGAGAGCAGCATCACAAGCTCTTCTCCAATCAGTCTGGATCAAGTGGTCCATCAGTTCTAAGCCCAAGTGGCCCATCAATACTAGGATCGTTTCGGTCGGTAATTTACGTCAGTTGACCCATTCGGCCCCGTGTTATAGACCATGCGTCGAAAGGTGAGGATATTTATGAAGGACGTTTTGAAAAACTCTGTGATTCAAGCTTTGGCAATTGCCGCTGTTCTCGTTGGCGCAGGCGCTTCCGCGCATGCTGAATTGCCAGCAAGCTGTCGCTACAGCTGCTCTGCTCAATGTATGAATGAGCTTCAAAGACTCGAAGCTGAAGTTGCTAGCTTCAAGAGCTACAACTGTTACGGCAATCATCCAAACCCAGGTCCAGGACCAGGCCCAAACCCACCTTACGACGATAGCGATCGTGTCGAAATTTACAAATCTGATACCTGCAGTGGCAGCCTTGTCGCTGTCGTGGACTCACGCACCGACTGTGAGCACCTTGGAAATGACTCTGCATGGGCTGTTAAAATTAACGGACAATGCCTGGACATCCAGGACACTACTCTCACCAAAGCTTGCCAGGCTTTCAGCGGTGGCATGAGAGGCGTTAAACTCTATCACAGCGATAATTGCCATGGATCCTTGCTGGGATCGGTTGGACGTCGCAGCGATTGCTCCCGCTTTGCTGAAGTAGTGAACAACAGCAACGTCTGGGCAGTTGAAGTCAACGGCCAATGCAAAGACATCGCGGACATGAATCCAAAAGATGCCTGCGAAGCTTTCAAAGGCGGCGATCACGGTGGAGTGAAATTCTACCACAGCGATAACTGCAGCGGCGGCCTCGTTGCTATTGTGAACAATCAAGCCGATTGCCGCAAGCTCTCGCCAAGCACGCCAACCGTGTGGGCAATTGAAGTCAATGGCCAATGCCAGGACATCAGCGACATGTCATTCGTTGACGCCTGCGCACGTTTCGCAAACTAATCAGTAGTTCAAATCCTGAAAATCGATGCGGCGAAGTGAGGACGATGGTCCTTTCTTTGCCGCATTCATTTTTATTTCCGGATGTACCTGGCCTTGCCAGAGTCGTAAGCCCATTTTTCTCCGGCCTCAGTCACGAGAGCATCGCCGTAGAGCGCATATTGAGGCTGATAACAATCAGGCGGGCAATTGTCGTTCTTCAAGATGCTTGTAATCGAGCGAATGATGCTTCCGTCTGGCTGGACGTAAAAGCTTGTGGCCGGATTTACGTTGAGTGCATCAGGATGCACGTCCTGAGTCGCGACTTTTATCTGAAGGCGACTCTTGTTCACACTCAGTTGATAACTCATAAGCTGAATGGGGAGGTGACTCAGCTCGACGGAGGCGCGATCTATGGATGCTGAGATGTTTTCAACCCGAGTTTTACTGAGATCCGAGAGCAGCACCTCAGTGCCGGTGATCATCACCTTTGAGTCGATATAAGTCGTGCCTGGAGAGAAAGATTTGAACTGGATCTTAAGATGCTCGGACGAAACGTCCCCGACAAATCCTAGATACTTTCCTTTCTGATAATCATTAAAAGGAAAGTCATAGGTGGATGGATTATACTCATTGCCTGTGACAAACCCTGTCTCGGTGATTTTTGAATACCTCGGGGGCTGGTATGGATACGGAGTGACTTGGCCTTTTTTGAGCTCCAGGACAAGACCTGATCCAAATTCCACCCATTCGAACTCCAATTTCTGCACGATCTGAGCATATTCCAGGGACGTGGGCGCGGCTGAGGCCAGGTAGCCGTTGAAATATCGCGTGGGATACGAAGATGAGTGCCTAGCTTGAGTCGCTTCTCGGTAAATCAATTCATGCAAAACGAGCCCTGCTTTTTCAACTTCTGGCAAATGATCCCAAAGGTCCTTGCTGAAGACATAGCGTTTTACATTTGGAAAGATTTCCTCATCCGGATGCTGATAGGCGGCGGGTACGATCTCGCAACCATCGGGGATACCGATAGCTCCAATGTCCTTACTGGGTGAGATCTGAATTCCAGAATAAAACCCTGCTTCTTTCTCAAAGTCGGAAAGCCACCGTTCGTATAAAGCAATTCTTTTAGGTGCGACGGATTTCCAGTTTTGAAAGAGTCCTCTGAGCACCGCCGTGTAGTTACCTAGCGTAGGATTGAGCGTGAGCTTTCCTCCTGCTTGGCGGAGCTCGAAGTAATCTAAAAGTTCCAGGGGCCGCGATGGATGTTCGCAAACAAGGACATTAGCGCTATTTGCGACTTCAGTGGCTGCATAGCCAGTTATCGAAAATACCGCTGCAAGTGCGGCAGGGAGTGCAGTGCCAAGAGCGCAGGCAAGTCTCATTTCTTGACGTACTTGCTGAGCTTGGAGTCGTAGATCCAGGTTTCGCCGGTCGAAGTCACAAAGCCATCGCCATAATAGGCGTACTCAGCTTCGTTAAAATTTGGGCGGCGGCTTGGAAGAATTTGAGTGATGGACTCGATTCGGCTTCCATCTGCCTGGACGTAAAAGCTTGAGCCTGGATTCACTGCGAGCGCAGCAGGGTGTGCGTCCGAGCTTCTCATCCCAAACTCAAGATGCTTATTTTGATTGATCATTTGAATGCCGGTGAGTTGGGTTGGCAGTGCAGTAAACTCCATCTGCAGTCCATCCAGAGACGCCATCAGGCTTGCCACGCGAGTATAGACTAAATTAGTCAGAACGAGTTTTTCGTGGCTGACCTCAATCTGGCCCGATTTGTTCGTTGCTTCATGCGAAAGGGACTTGAAACGAATCTTGAGATGCTCAGAGTTCACATCGCCAGAGAACTCTGAGTAAGTTCCTTTCTGATAATTGCTGAAAGGATAAACATACTTGGCAGGATCGTAGTCTTTTCCTGCAATCCATCCTTCCTCGGTGATTTTGGATGTGCGTTGAAAGACGACGTCGCCTTGAGTTGCGTAAGCGGTTCCGAGATTGATGACAAGGCCTTGGCCAAACTCAACCCACTCCAGCGGCAATTGCTGAACAACCAGAGCGTATTCCATAGGCTGAGGTGTTGCCGAAGCCAGATAGCCGTTGAAGTAGCGAGTGGCGAAAGACGATGGGTGACCGGCCCGGATTCCTTCGCGGTAAATCAACTCGTGCAGAACCAATCCTGCTTTCTCAATCTCGGACATGCGATCCCAGAGATCCTTGTTGATCGTGTACCGCTTGATGCCAGGCAGGAGCTGCGACTCGGGTCTTTGAAAAGCAGCAGGCGTGATTCCACAGCCCACAGGGATGTTGATGACTCCGGTGTCCTCAATCGGTGGGATCTGGACGCCTGAGTAAATGGCTGAGTCTTTTTCAAATTCGGAGAGCCATTTTTCGTACTGAGCCATTCTCTTTGGAGCGACCGATTTCCAGCTTTGAAAAAGCTCCTGGAGCATGGCGGAGTAGCTGCCAAGCGCCGGATTGAGCCTGAGCTTTCCTCCGGCTTGCCTCAGTTCATAGTAATCCAAGATCTCCACTGAGCGGATTGCTGAGGAGGAGTCTTTGCAGACGATGACGTTTCCGCCATTTCCGACTCCATGGACAGCAGATGCGTTCTTTGAAAGAAGGACTACTAAAGAAGAGAGCAGGATAGTTTTGAATGTCGGGTTCATGATTGTGCCTTGTCTTCAGTGGACGGATCATCAACAGGAAAGAACTGGACCCCCAGGATAAAAACCCGATCTTTGGGTTCAGTAGAAGTTTCAAACAGGCGAACAAACTGCCTTCTGAATTCCTGGATCAGCTTACGGGCTTCGGGGAGTTTGCTTTGGGGAACCGCCATCGTCAACGCCGAGAAGTCGCGAGAATCAATATCTACAGTAGACAAAGCGCCTTCCGCCTTTTGAAGGATCTGAGCGTGGTGTTTGCGAATTTCTCGAGAGGGGACTCCACCCGAAACCCAGGTACTTCGGGTCTGCTTGAGCGAGCCATCTTTTTTTCTCTCAAGAAGATTGAACTCGATCAGCCGATCAATGGCTTCCTTCGTTTCTTTTTCCGTGATTTTGAGACGATCTGCGATCCATGCGGGATCGGGAGAAAAACCCACGGTATCCGTCAGTTCAAGCAATGCGAAATGATACCAATCCTTGATGATCTTGAAGCGCTCTAAATCAAGTTCGTTTAGTCCGTTTCGCGAGGTGATTGCCGCAAGCTCTGCTTGTGCGTTTTGGCGTCTTCTTAGATCTCTGGAGTGATGCGCCTCGATAGACCGGACAAACCACTGAGTTTCTTCGTCCGAGAGCTGGAGGCGTGTCGCGATTTCGGTGCCTGCTTGTATGGAGAGCCCGGAGAGTCCACGTAAAATCTCTGAAATATTAGATGGTTGCAAGCCCAGGTCGCGTGCAAAGGCGCGGAGCGAATAACTTGGATTTCGCTTTTGCCGGGACTCAAATTCATCGACAAGGATCTTGCGATAAAACGGCGACGACTCGCTCATGTGAAGGAGAATATAGACGCCAAAGTCAGATCTAGCAACCGCTCAGCGAACGAGACGTTCTCTTCATGCTTCGCAGTCAGTCTGGATCTCAGTAAACATCGGGGAACATCAGAGAACATCCGAGAACAGAAAACGTCAGAGAACAATATAAGAGGGAAAAGCTGAAACAAAATCGTCGATCCGCCGAATAACTTAATATGAAACTCGGCAAATTCCGGGCATTGCTGCGCTGGGCCCTGAAAGTACTTACACCAACTCGATTTAGGCACAATATTTTCCGGAACATGATTCGGCTGAACCGGAATCCAAGTCCTCGCCTGCGTTTTAAGCTCGCTCAGACGCAAGATGAACTTGCTGCCGCGTTCAAACTTCTCCATGACGCATATGTTGCGGAAAAATACATGTCGCCTCATCCATCCGGCATGCGCGTCACGAAATATCATGCGCTCCCGAGCACCAGTACTCTGATCGCGCTTTGGGATGATCAGGTCGTGGGCACGCTTTCTCTTGTCCGGGATGGCTCCTTTGGCCTGCCATCAGATGCAATTTTTGATTTGGCGACTTACCGAAGCGTAGGGACCCGATTGGTCGAGGTCTCGGGCCTTGCGGTCAATCGCCAATTCTCTCATATGCGTGGCGAGATCCTCTTTCCGTTACTCAAGTTTATGCATGAGTATTGTGTCCGCTGCTTTGGCGCGGATTGTCTCATCATTTCCGTAAATCCTTCCTGGATCGATTTCTACGAAGCACTTCTTGGATTCTCGCGTATTAAAGAAGAGAAAATCGATCACTATAGTTTTGTGAATGGCGCACCTGCCGTAGGAGGCATTCTGGATCTGCGGGCGGCGCCTGCCTGGTACGCCAATCAATATGGCGGACGTCCGGAGACCACTAATCTCTACGACTACTTCTGTAACTTCCAAATTCCGACTTTCGAGTTTCCGAACCGCACGTATGCTAAAATCTCAGATCCTGTCATGACGCCGGAATTGCTGGATCATTTTTTCAATCAAAAGACCCAGACATTTTCTCAATTCTCCGACTTTGAAAGACACATCATTCATCAGCTCTATGATTCTGACGAGTATCGAAAGTATCTTCCAAAGCCGTCTGCAACTGAACCAGTTCGCGAGATCAGAAGATCAAAACGATTTGACGTCGAGTGCGCAGGCCGCGTCCTGATGCAGGAGCATGGGCTGGCTCCGATTGCGATGACCGTGAAAAATGTCGCCGATAATAGCTTTGGCGCCGTCGTTGAGCGCGGACTGCGCCTCAATCAGGTCTACAATGTACAGATCGCCATGGGGAACTTCGAGGTTTTCAGTTTTCGCGCGCAGCCCGTGAGAAAGGTGTCCAACGGATACTATGGATTCAGAATCCTGAATGCGACAGGGGCCTGGAGGGAGTTCATCTCAACGCTCAACTCCGAGCTCATTGGAACTGAAGGCAGTCGCGTCGAAAAAGCCATGTCATGAAAATGCTCCGACCTGCAGCGCAGCTTCTAGGCACGATTCTCATTTCACTGAGCATCTCTTCAACGGTTTTGAAGACGATTGTGCTCCTTGCTTTCTGGACTGCTGCCTTCTGGCCCTTGAAACCGGCTGAAATCATCCAGTTCTTTATCGTAAATGTCATCTTTGTCATCTCAAACTACGGCGCGCTTAAAAACGGCGTCTTCGAGTTTGCAAAGAAGGACATTCTGCTGATGCCTTACAACGAGCTTTTCATGTGGGGGTTTTATTGCCTCTTTGTTCAGCGCACGTTGCAGCTGAAAGATATTTCACAGGGCCAGAGAAAAGCTTCAGTGATTTATGCGGCGGTTTTCGCGGTCAGCTTTTCAGTGATTCGTGATGAAGTGATTCTGGCTGGTTTTCTCGCGACCCTTCTGCTTTCTGCAGTGGCGTTTTTCCGCAGCAAACAAGATATGTTGAGTGTTGCTCTCTTTACTCTGACCGGGATTCTCATTGAGAGCTCGGGGCTTTGGAAGGGCTTCTGGTACTATCCTCATGCTCGCTATTTCGAGCTTCCGCTCTGGGGCCCATTGATGTGGGCAAATATCGGAATGATTGTCTCGCGCATTGCTCCGGCCCTGGTTTATGGGCCTTTAGAACAATACGAATAATCCTGCCGTTAGGGACCTGAAAGAACATTGAAGAACATCAAAGAACAGTAGGTGGATGTGTGTCGCCCAGGACACTTCCGGGATATTTGTTAAAGCGATAGAATGTAATTAAGTGCCATTTTGCTACATTGATCTTACTTCTCGTTTAGGCACAGCGACTTACCCGAATTGAACGTACGCTTCCGGGATGAACAATGCTTAAGCTTAATGCCTCAACCAATTCACTGCTAGTCTTCTGTCTGGGGCTGGGCCTAGGGCAGCTGATGTGTTTGAGTGCAAGCGCCACGGGTTATTATAACTTCGGAGCGCATTGGAGAGGCGGGCTCAATCCCTATCGTCTCGGCGCAGATAGTGCTTTTCAAAGCGGGTTTACATCGGGTTTAAGCACTCCTGTATCCGGTAATGGAGATGGATCGCTTTTTGCGTCATATGGAATTGCGAGGGACTCTTCTGGAAATATTTACGTCTCCGACGCCAATCATCGGATCAGTAAGTATAATTCGTCAGGAGTATTTCAAGGCTGGATTGGAAAGATTGCGACTTCACCCTCTGGAGGCGCAGCAGGTTGCGCGGGGGCCGCTGTCGGTACATTTACTCCTGGATGGTGCACGGGCGGGACTTCGACATCTGGCAGCGGCGACGGGATGCTATCCACTCCAATGGGGATCGCACTGGACTCATCTGGATATCTCTACGTCGCTGACAATGGCAATAATCGCATCAGTAAATACAACGTAACGTCGGGAGCGTTCTTGGGCTGGATTGGACAAATCGCTACGTCTCCTACAGGAGGTGCGGCAGGCTGCGCAGGTGCCGCAGGTGGCACCGTCACCCCAGGATGGTGCACTGGAGGCACGAGTAAGTCGGGTGACATAGGTGATGGATCGATGGACCAGCCCGAGGCTCTTGCTTTTGACACATCTGGAAATATCTACGTGGCCGATGGCCATAATAACCGGGTGGATAAATATAATTCGTCAGGAGTTTTTCAAGGTTGGATAGGAATCGTTTATTTCACTCCTCCTACAGGAGGCGCGGCAGGCTGTACGAGTGCAACGTTCAGACAGTTTACGCCGGGCTGGTGCGTCGGTGGCAACTCTGATTACACCGATACGAATGGTGGAATGTATCACCCAGGTGGAATTGCTTTAGACTCCTTGGGAAATATTTACGTAAGCAGCGCCTTTAATAATTACACTACTAAGTATGACTCATCTGGAACCTATCAAGGCTGGATCGGAGCGGTTGATAGCACTCCTACCGGGGGAGCAAGCGGATGCACTTCCGCGCCGAGATATTCATTAACTCCTGGGTGGTGTTTAGGAGGACGTCCTGACACAGGTGTTTCTACAATCGGCCCGAAACAGCCCTGGGGGCTTGCCGTGGACTCGTCCAACAATCTCTATGTGGCGGACTTAAACCAGCATCGAATCATGAAGTACGATTCGTCTGGAGTTTTTCAAGGATGGATTGGGAAAGTTGGGACCACCCCAACTGGAGGAGCGACTGGTTGTACTAGCGCGGCAGTCGGTACATTCACTCCAGGCTGGTGCACAGGCGGAGCTTCTACGTCAGGCAATGGAGACGGAATGTTCAATAGTCCGAGAGCCATCACTGTGGATGGATCAGGAAATCTATATGTTGCCGACCAAGGAAATTCTCGGATCGGTAAATATAGTTCGACAGGATCATTCACCGGTGCGCTACAGTCAGTCGCAACTTACTTTTCGTGGCATCGATCTACATCTCTAACTGTCTCGGGCTCAGGCGACGGGATGCTTTCCTCACCGTCTGGTGTTGCACGGGACTCAGCGGGTAATATTTATGCCGTCGACGCGGGCAATTCTCGCATCAACAAATATAATTCTTCAGGAGTGTTTCAAGGCTGGATTGGAAAAATCGCGACCTCGCCCACAGGAGGCGCCGCAGGATGCGCAGGTGCTGCTGTTAACACGGTGACGCCGGGTTGGTGCAAGGGAGGTACATCGAAAGCGAGTACTGTAGCAGATGGCTCCCTCAATTCGCCCCGGTTTATTGCGCTCGACTCGTCAGGAAATCTCTATGTTGGCGACATGGCAAATAGTCGTATCAATAAATTCAATTCGTCTGGTGCATTCCAAGGCTGGATCGGTGGAGTCAACGCTACTCCTACCGGAGGAGATCCGGGATGCTCAACGGCCGTGGCTTTTGATCCTACTCCCGGCTGGTGCATCGGCGGAACAACCATGAATGACGTCGGCGATGGAGTTCTTCATGGGATAGGTGGGATCGCGATTGATTCCTCCGGAAATCTATACATTGCCGACGTTTTTAACAACCGAATCGTCAAGTACAACGCGTCGGGAATTTTTCAAGGCTGGATCGGTGAGATTGCTGTCGTTCCAACGGGCGGCGCAGCAGGCTGCACGAGTGCGAGCATTGGAGCTTTCACGCCAGGCTGGTGCAAAGGTGGGCAGTCAGGCTCGGGCACTGGAGACGGGATGCTCAATTCGCCAGGCGGAGTAGCGCTGGATCCTGCTGGTAATCTCTATGTTGTGGACACAAATCATCACCGCATCAGCAAATACAGCGCGTCTTCGGGAGCGTTTCTGGGCTGGATCGGAAAAATCGGAACTTCTCCGACGGGAGGAGCTACGGGTTGCAATGGTGCTGCGGTTGGCACATTTACCCCGGGCTGGTGCACGGGAGGTACTTCTACCTCAGGTGCTGGGGACGGGATGCTCAATAATGCGTATGGAATTGCATGGGATACATCCCTGAATATCTATGTGGCCGATCGAAACAACTCTCGCATCAGCAAATACAACGCGTCCTCAGGGGCGTTCCTGGGCTGGATTGGAAAAATCGGCAGCTCTCCAACGGGGGGAGCTACAGGGTGCATTGGTGCGGCCGTTGGAGCTCTGACTCCAGGATGGTGCAAGGGCGGCGCGGCTGCTTCCGGAGCGGATGATGGAGCGATGAACGGCCCGCAAAGTATCGCCTTGGATCCATCCGGAAATCTCTATGTCACTGACTTAAATAATAGCAAGGTCATCCGCTTTTCGATTCAGGGCCGATAACTTTTTTACTGATACCGGCTCGGATTGACCGAAGCTGGCTTCAGAAGCGGATTCTGGATGTTGAGCTTTTTCTGTGTCTCAATGCTGAAGCGATAAGGGAAGAACCCTCTTCGAGCGCCTTCCGCAAAGAGGTATTCGAAATAGGTCCGAGCAATCTCCCGATCCTGCTCGCTCTGCATATTGAAGACAATCGGCACCGTCGAATCATAGCAAAGATCATCGACGGTCGTGAGCGTGATCAGCGGGTTCATGTTGAACTTCCGCGCTGCCTCATTCACAAAGTCGATGTATGAGACAACAACGTCGGGCTTCATCTCGACCAGTGGCGCGTACCAGATCAGTCCGCAGCCATCGCGATTGGGATTCAGGTTTTCGTTTTTCACGAGATCCTTATCCTCATGCTTCCAGTACGCGAGTTTGAGCGCGACGTTATTGGGTGTGCCGTTGATGATGTCAAAGCCCATTGACATCGAGTCCAGGCTCTTTTTGACGGAAGTGAGGCCGATTGCGTTCAAGAGTTTGCCAACATAAGGAACAATTTTTTTGTTGGTCGAATTGAAATAGAACTGACGCTTTCTGACGGACTTGAAATTTTCTTTAATGCGCTTTTTTGCGGCTTTAACAAGAGCCTTATCGCCATACAGCGTGCCCGCGATCATCCAGTGTGGAGCCTGATATCGCATGGCTAAGTCGCGGACTTCGTTGTCATCCAGCGGTTGCGCGTTTTTGATCTTCTCGAGCGGATAATCGGCAAGCATGCTGAGGCATCTCTCGCGGTTCATCAGATTGATGCCTCCCAGGATGGATCCCAGGTCTCGCTTGGAGATCTTGGTTGCTTCAACGACTTCTTTGATCTGCGTGTCGTCTTTCAGGGCAAAGTAAAACATCTCGATGTACTTTGGCTTTGGAGCAAGCTTGATGGTCATCTTCGTGACAATGCCGACTCCTGACTGAGTGAAGACTCCATCGTAATAGGGGCCTACGCCATACTTGAAGAGCTTATCGAGCTTCTCTTGCCCAAGTTTTTTCAAAGAGCCTTCGTACAGGGTCCCGTTCTCTAGAATCGCCTCAAGCGTGAGGACCGCTCCGAAATGATCCGTATAAGGAGTGATTCCGTAGCCTCGCTCCAGTGCGTTTCCTATGACTGAGCAATCCGGGCCACCGCCATGAACAGGGGCGATCCACTGGCCTCCTTGCTCTTTGAGAAAGGCAGCAAGCTGACCATATGAGACACCCGGCTCAAGCGTCACAGTTCCATGATAAGAATCAAATTCGCAGATTGCAGCGCATCGGCTCAAATCGATGAGCAGGCCATTCTCTTCGATTGGGGCACGGCAACCATATCCCCAGTTATTTCCTCTTGAGACCACGGAGATCGACTTGTGCTGGCTTTTGAGCTCACTGTATTTGCTGACGAGTTCGGAGATAGTTTCTGGCGTAAAGACGGCCTGAACTTCGCGTGAAATGCCCAAGGTCGTTAGAATTTGCATAGATGTTCTCATGATATGTGCGCCGCTTCCTGTTGTCATGCCTGATTGCATCATATGCATGTAAGAATTCAAGGAAGCGGGCATAGCCGTTGCACCGGCTTAAACTCATGCAAATCTACACCGTGCTTAAGTCGGATCACAGACTCGTCAAACAATTGCTCAAACAGCTCGAGAAGACCACGGAGGAAGCTCCTCAAAAGCGCGTTCAGCTCTTGAAGCAGCTCAAGGAAGCCATTGTTCCGCACTCCCGTGCCGAAGAGCAGGTATTCTACGATCGTTTAAAAAAGTGTGAAGTGAAAGAAGCTGACGATCTCGCTTTCGAAGGATACGAAGAGCATGCTGTCGTGGATCGTTTGCTGGAGCAACTCGAAGCCACCGCTCCCAACGACAAAAGATGGACCGCGCTCCTGAGCGTCGCCAAGGAATCTCTTGAGCATCACATCAAGGAAGAGGAAGAAGAGCTTTTCGAGAAGGCGAGGAAGGCTTTCGATAACAAGCTTGCCACTCAGATGGCCGAAGAGTTTCTTCAACTCAAGAAAGGCTTTTTGAAAGAAGTGAAGAAGGGCGAAATGCCTCAGCAGAAGACTTCACACGAGATTGTTCAAAAAGCTGCGTAAATGGCGACCCCAGCAGGAATCGAACCTGCAACCCCCAGCTTAGAAGGCTGGTGCTCTATCCAGTTGAGCTATGGGGTCCCCAATTGGCGATTAGATGAATGCAGTTAAAGCATACAACCGCCTCATTGCCAACTCATAGGGCCAATATCACAGGCGAATTTTGCCGACTAGCGCTCAGGTAGGGTTCCTGTAAAATGAGAAGCATGGCACTTTACGAATTCTACTGTGAGCACTGTAAACATCAGTTTGAACAGATTACTTCGTCCACGGATGTGGATCAGGGTAAGTGCCCGAAATGCCATGGGAAAGACACCAAGAAATTGATCTCAGGCTTCCGCGTGTCGGGGCAGGGAGATCAGCGTGAAAGCACTTATTACCACGGGTGTCATTCCTGTCATCCCGGCCACAAGCACTAATCAAGCGGACGGCTACCGGCTCATTCCTCTCGTGGCATACCCAATGCTTCGCATAAGGGGATGAATGACGAGAAGAGTGCTGTTCCCCGCAGGATTGTATGGGCGGTCGATGCTTTTGATGATCCGGAACACCTTCGCTCGCTTGCTCCTCAATTGCTGAATTCTCTCGCTCGTCAACAGAACTGGGGACACATCGAAGTGGTTCCCGTTTATGTTTTAAGCCCTGGTGATATCAATCTCACAATCGAGTTCAGCGGCCTTTGGCTGGAGCAGTACCGGGAAGCGGCTCAAAAAGCTCTCGAGCATGCGCTCAAGGACATTCAGGTGGCGAATATGGCGCACCCGGAAGTGATCGCGGAAAATTTCACGGCCACTGCACAAGCCGCACGTTCGCTTGCGATGCACGCTAAGGCAATGAATGCGGAAATGATCGTGGTTCCCGGTCATGGTCGAAAAGGCCTGGGACGGTTTCTCACCGGAAGCTTTGCTGAGAACGTGATCCAGTATTCGCACGTACCTGTGGTGATCTTGCGACCCAAGATCAAAATCTCGCCAAAAATTCAAACCATCTTGGTGCCCACTCAGTTTGGAACGAAGGCAAAGGCAGTCTTTCGTAAAATTGTTGATCAGGCACATGGATTGGGAGCGAGAATCGTTCTCTTCCATACCATTCCACATCCTGTGGAGCCGATCCTTCAAAGCGGAGCTTATCTGGCCGGAGGATCGTGGGTTCCTGTGCAGGCCTACTTCTCAGTTGAGACCGATCGTCATCGCCGTAGAGCAGAGGCTTGGGCTCGCTGGGCTGAGAACCAGGGTGTTCCAACTGAAGTCATTGTGGACGTGCAGGGAAGCGATATTGGTGATTCGATTGTCTACCTGGCGAAAAGCCGAAACGCGGATCTAGTTGCCATGGAATCGCGCTCAGGTCCGATTGCTTCTACGCTTTTAGGAAGCATTACTCGACATGTCATTCGGAATGCTCAATGCCCGGTCTGGGTGTACCGGCCTGCATTTGCCGTTGCTCCTGGAGCCCATGGAAAGCCGGCTCGTCGCGCAGCTTGATTCCAAATCGTGACGCAGATATCTTGATGGGATGGCATCCCGCAAAAAGAAATCCGGATTTTCTATCTCGCTGGCTGATATTCAAGACGCCAAGCAAGTCATTCATCGCTACCTTGAGCCAACCCCGCTTCTTTTGAACTCCTGGCTCTCCGAATCCTTGGGATGCGAGCTCTATCTTAAGCTTGAAAACATGCAGCCCAT
Source organism: Bdellovibrionia bacterium (assembly GCA_045805065.1). Classification (GTDB taxonomy): domain Bacteria; phylum Bdellovibrionota; class UBA1018; order UBA1018; family UBA1018; genus CAZCBS01. Next base: position 3,916 of record JBJMMA010000086.1, on the reverse strand, counting down.
CGGATCATTCAAGATCCGCGGCGCAATTTACAAAATTTCAAAGCTCTCCCCGGAAGAAAAAAAACGCGGCGTAATTGCAGCCAGCGCCGGAAACCACGCGCAAGGCGTTGCCTGGGCTGCAAGGCAGCTTGGGGTCAAGGCGTTGATCGTGATGCCTAGAGGCGCGCCTTTGGTCAAAATCCAAAACACCCGCGCGCTGGGTGCTGAGGTGGAGCTCCAGGGCGATAGCTATGACGAGGCTTATGAGTACGCCTGGAAAGTCGCCAAAAAGACAGGCCGAGTTTACGTCCATGCGTTTGAAGATCCTGCCATCGTCGCAGGGCAGGGGACGGTGGGCCTTGAGATCCTGGAGCAGCTTCCTGACGTGGATGTCGTTGTGAGCTCAATCGGGGGAGGGGGGCTTCTGGCAGGACTCTCTCTCGTCATGCATGAGCTTCATCCTCAAGCTTACATCATTGGGGGACAGGCATCAGGTGCCTCGACTATGGTCAGATCCCTGCATCAGGGCAGAGTCTGCAAGCCAGGACGGGCCGATACTTTTGCCGATGGAATCGCCGTTGGAAAATCGAGCGAAAAGATTTTCGGAGTACTCAAGTCTCGCGTTCATGAAGCGCTTGAGGCTGACGATGAAGCGATTGCCGCAGCCGTTCTGACATTGCTTGAGAAAGCAAAGGTCGTTGTCGAGGGGGCTGGAGCGCTTCCTTTGGCAGTGCTGGATCAGGTGAAAAAGAAAATCAAAGGAAAGAAAGTCGTCCTCGTCATCAGCGGTGGCAACATTGACGTCAACTTGATTTCAAGAATCATTGACCGCGGATTGATTCGCGCGGGACGCCGCTTGAGAATCAACGTTCTGGTCTCGGATCGTCCAGGCTCCCTTGCGCGCTTGACCGATCTCATTGCGAAACAAGGCGCAAATATTCTGCAGGCGATTCATGATCGAAGCGAGCCATCGACCACGATTGATCAAACGGATGTGGCTTTGACTCTTGAGACCCGCGGGCCTGAACACAGCCAGGCCGTGATTCAGGCGATCCGCGAGCATGTCCTTAGAGTCGAGTTGATCGACTAGAGAATCACTTTTTTTCTTCGTTAATCTCAATCGTGACTGGCTTTCTGCCAGGCTTCACGCCATTGACTGGTTTTGAAGCAAGAAGATCTCCTGCAGCGGCAGGGGATGCAGAGCCTTTCTGAGAGACTCGCGCCATGAGCGTGAACTCTCCCTCAAGCGGCGTGCCTGGCATCATCGCGTCGTTGGCTGTGATCTCAAACGAGATCGGGAAATTAAGCGGCGTCGTGAAACGCTTCACGGCTACCGGGGGACCTGCAGTCACTCCATTCGGGCGAGCAATGATATAAAGAGCAGCCGTCGAAGAGAGCTTATCTTTGAGTTGCTTGGTAATTTGGACGGTTCCCTGAATGGATTTGGAGCTTGCTCCAGCAGCAAAAGAAGATCCGGGTTGGGACAAGAGAGCCAAGCTGACTGAAAGAATGGAAATGAGTTTAGGGAGATTGTTCATTTCTCAGACATCGCACAAGCAGCCTTAGGGCTCAAGTATCACCTCTGGCGTCATGATTGCACTTTCAGCTCATTGGGCGAACCAGGAGGTTTTTTATGGCTATACGAACTCGCTCGACATCCCAGTCAACATCTTTGAACGAAACTCCCATCAAGCATACTGCAGGCGGCGAAATGCCCGATCCTACCGAGCAACATCACGTGAACCCTGAGGAGCTTGAGGCACTCGGCGGAGTGGAAGGAGAAGAGACGACGTCCAATTTCCTAAACAAGTCAAAATCATATCTTCCAATGGCACTTGGGGCAATCGGCCTGGGTTTAGGAATTTACTTTGTGGCTAAAAGATATGGTCAAAGCGCTCTGATGGGACGAGTTACGGGCTGGTTTACAAATCGGTTTGGAGCTCAAATGAAAGAAGGCGAAGGTAACACACTGGACGCCGGATCAGCCGGTTCAGAAGGACAAAGAGCCCTCGATATAGATGATGTTCCACCTTCGCGGCTCATGGGAGCCTGAGGTGGGAACCTAAGGTAGGAGCAGAAATCTGCTGGGCGCTTGACTGAGCAGGCGTCTGTCATAAGATGCGGGGATGCTGACTCGTAAAAACGGTGGTTTGGAATGGATTGAAATCACACCGCCGCTAGAGCCTGATCTGACTACACTTGCGAATGAGCGCGGGATCCATCCGCTTGCGGTGGAGGACTGCCTTCATCGAAATCAACGCTCCAAGTACGAAGACTTCGAGGTCCATCAGTTTCTTGTGATCCACGCGATCAGAGAGCTTGAGGTCCTGGAGTTTCAGTTCGTGATTTTTCCAAAATCAATCATCCTTGTGACAGACGCTGCTCTCCCGAAGGGTTCCGAGAGCTGGTATCAGTTCCTTAAAATCAGTCCGACGTGCGAGTCGGTATCCTCGATTTTGTATCAGGCGATGGATCAGATCGTGGATATGTCTGAGACGTCGATTCGCGCGTTTTATGATCGGCTTGCATTGCTGGAGTCTCAGATTTTTACTCGGGATCTCGACCCAAGATCACTTTTAAGGCTCAAGCACCAAGTAGGTGCTGCGGCTCCCAGAATCGCGGCCCTGCCTTCTGTCATTAAGCAATGGACTGAGATCTGCAAGCCCGAGGGAGACCTTCGTTGGCGATGGCGCGACGTGTGGGATCACGCTGAGAGAAACCGGCAGGCGATGGAAACGTTTCAGCAGCAATCGGCATCTGCGCTGGATATCTACTGGGGCTGGACATCCAAGCTGGTCAACGATCAGATGGAAAGGCTTACGGCGCTTGCCGCGGTCTTTTTGCCGCTGACTTTCTGGACGGGTTTCTTTGGAACCAATTTTCAGATCATGCCTTATGGTTCAGCGAAATTTTTTTACCTCTCTATGTGTGTCATGGTAACAACCGTGGCAGTTTTTTATCTGAGCATTCAAAAGGGTGGCTACTTCGGAAAAGACGCAAGACGCCGACGCCAAATTCGTTATGAGCGAAAACATTAAACCACCAGCACGACTGAGTTACCGCTTTGTTCTGGATGTGCATCTGGGAAAGCTGGCTCGCCATCTGCGGATGGTCGGGTTTGATACGCTTTGGAAAGATGATTACACGGATCCCGAGCTTCTTGAGATTTCCAAGACGGATGATCGTATCTTGCTGACGCGCGATCGCGCGCTTTCAGAGAGCGCTGATCCCGCGCTTTGCCATTACGTCAAAGCAACCGATCCGGATGAGCAACTCATTGAGATTGCGGATCACTTCGATCTTCGCACCAAGATCAGCTCCATGCAGGGATTTCTCTCGCGCTGTTTGCAGTGCAATAGCCCGATTCTTCCTGTGAAACCTCATCAGCTTGAGGATCGCTTGCCAGGACATGTGAGACTTCAGTTTAGTGAGTTCTTTCTCTGTCCGCGCTGTGAGCGGGTTTATTGGAAGGGCTCACACTTTGATCGAATGTGGGAGCGAGTTAAGTTATTGATGTCCAAGGGTTAAACTAGCTGTTGCGTTTTATTCCTGACGATAGTACTCAGGTACGCATGAAAAACCTGAACCCTTTTCGTTTTCTTGTTCTGAGTGCCGCTTTTTCAATGCTTGTGATGGGAAGCCTGAATGCTTCAGCCATGACCCGGCTGGATGACAAAGAGCTCTCACGAGTTTACGGTGCAGGAAGTATTACGCTCTATCAAGACGTTGCGCGCCTGATGGATCCGCAGCACTCCGATGAGCTTGCCGAAAAGATCGCCTTTGTTCAAAAGGGACTTCTATCCCAGTTTCTGGATTGGGATGAGACGGTTGAAGGAAAACTCGATCGATCAGTTTCAACCGTTGAGATGGTTGGTAACGAAATTAACATCACGACTAAGGTTGTTGATCTTATGTGAGTCGTTTAGGTATTGATTGT
>JBJMMA010000085.1:0-9486 GCA_045805065.1 Bdellovibrionia bacterium | reverse complement strand
TTTCCTAGCCCAAAATCACTAAGACCTAGTCAGTGCCGGTGGTCCCGACCGCAGGTTCGTCACGTCGGTCAGCAAACTCGTATTTTTTGAGCGTCTCGGAAGCCGCCTTGAAACCGCTTCGCACGATCTCGGCCATCTTGCGGGCAGAGAGCGTGAAGTGCTCGCCAAAGAACAGCTGTGCATCGTCAGGACGGGGGTGAATGTAGATCGTATCAACGTCCATGCGATGATGAAGCCCGGTTTCCATGATCTCGAGGATTCTTTGACGGTGCTCCTCGGAGATTCCCTGGTCCTTGCAGTACTTGGAAACCGCGTTGATGGTTTCGCGCTGAATATTCTTATTGAAGATGTGGTTTTTGATCTTCTGCTCAATCAGAAGATAGATTGATTGAATCGCGATCGCAGGAAGCCCGAAATCAGTGAGCGATCCGATCTCTTTCAGAAAGTGGTAAGGCTGGTGCGTGTAGCTTGCAAACACGAGGTCCGCACCGGCATCAATTGCGACGTGTGTGGACAAGGTATCGCGGATCTCGCCGTCGATGTACCAGATCGTATGGTTCTTCTGGTTCTTGATCGGATGGGGCGCAAAGATGATGGGCAAAGCCACGCTTGCGGCGCAGGCTTGCGAGATCTCAACGTCATTATCGTATTGGCAGGTCAGATCCCAAGCCGGTGGCTCATAGCTGTATTTCCCAAAGACCACTTTGCGCGAGTGATTGAGCTGCGTGGCGACAATAAACAGATCCGCCAGGCAATCCTGAAAGCGGTTGGAAACCAGGACTTCCTCGCGCAGGTATTGCTCAAGGCCTGCGGTCGAGAAGATGCCCGTTGCCCGAAGCCATTGAAGCTGAAAAAGTGCTTCCCAGTCGCCAGCCATGAGTTTTCCAAGCGTGTTTCGCATGAAAGTGAACTGGCTGATCTGTTCACGAGCCAGGGCCGAGCGGAACTTGAACATCTTTTGGTAGGTTAGCCGGGGCAAAACCTTGGGGCTGATGTCCATTGGATCGATCGGCTCTTCAGGCTTTCGGCCTAGAAACGAATTGAAGATATTATCGAGCGAGTAGCCTGCCGCCAGGTAAGAGCAGATAATGGAGCCTGCGCTCGAACCCACGTAAGTGGAGATATCCATCGGGCCAGGAATCCGATTTCCCGTAGGCGAGGCCGTCCCGCCGTAAAAGCGAAATCCATGTTCTTGAAGGGCAAGAGCGACACCCAAGTGAAATGCTCCGGCTTTAGTGGCTCCGCCGCTGCAAACAAACGCGATTTTGCGTTTATGCCCGATCTTTGTCTTCTGGGATTGGCGGGATTGGCCGGTGCCCCCGGTACCTAATGAGGCAGATGATGATGTGGAGGCCGAGCCGCCACTAATGCTGGAAGATGCGGACATAGGTTATGGATAAGAATACTTGAATTTACTGATCATGGAAATACAATTGAGGTATCATCTATGAAGGTGTCGAGGCGGCTTGGCCGCTACGCTTATAAGGAGTTACGGGATGGGTGAGTGGATTACGCTGATGGATTACGCAATGAAGAAGGGTGTGAGCCTTTCCACCTTGCGTCGCCATATCAAGGCCGACAAGATTCAATACCGTGTAGAGAACGGACGTTATCTACTCTTTGTTGAGCAAGGCGATGAGATCCTGACTTCGCGGCCGGCCGCTGCGTCAACTGTCGCCCCAGTGACCGCGATCGCAACGCCTGCTGCTGCCTCGCAAAGCGATGACTATCTGATGTCTCAACTTCAAACCAAGCTGAAAAAGGCGCAAGAAGAGATCGCGGAGCTCAAGACTCTGATCGCTTTCTATGAAGAGTCCCTCGGATTTGCACAGAGCAATCCACCTGCGACGCAGCCTTTTGCGAACCGTTTCGATGGGTAATCAGCCCCGGCCGTTTTGCACTCGAGTTGCCTCGATCCTAATGGCAAGTCTCGCATTATCGGCGACCTTTCCTTCTCGTGAGGCGCGTGCAAACTCGGACCTCGATCGCAAGTACGCGCTCGAGAGCGTGGGGATTCTGAAATCCTGGGACAATGTGGATGGGCTTTTTGCGGATTACGTCTCCGCTGCCTATCGAGATTACTTCTCTCGCCAAAGCCGCTTTGTGCTTCAGGACCTGTCCAAAGGCGATAACATCCTCACCAATTCCAAGATCCCCTATTACAAATTGATCCAGGACCCAGAAGTTCTCGGCCAGCTTGCCCGCTCGACTCGCTCGCAAAGCATTGTCCGGACCAAGATCCGCAAAGAAGGTCCGCAGTTTCGTTTTGATATCGAGTGGCTCCACTCCCCTGACATGGAAGTCATGTCACGCGAGACTTTTACGCTTCATGAGCCTCGAAGTGGCGAAGGACTCGGGGTAGCTGAGCTCAAGGCAAAACTTGAATCAGCGCTCGATCGCGCGATCAGGAAAGTTCCCTTCGTTGCAAGCGTCACGGGCCGAGACAACGCATCGGTTACCGTGAACGTCGGAAGCACCGGTGGAATGGAGCCAGGAGACGTTCTTCAGATCGGAACGATCGAGAAGGTCAAGCGCCACCCGCTTTTGAAAGAAGTCGTTGAGTGGGACCTGGCCAATACCGGCAAAATCAGAATCGAGCAGGTCGAAGACCGCATCGCCTTTGGCAAGATCATTGAGGAAGAGCCCGATCATCAGATCATGCGTCAGCAGAAGGTTCTCTCCGTCACGCACTCAGCTCCTGAGTCTCAGATCAAAGTCGATACTCAAGAGCATCGTGAATCCGTCTTGGAAGAGCCGCCCCATCTGGGTTGGGTGGATGTGGGAATGAATCTCGGCGGATTCAACCGCAATTACACCGCTCAAAACAATTCGATCGGAAAAGATGGCGGCGGTTTCGCGTTTGGCGTGAAAGCTGACGGGCAGCTCTGGCTGACTCGCGACTGGTTTGCTGAGCTTGGATTTAACTTTGCTTATTTCCCATACTCGCAAAAAGACACGCTTGCCGGATTTCCCGATACGTCCACGTCACTGGGCTCGGGAAGCCTTCTTGGCTTTAAGATCGATGGAGGTTACGCCTACCATCTGACCGATGATCTTTATGGCCCTCAAGGCTGGATCAAGCTCGGTTATCGATCCAACGCATACTCTCTTCCATCATCTGCAGCAGATGCCCTGGCGCCGATCACCTTCCGCTCACTTTTTGTCGGCTTGGGCGGAGAGGTTCCAATTCGTGATGGATTTGGCGCGACCCTGGATTTTGGAATCGGAGTGATTAACGGTGCGTCAGAAGCAAGCCAGCTCTCTGGTAATACGAACTCGGCGTCCGATGTCTCGTTCTCTTTGGGCGGGTATTATCGTTATACGCAGCGTATTACGTTCCGCGCGACGCTCGACGGCCAGTTTAATAGTGCTGATTTCGCCACCAAGCGATCGCTCTCACAGCATGTGCTGACGTTTGTGCCAGCGGCAGTCTTTTTCTTCTAAGACCTTTTCAAGCGCACACTCAGTATGCGATGAAATGGGCATGATCCAGAAGAGCAAAGCCGCGCAGCGAATCGCAGAACTCACCGATCTTCTTCATCATCATGAGTTTCGGTATTACGTCCTGGATGATCCGGAAATCTCGGACGCAGCTTATGATGCTTTGATGCGTGAGCTTCAGAAGCTTGAAGAGGAGTATCCAGACCTCAGGCAGAGTAACTCACCCACACAACGCGTGGGTGGAAAGGCGCTCGATGTTTTCCAAAAAGTAAAACATCGTGTCCCGATGCTCTCACTGGCAAATGCTCTTGCTGAACAGGAGTTCGTGGATTTTGATGAACGCGTTCATCGCTTTCTTGAGCTCGAGCCTGCTGCTCCAGTTGAATATTTCTCTGAGCTTAAGTTTGATGGCCTTTCAATCAATCTGACCTACGAAAAGGGCGAGCTTGTTTGCGCGGCGACCCGCGGCGACGGCGAGACGGGTGAGGACGTGACCCAAAACGTTCGAACCATCCGAAGCATCCCGCTCAGGCTGAATACGAAGAAGGCCCCTAAGTTGATCGAGATTCGAGGCGAAGTCATTCTTCCGATCGCCGAGTTTGAAAATCTCAATAAAGAGCAGGAAAAAAAGGGCGAGAAGCTTTTTGCAAATCCTAGAAATGCAGCCGCAGGCTCGCTTCGCCAGCTCGACTCACGCATCACGGCCACTCGTCCCCTAACTGCGTTCTTTTATGGAATGGGGGAAGTGGATGGGATGCGCTTTACGAAGATGTCCGAGTACGAGGATTGTCTTCAGGAATGGGGATTTCCGGTTGGTAAGTGGCGGGAGATCTGTGAAGGGCCGGAGCAGGTTTTAAAGTTTTATCGTAAGATCGAGGCTCAGCGCGAAAAGCTTCCGTTTGAAATCGATGGTGTGGTCGTTAAACTCAACCGCCTTACGCAAATCGATCAAGCAGGTTACATCTCGCGAAGCCCTCGCGGAATGATTGCGTTCAAATATCCGCCTCGTCAGGAGACAACCACAGTCGAAGACATCCTTGTCCAAGTAGGCCGCACCGGAGCATTGACTCCCGTTGCGATCGTCTCGCCTGTGCGCTTGGGCGGCGCAACCGTTCGTCGTGCTACACTTCACAATCAAGATGAGATTGATCGTAAAGATATCCGCATTGGTGACCGCATCGTCATTCAGCGCGCAGGAGATGTGATTCCGGAAGTCGTGAAATCCATCACCGATGTTCGCACTGGCAAGGAAAAGAAGTTCAAGCTTCCTGAGAAATGTCCCGTTTGCGGCACAAAGGCTGAGCGCAAAGAGGGAGAAGCCGTCACCCGTTGCCCAAATCGCAGCGGATGCCCTGCGCAGCTCAAAGAGCGCATTCGCCATTTTGCCTTTATCGATGCCATGAATATTGATGGCCTGGGTGAGAAGATTGTCGAGCAACTGGTGGATGCCGAACTGGTGAGTCGCTATGGCGACCTTTTCAGGCTGACTCAAGAGCAGATCCTGAAGCTTGAAGGTTTTGGAGAGAAATCGAGTCAGAATCTCGTGGATGCAATTCAGGAAGCCAGGTCACGCGAGCTCTATCGATTGATCTTTGGCCTGGGCATTCGTCATGTGGGCGAGCGCACGGCCAAGACGCTGGCCAATCACTTTGGCTCCATCGATCGCATCATGGAGGCAGGCGTTGAAGAGCTCGAGAGCGTGCATGAGATCGGGCCTGAGGTCGCAAAGAGCGTTCATCATTACTTCTCTGATAAGCAGAGCCGTAAAGAGGTCGAAGATCTTCTTCCGTGCCTTAAAATCAAGGCTCCCGCAAAGAGCGCAGGCGGCGGAGGCTTGTTTGCTGGAAAGACGTTTGTCCTCACTGGCACCCTTCCCACTCTGGGCCGCAGCGATGCGACCCGTATGATTGAAGAGCTTGGGGGGCGCGTATCCTCAAGCGTTTCCAAGAAAACTCACTTTGTCGTCGCAGGCGAGGAAGCCGGAAGTAAGCTCGATAAAGCGCGCGAGCTGGGCGTGCCCGTGATTGACGAAGCTGAGCTTCTTAGAATGCTAAACGCGTAGCCTAGTGCTTTTTAGGGCCAGCGACGCGTTTAATTTTCCCGGACTCCACGTCAGCAAGAAGCTTGTCCCAACGCTGCTTGTGCGTGTTGTAGGATTGAAGCACGCCGGAGAACTTGAAGCGATCCGCGGTGCTGCCTTTTGTCGCGTGAGTCATCTGAGTGATCATTCCGTCCAGGCGAGCTCGCTCTTCGACAGGCGGACGCGCAAGAATGCCGACCGTGAACTGGCGATACAGATGCTCAAGCTGATCAATCAGGACCGTCGCGCGTCGCAAAAGCTCATCAAAGGAGAGCGCTCCCGACGAGTCCGTGCTTGCGGCACGACCCGGAGCTGTAGTGGACGCGTGCTTTTTTTTGCGCGCTTCTTCATCAGCACGCTCTTCCGCTTCACGTTGCTCTTTTTCTTCTTCTCTTCGCTTACGAGACCAAAAATCATCTGGGGCCATAGAATAATTCTACGGCTATTTGAATATTCCTGGCAACTCCCCAATCGTTGAGATTGGGATAAGCTTGATTCCCTGGGCAGATTTTGCCGACTTTTCAAGCACGGTGCGCGGAACCACAAGGGTTTTGAATCCGAGTTTGCGCGCTTCTTCAATGCGGACTTCTGGCAAAGACACGCGTCGCACTTCGCCCGTAAGACCAAGTTCGCCGATGAAAACCCAACCGGGTGGAATTGGGCGCTCTTCGTAGCTCGACCAAATAGCCGCAGCTGCAGCAAGGTCGCAAGAAGGCTCGTTGAGTCTCAGTCCGCCCGCCACATTAAAGAAGAGGTCATTTTCCGCCAGAGAAAGACGCATATGCTTTTCAAGGACTGCTGCAATTAAAGAAATACGAGCATTGTCCATTCCGACTGCCGTACGACGAGGTACCGCTAATGTCGATGAAGCAACAAGAGCTTGAAGCTCGACAAGGAGCGGCCGCGATCCTTCAATCGTTGCGGAAACCGCTGTTCCAAGAACAGGCTCTTTTCTCTCGCTCAAGAAAAGCGATGAAGGATTAGAGACCTCTCGCAAACCCTCGCCTTCCATTTCAAATACGCCAAGCTCACGCGAGCTTCCAAAGCGATTCTTCACGGTTCTGAGCAAGCGATAGGTTTGCCCGCCTTCGGATTCGAAATAAAGAACCGTATCGACCATGTGCTCAACAACCTTAGGGCCAGCGATGCTTCCCTCTTTGGTCACATGTCCGACAAGCCAAACATTGATGCCCGCCGATTTTGCAAGCGCCATGAGGCGCGTTGCCACTTCACGCACCTGGCTGACGCTTCCGGGAGCAGACTCCAGAAATCCGCTCGAGAAAGTCTGAAGCGAATCCATGATCAGAACATGTGGCTTAAGCTCTTTCACGGTGGCAAAGACGCGCTCAAGCTGAGTTTCTGAGGCAAGAAAGATATGCTTCCCACCCACAACGCCCAAGCGATGCGCACGTCCGCGAATTTGATCGACGGACTCTTCGCCGCTCACATAAAGAATTTTCACGTCAGGCTGCTTTTCTCGAAGCCCGCGAGCCATCTGAAGAAGAAGCGTGCTTTTTCCGATTCCAGGATCGCCGCCCAAGAGCACAAAGCTATCAGGAACCAATCCTCCACCTAAGACGCGATCGAGCTCACTCATCCCCGTGTAGATGCGCGCAAGCGGTTGGCCGCCATCACCACCTTCATCAGAGTCGAGAAGCACCCAATCTTTTCCGTCCAGGCCGCCCGTGCGAAGCGGACCATGAACGCCCGCAAGCTCCATTACGGAGTCGCGAGTGGATTTGAACTCCTCGCCGCCTAATTTTTCCTCAACCATGGAGCTCCAGGCTTCGCAACCTGGACAGCGGCCCAGCCACTTGGAGCTGACAAAGCCGCAATTCTGGCAACTGTACTGCGTTTTTATTTTGGCCATAACTTAAGCCTTTAAAGTCACGCGCGCGATGGCGGTTTTCCAGCGTTTGAGAGCGGCCTCGCGCTCAATATCTGAGAAGGCAGGTGTGAACGAGCGATCTTCTTTCCAGGTTTTCTCGATGTCCTGAAGATCGGTCCAGATGCCCGCGCCAAGACCTGCGGCAAACACAGCGCCTACGCTTGTTGTCTCGAGATACTTGGGCCTTGTGAGTTTCACGCCGACAATATCGCTTTGGAACTGCATGAGTAAATTGTTTGCAGCCGCTCCACCATCGACGTTCAGTCCGCCGAGGGGTTTTCCCATATCTTTCTGCATAGCAGTCAAAACATCAGCGTTCTGGAACGCGATTCCCTCAAGAACTGCGCGCACGATGTGAGCGCTCGTTGTTCCGCGTGTAATACCTGTCAGCATTCCCGTAGCGTTAGGATCCCAGTAAGGTGCACCCAGACCCGTCAATGCTGGAACAAAAACGACTCCATCGCTGGATGGAACGGAGGCAGCAAGTCTTTCGCTTTCTGCAGCATCCGCAATGATCTTAAGTCCATCGCGCAGCCACTGAATCGCAGCGCCTGCGATGAACGCGCTTCCTTCTAATGCATACGTGTAATTTTCGGTGGTCCCAAGCGCCCAAGCCACTGTGGTGAGCAAGCGATGATGACTCTTGACGGGTTTTCTTCCCGTGTTGAGCAAAATAAAGGAGCCTGTGCCGTAGGTGCATTTTGCGGAGCCTTCACGCACGCAGGCTTGACCCATCATTGCGGATTGCTGATCACCTAAAACGCCGGTGATGGGAATGCCATCCGGCAAATCCGAAAAGCCGCGCGTGAGCGCAAAGGTTCCCGTGGATGGCATGACCTCAGGCCAGATATCCATTGGAATGCCTAACGCTTTACAAAGATCCGAATCCCATTTGCGCTTATAAATATTGAAGCAAAGAGTCCGGGATGCGTTGCTTGGCTCAGTGGCATGAATCACGCCACCTGAGATGCGCGCGATCAGATAACTATCAATGGTTCCAACCGCAAGCCTTCCTGCTTTTTGAGCAGAGCTCACTTCGCCCCAGTTCTTGAGCGCCCAGGCCACTTTTGTTCCTGAGAAATAAGGATCCAAAAGAAGTCCTGTCGAATCTTGAAAGAAAGGCTCAAGCCCGCGCTTGATCATGTCTTGGCAGAGATCCGCCGTGCGTCGATCCTGCCAGACAATGGCGCGTCCCAGTGGCGCGAGCGTTTCTTTATCCCAAAAGCAAATCGTCTCGCGCTGATTGGTGATGCCAATGGCTTGAATTTTTCTCGGGTCAATGTACTTGGTGACCTGACGGACCGTTTGAAGAACGGCAGTGTAAATATCTTCGAGATCGTGCTCGACCCAGCCTGGTTTTGGAAAGTGCTGATCGAAGTCCACACTTGCTTCGGAGACTCGATTAAGCTCCGTGTCCATGAGCAATGCGGTGGTTCCCGTCGTTCCCTGGTCAATAGCAAGAATGTAGTCCATAGCTACCATTCTTGTCGCACAGGATGTGCGACGGTGTCCACTGGGGAGCCGGATAAGTGGGCTTAGCGACGCAGAGCGTGATCGATAAAATGATATGCCGCAGTAGCGCCAAGTCGCGCAGTGCGATCATCCAAATCGAAGATTGGATTGAGCTCAAAGATACCCAGCGAGATCACTTTTTTATCCCTTCCTGCAATCTCCATCATCTCAATGACGTCAGAAGGCGAAAAACCTTCTGCCTGAGGAGCGGAGACACCCGGTGCGTAAGCGGCCGCAGCTGCGTCAAGGTCCAGGCTGACGACAACAGCGTCACACTGAGAGCGCAGTTTTTTTAAGGTTTGGGAAAAAACCTGAGCAGCTTTCCCACGACGAAGCTTTTCAAAAGGAACGACTGAAACTTTTTTCTTTGAAATGTAGTCCCAAAGGTCAGAGCCATTGCAATGGGACTGGATGCCAAACTCAACCATCCGCTTAGGGTCGATGACCTTGTTCTCAATGGCCAGATAAAATGGGGAGCCGCTGGTAATGATGGGTTCCGCTTTGCGGACGTCCAAGTGAGCATCAATGTTGATGCAACCCAGTCGGACTTTTGATTTCTTTGATT
>JBJMMA010000084.1:0-7613 GCA_045805065.1 Bdellovibrionia bacterium | reverse complement strand
GACTCCGAAGGCGAAGAGGGGAAGTTTTTTGTCTGGGATCTGAAAGATCTTCAACAGCATCTCGCTTCTGGAGAGGCTCAAGTCTTTGCTCGCCACTTTGGAGTGAGCGAGGAGGGGAATTTTGAGCACGGAAAAACGGTGCTCTTTCTTGCAGACACAGTCTCAGGAGAAGAGCTTGAGATATTGAGTCGCGCCAAGAAGAAGCTTTTTGACGTCAGAAAAAAGCGGATCGCTCCAGGCACCGATGACAAGGTTTTAGCAGGTTGGAATGGACTCATGATCAGTGGCCTTGCGTGGGCCTCACAGGCATTACGGCGTGAGGGCCGCACAGAAGCATCCAAGCAGGCCTGGACCGCCGCCAATTCCGCGTTTGATTTCCTGGTTCAAAACTTGGGAGTCCCTGGGAATCGTTTGAGAGCGTCTTTAAAATCACGTCTCAATGCCTATCTGGATGATTACGCATTTTTATCGATGGCCGCGATCGATCTTGCGCGCTTTGAGCCAGACTCAAAGCGGGTGGACACACTTTTGTCTCAGGCTGAAGGCTGGGTTTCCGTGATCCTCAAACATTTTTCTGCGATCGAGGGACCTGGATATTACTTTACCAGTGATGACCATGAGGCGTTGATCCAGCGCCCTCGCACGATTTACGATCAAGCCATTCCATCCGGAACGGGCGTGACGCTTCATTGCTTGCTGGCTCTGGCTGAGATGGATCGCAATGGGAAGAGGAACCAGTGGCAGTCTGAGGCAGAGCGCCAGCTTGCCCGGATTTTTCCAGCGGTTGATGAAAGACCCTTTGGCTATGGTGAGATTTTGAATGCCGTGCTCTTATGGCTTACGGGACCGATTATCTTGTCCGGACCCAATAGCGAAGAGCATGTCTTTCACCCTTTTGTCTTCAGAAAGGATGGGGACGTTCCGCAGCTTTGCCATCAACAGACCTGCGAGCTGCTTCGGCATGGAGCGCGCGAGATTGAGGCGGTGATTCGCGAAAAGACCAAACAACGTCTCTAGGCGGCTTTGTTTCGCTCGCGCTCCTCGCGTTTAACGAGACGAAGAACGGTCTCCGCCTGATACAAAGTGTATTCCTGATTGAAGAATGGGCCACCTGGCTCCATCAGGACGGCGTTCTGCAGTGGGCCTAAGTCGAACGAGACGAATCCCGCATCTTCGATGAGTTTACAGACGATCTCTTTGGAGCTCTCTTCGTTTCCGACGTAACAGATCACATACCGGTTTTCGAAAGGCTCATGATGGGTATCCTGAAGGGTTTGCCAATAAAGTGTATTGAAGGCTTTTACCAGCCGAGCTCTGGGGATTTTTTTCACAAGCTCTGATGAAGCAGTCGTTCCCAGTGGAAGAGCGAGCTCCACTCCGTCAGGCGTAAATGGATTTGTCGCATCCATAACGACTTTTCCATCCAGGCTTTCTTTATCGGGCCCCATCAGCTCAAGCGCATGGTCTGTCTCCCAATAAGGGGGCGAGAAGAGAATGACATCGCCGTAGCGAACTGCTTCTTTGACGGTGCCCGCTTGAGCACAATGTCCACGAACCTGGATTTCCTGCACCAGATGGGTGAGTTGAGACGGATGGCGAGAGCTGAAATAGATTTCATGCCCCGTTTCAGCCCAAATTCTTCCCAAAGTTGCCCCGATTTTGCCCGAGCCAATGATCCCGATTTTCATGCGAATGCACCCGAAATTTGAGTTGCTCTTTGTGCAACTGGGGGCTGCAAGCGGGATTCCTATTTGTATTTTTCGAAAAATTCCTGGAATGCCTGGTTGGAGAGTTTCTCTAAAAATCTCAAACGAGGAGGAAGGTGAGCGGCTTCGTCTTTGCCTTCAGCAATCACCTGGTCTGTTTTCTCAGCGACCGCAGAACGAGTCTCAGCATGTTCCGAAGGGCGTACGTCAGTGAAATCAAGCTCTACGGCAACATGCCCGTCCAAGCGCTTGACCTTGTAGACTCGCGTCGTTTCACCGTTGCCCGTCTCTTTTTCGAGCTGAGAATCATGGACTTTTTCTTCCGAGTAGCCCTGTTTCTCATTCGCATCAAAGGCGAGAACCTTTGCGATGAGAGCGTAATCCGCACCGGCTTTACGTGCTACGGCCATTGGGTTGGAGGAGTCAACGTCGACCGCAATGCGAGCAGCTTGAAGATCCTGTTTGGAGACGAGTTCGAAATAGCCTGTCCGGACAAGCTGATTCACTAAAGCCACTTCGACGATATCTCGGGCGGTTTTTTCGCCATCCACTTCGACGAGCGCGACTTTTTTACCTTCGAGCTTGGCTAGCTCGGGAGTCGTTCTGACCTTCTTGCCCGAACAACCGGCCAAAAGAAGGCAGAACATAACTCCGAGAGCCTGAAGGGACTTTTGAGACTGCGGCTTAAGCTTCAGGAAGCGCGCCGCCATGAATGAGAACTTTCACATCCATTTGAAAAATCACTTCGATCTTGTTGGGATAAATCAGTTTTCCAACAATACCGTCACCGAAGGTTGGGTGACTGATCTTATCGCCCAGACCAAAGTTACCCTTGGTCGTGTAGCCCTTGGTTGGCATATCCTTGTGCGCCAACATGAGCTTTTGCCACTCTACTTCAATTGAGTGGTTGGCTTCTTCGCCATCAGCCGAAGCCGCCTTCTTCTTAGAGGTGCGGGTGGCTTTAGTAGCAGCTTTGCCAGGCTCGTTGACGCCCTTGGCTGCTTTATAAGCATGTTCTTTTTTGCAGGTTAAGCATTGAACCTTAGCGATACGATCGCCTTTAAGGGCCACAATGATGTGGTTGAGGTCCATTTTGCAGCTAGTGCAGTAGGACAAGGTTTCTTTGCCGACGGTGTTTGCGCCGGAAGCGTTAGGGGCCATTTCGATTCTCCTCTATTTAGGGTTATAGTGGACCGGGATGGAAAATCAAGCCAACAAAGCCGCCTTACTAGAACTGGCTCACGCAACTTCGACTTCACCGGGCGTCTATCTGATGAAAGATGAGGCGGGTGCCATCATTTATGTGGGCAAGGCCAAGAATCTTCGCAATCGGTTAAACCAGTATTTCCAGCCGGCTCCTCACGAGAGCCCGCGTACGGAGATGATGGTGGGCCGTGTTCGCCGTTTTGACGTCATTTTGACCGAAACTGAGGCAGAAGCGCTCCTCCTGGAGTGCACGCTGATCAAAAAGCATAAGCCCAAGTTCAATGTGCGCCTGAAAGACGACAAACATTACCCTTACTTGAAGATTCAGATCCAAAACGACTTTCCTCGGATCGAGTACACCCGCAGAACTCTGTCCGATGGCGCCCGATATTTTGGTCCTTTCCCATCCGCCTGGTCTGCCAGACAGGTGATGGATCTGCTCAACAATACTTACCAGCTTCGAGATTGCTCGGATAACACGTTCCGTCATCGAAGCAGGCCCTGCATTCTCTACCAAATGGGTAAATGCAGTGGGGGTTGCGTGGCCAACATCAGTAAGGCTGAGTACCGTGATCAAATCGATCAGGTGATTGGAATTCTAGAAGGAAAGACCGAAAAAATCGTCGACGAGCTGCGTCGTGGAATGGAAGACGCCGCCGAGCAGGAAGACTACGAGCTTGCGGCCCAGTACCGGGACCAGATCAAAAACCTGGAACTCGTCACCCAGACTCAAGGTGCAGTCGAAGCGGGCTCGCAACGTGATCGCGATGTCGTGGGTCTGGCCAGAAAAGATACTGAGGCTCATGGCACTTTGATTCGTATCCGGGGCGGAAGAATGATCGCGGTTCAGCATTATCGTCTGCAGAACACGGATACTGCAGTCAGCGATGCGGATGTGCTTCGGGATTTCCTCTCTCAGTACTATGTCGAGAATGAAGAGAAGGCGAATGCTGGCGTGAACGCGACCTCGCTCCCTAAGGAAGTCCTTCTCCCTGCGGCACCCACCGATTCCGATCTCTTGGAAAGCGCTTTGGGCGTGGGTATTCGCGTGGCCGATGGCTCAGTCGATGAGCAGCTTTTGAGTGTCGCGCGCACCAATGCCGAGTATGCGCTTGAGCAAGCCCTGAAGCGTCCTGAAGGGCATGGCTCTCAGGCTTTGGAAGAAATCATGGAAAAGCTTCATTTGCCGAAGCTTCCTCATCGCATCGAGTGCTTTGATATCTCGAACACTCAAGGCCAGGACTCGGTTGCAAGCCGCGTGGTCTTTGTGGATGGCGCTCCTGACAAGAATCTTTATCGCCGCTACAAGATCAAGACGGTGGAAGGTGCCAACGACTTTGCTTCGATGAGAGAAGTCTTGGGGCGTCGCTTTTCGAACGATGATTCGATCCCGGATCTTGTTGTCGTTGACGGAGGCAAGGGCCAACTCTCGCAAGCCGTGGCCATTATGGATGAGCTTGGCGTTCAAGGCGTGAGCGTTGTCGGATTGGCCAAAGCCCGCACGGAGAGTGACTTCCAGTCGACAGAAGTGAAATCATCGAACGAGCGTATCTTCATCCCGAATCGCAAGAACCCTGTGCCGCTTCTGCCGCATATGCCGGCTTACAAGCTTCTTGTGCATGTGCGCGATGAAGCGCATCGCTTTGCGATCACTTATCACCGCAACCTTCGCCATAAGCGCAGCATGGCGAGTGATAATTAATCGCAATAAAATGCGCACATGCACAAGTGAGCTTTATTCGCAGGTCCCGCCTGCGTTTTTGAGCGTATCGATGATCTTTTGCTGGTGCCGGACAAAAGGACGCTGAGCGTAGCAAAGAGCAGTATCGCCGGACTTGGTTTTCAGGTTAGGTAGAGCGCCGTTCTTGATGAGCTCTTTGACCATCCCGTCTCGTCCGGCCCAGGCAGCTTCCATCAGCGGCGTCATGCCTTGGCTATCCTGAACATTGACGTCGATATGATTCGCCAGGAGAAATTTGAAAGTGTCACCGCTGTCGTTCGTGATGACTCGAAACAGGGCGTTACGACCCGCGGGAGAGTTTCTGTACGCGATGGTTGTTCTTGCGTTCACATCAACTCCAGACTTCAATAGGGCGTCCAAAGTTTGCGCGTCACTGGCTTGTACCAAGGCGCAGACTGTTTCCGTAGGCGATGACGCTTTGACGAGTTCCGGTGTGATGCGAGCTGTTTCGCCCTGACATGAAGCTGAGCAAAGATCATAGCCCCAGAGGAAACAAAAAGCGTGGGCTTGAGTGGAAAAAACAGTGGCGAAAAAACCTAAAAAAAGAGTGGATCGGAGTAAATTCATTTAATCTCCCTAAGATCAGGATCGGGCTCGCGAGCGCTTGATTACTTGAAAAGCGGTAAGTCAGCCAGGAGATTTTCCGAAATACTCACGACACATCAAGGAGAAGGAAGAATGGTAACCGTTGGCTCCGGTGTCGGAGTCACTGTCACGCTGGGTGACGGCGTCACACTAGGCGAGGGAGTCGGTGTGCCTCCCGCAAACGGAACCGGATAATACTGCTGCATGAGCGCGCGCATGTCGACGAGCAAGCGTGCATCCGTTTTGTCATTTCCTGAGTAGCACTCAGCTCCGCTTTGCGTTGCATACTGATACATCGTGAAGGGTTGATCTCCGTACCAGATCTGAAGCGTGTCCTGTTTTCCTGGGGTTGCCTGGGCCTGAGTGCACACAAGATTGGACGTGAGATCAGATTGCGAGAAGAGACCGATATCGGTCTGGATCACGGCGAGTTGCTCATCGCTCAATCGTCCCGAGTAGGTTTTGCCGCTCGCTGATGGGCCGGCTGCCCAGGTTCCATCGCTGAAAATGGTGAAACCATAAGCCCCTCGGCATGCATCGGGATTCATGGCTTCGCAGTTCGTGCGTTCAGAAACCTGATCCCACGCCGTGACATTTAGAGTCGGCGTGGCAGTTGGCGTCGCGGTGGGAGTTGTTCCGGGTGTGGGAAGAGTGCCAGGCGATTCCCCGGCTGGATTTTCCGGATTAGATCCATTGCAACTTGCGAAAATAAAAGATCCAGTCGCAAGGGTGAGAAGGGCCACCAGTCCCGCTTCGATCGAACGATGATTCATATCGAAGAGGCGGTGCAATCAACGCGCCAGCTGAGTTGAGTGCGTCACTGCGACTCCCCGCGAATTTGCAAAGGTCAGACAGGTGATGCTGATCAAACGATATGGAAGATTGTTTGTCGCGGCGCTTGGGATCGCCTTGTCCTGCGTCGCCTCTGGCACCGAAGCTCCGAAGACCGCGCTTCATAATTTGAAAAGCGGAAACCAGCGCTTTGTCTCAGGCAAGGCCTCGCATTGCCAGGTGAGTGATGAGAAAATCGCCGCTCATAAAAAGGCTCAGACTCCGGATGCTGTGATTCTTTCGTGCAGCGACTCTAGAGTTCCACCGGAGCGGATCTTTGACCAGGATATCGGCGAGCTTTTTACGATCCGGGTGGCGGGCAATGTTTTAAGTGAAGACGTTGTAGCGAGCATCGAGTACGCCGTACAGTCTCTGGGAGCGCGGCTTGTTGTTGTCATGGGACATGGCTCCTGTGGAGCCATCAAGGCAGCCGTGAGCAAAAAGACGGACCGTGAGGCGGGATCGCCCAATCTCAATCATTTGATCGAGGAAATTCGCAATAACCTCGTGACTCAGGGTGATCGCGCAGGCCAAGGGGGAGCTACCAGTTCCGACACCACGTATACGGACGCGGCAAAGAAGAACGTCTCCGCTGTCGCCGCGGATCTGATGAAACGTTCAAAGATCGTCCGTGATGCCGTTCAAGCCGGAAAGCTTCAGATTGCGCAGGCGATGTATGATCTGGGAAGCGGACAAGTGAAGTTTGCGGAATGATGCGGACCGAGAATGATGCGCTCTACTTCTTACTCTCCGAGTTACTCACTTGGCTGAAGCAGTAAGGATCAAGCTCGGAAAGGGTCTCAAATTTTCCCTGATCAAAACCGTAGACGTACGAGCTTGCCCAATCGAAACAATGGATCGGTTTCGCAAAGTCGGAACTGTCGTTCTCGACAGTTTTAGGAACATCCGCCGCGCGATAGATGCAGGTCTTGAATTTCAACGAGATGTTATAAGCCCGGTTTGTATCCGCAAAAAAGGTCGCAACCCCTGGGTGATCTTCCACGTAGAGCTTGTTTCCTGATGCGGGCTTGATGCCGTGGTAATCCGAGCTTTTGATCTCGCGATCTGGATACTTGTTGAAGTAAGCAAAGTGTCTTGGGTCCTTCGGATTGTCACTCCAGGAAAGAGGATCGGGAGTAAAGCCATCAATCACCATCGCCGGGTGAAAGTAGGGGATGGTCTTTCCCTTATATTCTCGGACGACAACCGGGTAGCGAACCACGGAGCCGTTCTCAAGCTTGGAAAGATACTGGCATCCTTGAATGAACTGCGCGATTCCGTAGGACTCGAGATTTGAATTCTTGTCGGTCTGATACGAGGCAACCATCTTGGTTCCGTAAGAGGTCCAGCCTTCGGTAGGATGAAAGACTTCAACTTGATATTGCTCAACATGGAGATCAAAGGATTTCAAGCTGCAGCTCTGGGTTTCCTTGCAGTTTGAATTGACGAACTTTGAGTCCTTGGAGGAATTCACTTTCAACTCAAAACTTGCTCCCCAGGCTGCGGGATTCGATGCTGCTGTTATCGCTGCTATCGCTGTCATG
>JBJMMA010000083.1:0-27792 GCA_045805065.1 Bdellovibrionia bacterium | reverse complement strand
CGGCGAGCAATACGAAGCCCGGCAGAAGAAATATGAAGAAGAATCCGAGAAAATCGCAAAGCAGGCGGAAGCTCATACCGAGAATGCTGAAAAATGGGAGAACCGCGCCAATCGCTTTAGCTTAGGCGAGATCTTCCTTCAAATCGCCGTCGTGCTTTGCTCGATTGCGATCCTCACTCAGGCTCAAGCCTTTGTGTACGGCGGCCTTGGGTTTGCAGCCGTTGGAGTATTCACAGCAATATCGGCCGTGTTAATACACTAGGCCTCGATTTTTGATTTAAGCCAGGCGAGTCGCTGCGCCAGCACCGGTGGGAAAGACTGCGCAATCCTGTGCGTCTCTTCAGCGTTCTCAATGCACTTGAGAAGACTCTCGATCACTTCAATCGTATCCGCCCAGAACGCGCTGAAGATCGGGAGCATCGCCGTGTTCTTCTTCTCGGCCGCTTTGTAGCCGATCGTCTTGCAAAGTTCGGCAAGTTTGCCGATGGATGTAAATCCTTCGTGAGCGGGCTCAAGAACCGCCATGGTTTTCACGGCACCCATGATGCGATCGATTTTTTGAGCAAACTCAGTGAGCAATGCTTCGGGAAAAACCGACGTCGATTCGACTTCCTCGAGCTTCTCGACCACTTGCTGAAGCTCTTCGAGCAAACCCTATGACTCAGCTCTGAATTCATTTAAAATTTCAGGATCGATATTCATTTTTTACCTTCGTCGCACCTTTTGGGGTCATGAGATGGAATTCATCCCAGTACGTATTGGCACTCTTCGTCCGTGGCAGCCTGTTAATTTTGATGTTTTCATCAAAATTGGCGAACGTCACGTCCATTATATCAGGAAAGAAGATCCATTCGATGGCGATCGAATCGCATCCCTGAAAGCCAAAGGTGTCAAAAAGCTGTTCGTTCCGAAAGAGGCCGAAGGCTATTACCTGGCTTATCTTGATGCCGGGCTGGGACAGCTTCGTGATACGAAGCTTGCTTTGAATGATCGTGCCGACATCGCTCGAGATGCGATCACAACGACTGCAGAAAGCGCTGCCGAAAAAATCCAGACCGAAGCGGGCTACCGGGCGACTGAAGGGCAAGTCGGCAAAGTTCTCGACTTTCTGGTCTCTGAGCAAGGCGCGATGAGGCAGATGCTCTCCACCTCCGGGTTCGCAACGGACGTCTCCCAGCATTCAGCGAACGTGGTCACTCTTTCCGTGAAGCTGGCGTCAAGCCTTGGACTTCCAAACGCGGATCTCCTGATGATCGGTACCGCAGCTCTCATTCATGACATCGGAAAAGAAGGCCTGGGACTCGATCCGAACATTCCCAGAGAACAGCTCACGCCCGATCAGAAGATCATCTACCAAAAACATCCTGAGACAGCGATCAGCAAGCTCATGGATAAGCCTTACATCAGCAAAGCCATTCTTGAGCACGTCTTAAATCACGAAGAGATCGGCGATGGCGCGGGCTTTCCCGGCAAGAAGCGCGTGAACACGCTTCCAAAAACCCAGCAGATCCTCAATCTCTGCAATGAGTACGACCGCATGTGCACCGTGAACAAGGTGAACCCCATGGATGCGATGAAACAGTTCTACATCGACAAACTGGGACTCTTTGACATGGAATTGCTCAAAGCCTTGGGCGCGATTATTCAAGCCAAGTAATGGCAGGCCAGGTAATTAGTGATGATGGCCGGCGTGTCCGTGGTGAGCATGACCATGGACATGAGTATGCGCATGGACTTTTCGGTAGTTGTCCAGGTGAGCCGAGATTAAAAGCACGGAACCCACTACGGTCCACGCGGTCTCATGTTCGATGCCGGACGCCGCAATAAAGAGAAGCGCACATCCTAAGATTCCTAAAACAATGACCCGGCGGGAATGATGCTGGCGGTAACCCTTGGAGAACGCACTGAGCGCCAAGACAGCTGCGATCACAGCTACAATCTGATGGAATGCTTCGTCTTTTATTGCGCCCAAAGGGAGAGCGGACGCCAGCCCCGGAAATGCCGCAAGGATCAGTGGAACACCCACACAGTGGATCATGCAGAGAAATGAGGCAAATGCGCCTGCTCCATCCCAGGCCGCCCAAAGGCGAGACCCTGCGTTTTTTTGCGAAAGCGATGCTGAAATTGAAGCCGACGGCATGCGTCAGGGGTACTATCCTCGCGATACTTTTGCAAATATTTTGAAGCGGTGCTTCCTCTTTCCGAAAACCCTTAAATCTGATAGAGTTAGATGAGATTTCTATGAATCACTCTGAACAGTTCAGTCGCCTTAAAACCCTTCTCGAGCAACAGGAAACCTTCCCTTTTGACTTCACCCTGAAGTTCATTGGTCGCAACACCGACCGTTTCCAAAAGGGCTTGGCCGACTTTGAGAGCGCTCATCCGATCCTCCGGATGCTGACTCGCCGCGAGAGCGCCAAAGGCAATCACCTTGCGATGACCTATGTCTTCTCCGCAAGAAACGCTGACCACATTATCGCCACTCTTGAGCAGGTCGCCAAGATCGATGACGTGATGGTTATTCTTTAAAGCCGCTTAGCGAGCAGCGCCCGCCCCCAATTCCTCCTTCTACAGCCGCTATTTAAAGTGAGCGACAACGGTTTTCTCTTGTCGCTCGTGCATTTTCACATCGCCTGATCTTGATATCTGCACTCTTCATCGTTAGGTTCCGAGCACCACAACAAATCATTCACGAGAAAAAGTTTCACGGAGGAACCAAACGAGTGAGGAACACTTTCAAAACTATTTCATTTCTTTCCATCGCGGCAGCCCTATCGAGCGGCCCAATGCTTTCCGCTGCCTTCGCAGCAAGCCCGCTGGAAGCAACGCGCCCACAAACGGCGCGCTCCAGCTCCACCACAGACGTTTTGATTTATGCAGGCGATGCCGCAGCCTACGACGATCCTGAAGCTTTGGCTTCGATCGCTGAGTCCAAAGGATTGACTCATCGATCCGTCAGTTCTGCAGAGCTCAATCAGATGAGCCTGGATGACCTTTCGAAATTTGGCACGATCGCATGGCCAGGAGGCTACGCCGGAATGATGAGCGATAGCCTTACGCAACAGACCCGCGACAACATCCGTCGCGCCGTTCAAGAGCGCGGCGTGAGCTTCGTCGGAATCTGTGCAGGAGCTTTCATCGCCGTATCTCCTGACACGAGCTGGGGCTTTTCGCTCGTCAAAGCGGAAACGCTTCCATACTACCATCTTGAAGACGAGGGAACGGATGACGCCATGGTTGGCGTGTCCATGCTCCAAGGCGGAGACCGCCAGCTCGTATGGTGGGGTGGCCCGTCTCTTCCTGAATGGCAAGGTGGCGTGATTGCCCGTTACTCCGACAATCATCAACCAGCAATCGCTCAGACCTGGGCTGGAAATGGTTTAGTGATTCTTTCGGGTCCGCACCCTGAAGCTCCAAGCAATTGGCGCTCAAAGCTCGGCCTCGACGACAGCGATGGCTTGGATCAGGAGATTGCAGGCCAGATGCTGATGGCGGCAGCCAAGCAACAGCCAATGGACAGTCAGTAAATTAAGCCGCGGCTTTACGCGCAGGGACGCGCCGTTTTAGAAGCTCCATCAAGGACTGAGCCGCAGCTTGATATTCTTTTTCGATCTCAGAGAGAAGAGTGCTGGCCATCGAGTAATCAGGATGATTCTCGATGGCTTCAAGCCTTCGACATACGACGATTACTTTCTTCAAGCCCAGATTCGCACTGCTTGATTTCAAGGAGTGGGCTTCTTTCGAAACAACGTGCCAATTTCTTTCACCCAGGGCTCGCTTCAAACTCTCAATTCGTTTGGGTGCAAGCTCCAGATACAAACCAATGAGCTCCGCAAGCGTATCGCCATGCGATCCGTCATCATATTGACAGATCTGATGAATCATTTCCTCGTCAATTACCCCGCGTGTTGCTTCGCACTGACGGAAGAGCACGACCTTTGAGATCTCCTGCCGCATGCAGGCAAGCTCATCTGCCGGATTGAGCTCAGTGATG
Organism: Bdellovibrionia bacterium; assembly: GCA_045805065.1. Lineage (GTDB taxonomy): Bacteria > Bdellovibrionota > UBA1018 > UBA1018 > UBA1018 > CAZCBS01. The sequence goes on along the minus strand of JBJMMA010000083.1, from coordinate 23,798 downwards.
TCATGCTTGGCAATGGAGACTTCCGTTTCAGAGCCAAGTCCCTGAATCGCAAGTCTCAAGCTCTCCTGCTCCACTGAGCGCATCGCGTGAGTGCTTTGAGTCGGCTTGAGGAATCGGCTGAGAAGTCGCGAGAGCATCCTGGTCACAGCCAATGTTTCGGCGAAACAACTTGAGAACTTAAAGAGAACTTTGGAACAGCTTTTGAAGCGGCTTATTCAGATGGGCGGTTCACTCTCTAAAATTCATGCGCTTGCTCTCGTGTTGGGATTTTTTCCAACAGGAATCCAGGCCTTTGATCCATTCACCCTCTATTCACAGGCACGCGTTCCGGAAAAGCCACACGTCAAAACGCGTATTGAGCCGGGAGACCATTCACGAGCTGCAAAGCATTCGTGCAAAGACCCATCACACATGAAGCTGCGTCTCAGGCGCCACAGTCACATTCAAAATCCAAGTCAAGAAAGGTAGAGGCGCGTGTCGAACCTGATCACCCGACTTCTGAAGAGATCCCTGATCCTCAGTCTTGCCGGCGCGTCCGTGTTTGCGCTGGGAATTCACGGAGAAACCCTGACTCCTCAAGGCGCACTGATTCTTTATGACGCTCCGGCCGATGAGCCCAAGCTTGGGCTTGCCTATGCCACCATGCTCCAGGCGCTTTTAGGGCATTTTGATATCCAGGCCAAGATCGAGCCCGTCGCTCAATACAAATCAGGCCAGACAGAAGCCTACGCCAGCACTTTTTACCTGGGCTCCTATTACAATCATCCGCTTTCAGATGATTTCCTGCGCGACGTATCCCACACCAAGCAACGCGTTGTCTGGTTCAAATACAATCTTTGGCAACTGAGCTCCCCGCAGGAGCTTCAGTTCGAAGCAAAGAGCGGAATCAAGTTTCAAGAGCTTCATGGCCTTGACGCGGAACCCACTCGCGATAAGCCAAACCCTGGCTTTTACGACACGGTTCTTTACAAGGGAAAGGCTTTGAAAAAGTATTACCAATTCGACGCGGAGGAGAACGAAGTTCAGGCCGATCCTGACGTTGGCATCATAACACTGAGCGATCCAACCAAGGCTCGAGCAAAGGTCATGATCCAGGACAGCCACACCGGCGCAACCACTCCTTATATCGTGCAAGCAGGCGCCACTGGAAACTTCTGGTACTTTGCTGATCTTCCGTTCAGCTACATCGGCCCGAGGGACCGTTACCTCGTTCTATGCGACATCCTTCATGACATTCTGGGAATTCAGCATGCAGAGAGCCATCGAGCACTTGTAAGACTGGAAGACGTCAACGCAAAGGTCGACTTCGAGAGCATCAAAACGATTTCTGATTTCCTTTACGCTCGTCACATTCCATTCTCTGTGGCAACCATACCTCATTACAAGGACCCGCTTGGGGCTAATTCGAACGGAACGCCCGAGTCGATTCCGTTCTATCAAGCGACTGAGCTTCAGAGATCACTTCTCTACGCTTATCAGCATGGCGGAAACCTTGTCATGCATGGATACACGCACCAGTATAGCAACATCAAGAATCCGCATACAGGCGTCAGCGCGGATGATTACGAGTTCTGGAATGCCGCTCAGAATACGCCCATCAAAGAAGACAGTGAAAATTGGGCCATGCAACGCCTGAATCAGGGAATCAAGGAGTTTGCAGTCGCAAGGTTCAGACCCTGGGCATGGGAAACACCTCACTATCAGGGCACTCCGAAAACCTATGCAGCTATGTCCAAACGCTTCAACACGACTTATCAGCGCATGGTTTACTACACCTCGAACACTCCCAACCTGACCGCCAATAAGCCTGAGAAAGACTACGCGGCAGGAATGTTCTTCCCTTACATCATCCACCGGGATCCTTACGGCCAATACATCATTCCGGAAAACCTAGGCAATATTGAATACGACATTCATGAGACCGATCCTTCGTCCAATTTCAATTACACGTGGAAAGATCTTCTGACGAACGCGGAATACGCCCTCGTTGTCCGTGATGGTTTTGGATCGTTCTTTTTCCATCCGTTCTGGGTCGATTCGGATTTTGCAGAGCTTCACGCCATGGATGATTTCAAGAATCTGGTCGATGGGATCACAGCCCTGGGCTATAAATGGGCGGATCCGAAAAGCTTCAGAAACGGAGCTTCCCCTCGACCATAAGCGAGAGCGCTTTGGGCACGGAGCTGCTCAAGGAATAGAAGTAAGAGGCTTCGGCTCCCACGACCATGAAGCTGACCGGGATTTCATAAACTACCGTTGGAGAAACGGTCAGAGAGCTGTGAGAGTCGCTCAAGCTCACCGTGCTAGTTTCGGAACTTGCTGACCCGTCCTTGGAGTTTTTGCTCATCCCCAGCTTTGCGCCTGCTGACCAGTTACTCCCGGGAAAGGCATAGAGGGCTTCAGCTCCAAAAGAGGACATCGAATCACTCGTTGATAAACTTGTTCCTGATCCACTGATGTCGGCGCCAGAGCTTACGCGCCAATAATACAGACTTGTCACCAATGTTGGCAAAACGCGGTAACCGCCCTTGAGCTCAAATCCCATGGCGGTTCCATCGACGCTTCGGATCGCAGGACCTAAAAGCAGCGCGAGGCTTGCGGTTTCGGCGTAGCCCGATTGCGCTAAAAATAGAAGCCCTAAAGATGCGAGAAGCCTGGTAGCCAGTCTGGACATTCTTAATCAGTATCAATGGCTTTAGGAAACTTGTCTATGGATTTACCGTGCCACCATACAGAGTGCCTGTGCCCGCGACCGTGCCATTCACGGTCAGAACGCCGCCATTTTTCGTGAGAACGTTGAGCTCGAGGTTCAAAGTCTTCGTTGTCAGGTTGTAGCCCGCCATATTCACGCTACCATTGAACACATCGATTCCTGGAGATGTTCCAAGATCCACATTGCTTCCGAGCGTCAGCACCGAGGATGAATTGAAGACCTGAAGCCAGGTGCCCGGAAGCTTGGCCGAGCCAGACATGGACAGTGTTTGCACGCCCGAGCCCGACAGGACGATCGATGTCGTACCACCCGTAAAATTACCTGAAGCCGCAAGATTTCCTTTGACGTCGATCGTCCCGCCATTCACTGATGGCCAATAGCTTGTTGCCGTAAGAGTCAGGTTCCCGCCTACATACAAAGTGCCTGTAAGAGTGTTTGGTGTCGTCGAGTCCTGCACGATTGCGACGTGATTGAAGTGAATATTTCCTGGGTTGATCGCGAGTCCTGTGCTTCCAATAAATTGCACGGTTGAACCCGTCGCCACAACCGTTCCAGAAGTATAGGTGAAATTGCCGCCAATATCGACAGAGCCCGTATTGGCAAAAGTGATTGTGCCACTGGTAGCAATTTCAAGCGGTCCCGTATAAGAGCCGCTTCCTGAGCCAGTAATGGTTCCCGTTCCCACCATTTTGATCAAGGTAGTGCCGCCTCGAACCTGAGCGCTTTGAATATTAAGATTACCTGAAACCTCAATCGTTCCAGAGTTGCTAATTAATGAATATGAATTGCAATACAGGGTCAGATCACCCAAGACTTTCAGAGTGCCATTGAGTGTACGAGTAGTGTAGCCACTTCCTGTGCATGAGAGATTGACGTGGTTAAAAGACATCGCACCGGGACTGATGCTTTGAGCCCCTCCAATAAATTTGACGGTAGAGCCAGTCGTAACGACGGTTCCAGATGTATAAGTAAAATCACCTAAAAAGCTGATAGTGCCGGTTGATGCGAACGTCACAGTCCCAGAAGTGGCAATCTCAAGCGCGCCAAAACTGGCTGTACCAGTACTTGGACCAGTAATCGTCCCTGTACCTATCATTTTAGTCAGAACGGTCGCGTTCGCTTTCCAGCCAGAGCCTTGAGTCTCAAGATTTCCAGAAACATTAATGGTAGCGGTCCCAGCAAGTGTACTTGAGTATCCATAATCAATAAATCTCAGTGACCCAAGGACGTTCAGGGTGCTATTCAAAGTCATGATTGCAGAGCTTGCGTTTCCTAAAAGGTCGACATCGTAGAAAGAGATGCCGGATAGGCCTGACAAAACCATACCTGAAATGGTTGCGAGTTCGACTTTGCCGTTGACGTGATTAAAGGTCGGTGAATTTGCAACCTTCAATGCTGCCCCAGTAATTCTCAGATTGGCGCTGGTGCTCGTAAACGTTCCCCCCACCAGTGCATAAGGCCCACCTATGGTGATCGAACTATTTCCGCCAGTAAACGTTCCGGAAGCTTGATAGTAACCTGCTCCGCTCGTCGTGATGGTCACGCCCGAGTTTTGAGTAATCGTTCCGGAGTATCCTGAGGCAATTCGAATTCCACCAATCGAGATATTTGCCGAAATCGTAGGAGAGCAATTGCTCGAGCATGTGCCATCAAAGAGAGCAACGTTGCTTGCCCCCGGAGCACTTCCTCCTGACCAGTTAGCTGCCGTGCTCCAAAGCGCGTTTCCTCCGCCTCCGGTCCAGACAAAGGGGTTGGTGGCAATCGTTTCGTTTTGCTTGCCGGCCAGATACCCGGTGGCCGTTACAGTAATGGCCTGAGTGCCAGTGGATGCGCTGATAAAATAAAAACTTGCGCTACTTGTGCCTGAGGCAATCGTCACGCTCGTGATTGTAGTGGAACAGCTTGAATCCGAGTAATAAGTCACACCACTCACCGTTGCCAGATTGACTGTCAGATTGGAGGCGACGTTTTTGGTCGCACCAGATGCATTGACTGATTTGACGGTCGTGATTCCTGAGCAGTTTCCCGCGTAAATGGATTGAGCAGTGGTCGTGTAGATCAGCTTATTTGATTTTGTCGCAAAGAACCCAAAAGGGATCGTCGTGCTCCGTGCGCAGATAGGCAACAGTGCCGCCATTAAGAGAGTGATTTTTGCTGCCACCGACGTTCCACGCATTTGATCTACTCGTTATTTACTGGTCACTGCTTATTGAAAGCCAGCGATCCACGACACATAAACGTCGTTTCCAATTCGCTGAAAGGAGTAAACGGTTCTTTGACCGCTGGTTCTGGCACTATTTGCCGGACTAAAATAAAACGTGAGACCCGATTGTGAGAACGTGCAGGTACTCGTTCCTGTTTCGGTGACGGCAAGAAGATACGTTCCGCCATCGAGCATATTGGTGAAGGTCGTTGTCGCGCAATCCACGGACATGGATTGAGCGTTGCCGTTGTTCCAGTCAACGGATGCTGATGCATTGACCTTGGCTGCACCGCCCGAAGCGGTCGTTCTCATCTGGCCCACGATATCGAGCTTTGCAGAAGGGCCTGTCGAGCCCACGCCCACTTTTCCTGCGGTGTAGTACGTGTCAGATCCATTCAATGTCCATGGGCTTGCGCCATCAGCACCCGTAGCGCCAGTCGCACCTGTTACGCCAGTCGCACCTGTTACGCCAGTTGCACCTGTTACGCCAGTCGCACCTGTTGCGCCGGTTGGACCTGCGACGCCTGTAGCGCCTGTCGCACCTGCGACGCCTGTAGCGCCTGTCGCACCTGCGACACCAGTAGCACCCGTTGCACCGGTAGGTCCTACAGCGCCAGTAGCGCCAGTCGCACCTGTTGGACCTGCAGTGCCTGTTGCACCCGTTGCACCAGCAGCACCGGTTGGTCCCGTGGCGCCTGTCGCACCCGCGGTACCGGTTGCTCCAACAAGTCCAGTGCTTGGACCTACCCAGTTACCACTGGAGTCGATCACTTGTGAGCCATTCACTTTGAGTCCATTGCCTGAAGGAATGACAGCATCAGAACCTGAGAGCTGAATGAAGTTTCCAAGCGGGATGCCTTGAAAAGTCTCAGCGGACCAAGCCTGAGGGACAGCATCAATCTTTTCATCTGGAGAAAGAGTGACAGGAACACCCGTAGAGGATGGAGTCACCTGAACCTGCATCACACGACCATCGCCTGCGGATGCCGTGTATCCCGATGTACAGTTCGTACCTGCAGCACGAATCTGCGTGCCATCGTTTCTGAAGATCGTGGCCATCCGAAGACCTGGATCGTTGGCGGTGCGCTTGCCACCAGAGGTTGTCGCTTGTCCAACTTGCACGGAGAACATTCCATCCGTTGTTGTCGTGTCGACCGTTTGAGTCTCCTCATAGAGAAGACAGTTCTTGGATGGATTATAGATGGAGAGAACGATCGTAACGCTGGAGTCGCTGAGCGGTGTTCCGGCGTTGTTTAAAAGCTGCCCTTGATAAGTAAAGGTCTGAGCGTTTTCGGCAAAAGCAAAAGCTCGGGAGGAGTAGCCGAGAGGTGCAAACACCAGGCTCCCGATCAAAGCATAAGAAACAAGCTGCTTTGCGTTGCTATACCAGTTTAAAAACATAAACTTCGCCTTTGTCCTTTTACAAACGTGCTGCTAGCTAAGACGAAAATCTCCGACGATTATTAGGATCTTCTTCTCTATTATCGGCGATATTTAAGGAAATGAGGAGCGGGTGGGCTCGGTATTTTCAACAGCAATTACAATTAGTTACAATTCTTCATGAAATCTTCTTAACTATTAATTAGAAAGCTGTAAAAACAAACGGAATAATATGAGCGTAATGTCTCAGATTTGCAGCTGTTTTAGCCCGTGATACACCCCGGGCCCCGATTGAGCTTAATCGCGACATTCTTGATGCTTGCCAGCGTGAGCATTGCTCAAAGCTCTGCTGCAGAGCAATGCGGCTGCCCGCCTTCATGTTCATGTCCATGCTCTCAATCACAGACAACCTGCCAAACCCAACAGCCGAGCCGTCCTTCCGTCCCTTCTCAAGGCCCGCCTCCTGCCCCCCCTGTGGCGAATGGACCGATTGTTTACAACCCTTGGTATCCGGGAAACGTCATTCCGTATTTTTCGACCTATCCTTTTATCAATGCGCCTTACTTCGTTTTTGAGCGACCCGTTCCGCCCCCTATGCCCGTACCCCCAGCTCCTCCTCAAAAAGCAGCGCCAGTCGTACCGCCGGATCAACCTTTCGCAGTGGCTCAACCTTCTTGGGCTTACCCGAATCAATAGACAGGCAAGCCTGGGATGTGCGACAAGAAAAGCATGTCCCTGATTCGTCCATTTCGAGCCCTTCGTTCTCAGCCAGAGCATGTCGCGAAAGTAGCCTCTGTCCCCTACGATGTCGTCAATCAGACAGAAGCCGCATCACTGGCTCAAGGAAATCCTTTCAGCTTTCTTCATGTCTCGCGCCCGGAGATCGATCTTCCCGCCGGCACCGACCCTTACGCAAAAGAGGTCTATGAGAAAGCCCGCGAGAATTTCCGAAAACTGACACAAGAGCTGCCTCTGGTTCGTGAAACCGAACCTTCCCTCTACATCTATCGCCTTAAAATGGGAGATCGGGAACAAACAGGAATCGCAGCCGCGTACTCCATCGATGAGTATGATCACGGCACGATCAAAAAACATGAGAAAACCCGCCAGGACAAGGAAGATGATCGCACTCGCCACGTTTTGACGTTAGGCGCACAGACTGGCCCGGTCTTTCTGACCCATAAAGGTTTATCGGATCTGAACGCGCAAGTGGCGCGCGAAACGGAAGCGACTCCCCTCTTCCACTTCACTGCGCCAGATGGAATCGTCCACAAACTTTGGAAGGTTCAGAATCCTGCTCTCCTAGTGGAGCTCTTCCACAAAGTTCCAATGCTCTACATTGCGGACGGTCATCATCGCGCAGCATCGGCAAGTCGCGCACGCGCAGAGCTTAAAAAAGAAAATCCAAAGCACACGGGCCAAGAAGATTATAATTTCTTTCTAGCTGTGGCTTTTCCGGCGGAACAACTCAGGATTCTTCCCTATTACCGTGTCATCAAGGATCTGAACGGGCATTCCCATGAGTCGATTCTTTCGACTCTGGAGAAGTCCTTTACGATCGCAAAGGGCGCAGCCTCTGAACCTAAGAGAGGCCAGTTCTCAATGTACATGGGAGGCCATTGGTACGGACTTGCGCCTAAGAACAAGCCTGGCATGGACACTTCTCCAGCGGCGCGCCTGGACGTCAGCGTGCTTCAGAATCAGGTTTTAGATCCTCTTTTTGGAATCAAGGATCCCCGAACTGACAAACGAATCGACTTTGTCGGAGGCATCCGAGGCACGCGTGAGCTCGTAGAGCTGGTGGACTCCGGGCGCGCGCAAGCAGCTTTCTCGTTGCATCCCACCACGGTTGACGATTTGATGGAAATCTCGGACGCAGGAGAGATCATGCCACCGAAATCAACCTGGTTTGAGCCCAAGCTTCGTGACGGACTTTTGAGTCACATTATTTGTGAGTCGTAAAACATAAGGAGAATCTCAAAATGAAAAAGTTTTCCGTTTTTACCGCAGTATTCGCGCTTTGCCTGTCTCTGTCCGGCATGCAAGCTTTCGCCGCTAAAGAAAAGAACCCCGTCGTGACGATCGCCACGTCCATGGGCGACATCAAAGTGGAGCTTGATGAAGCAAAAGCTCCCATCTCGGTGAAGAACTTCCTCACCTACGTCAAAGAAAAGCATTATGACGGCACGATCTTTCATCGCGTCATCCCAGCGTTCATGATCCAAGGCGGCGGAATGAAGGCCGACATGACCGAAAAGGGCAGTACGCATGCTCCCATCAAGAATGAAGCAAGCAATGGCCTGAAGAACAAGGATGGAACGATTGCCATGGCTCGTACCAACGATCCAAACAGCGCAACGGATCAGTTCTTCATCAACGTCAAAGACAATGCTTTCCTGGACTATAAGTCCGATGCAGAACCTGGCTATGCTGTCTTTGGAAAAGTGACCTCCGGCATGGATGTCGTGCGCAAGATTGAAAAGGTCGCAACGACTTCTCACTTCCCGCACGAGAACGTTCCGGTTGAGACCGTGACCATCAAGTCGATCAAGCTCTCGAAGTAATTTTTCTGATTTTTAAAACAGAACAGGCCTTTTCGGTGATCCCGAAAAGGCCTGTTTTATTTTCAGCCGGTCTTCTTAATCAGTCCGCCTTTGGTCGATACGACTTTTCTAGGCTTTGTCGTGTCGATCACCATGATCTTGCCATTGCCGGTCACTTTTTTACTTTCCTTTACCTGAACAGCTCCCTTTGTGTCGACGCTTGGCACCACTGGCTTTTGCGCGACAGGTGCCAGCGGAAGCTCACGGCAAGGCTGACAAGGATCAAACTCCGCGGCAAGCTCACGGTTCAGATGTTTTCTGAGCTCCATCTGCTGGGTGTGTTTGACGAAAAACTGAAAGAGATCGGGGTCAATCTTTTTTCCCTGCGAATTGGACATGAGCGCGATTGCATCTTCCAAGGACAGTGGCTCATGGTAGGAGCGCTTTGTCGTGATCGCATCAAAGAAATCGGCAATCGTAGTGATCCGGGAAAGAACGTGGATCTGCTTGCCACCGATGCGGTTTGGATATCCCGTGCCGTCATAGTTCTCATGATGCTCAACGATCACACGGCCCACGAGCTCCGCACGAATATTCTCTGGAAGTGTCGGACGAACCTCGCCCAAAAGATCAAAGCCATATTGAGGATGCTTTTTGATCTCCTGGAACTGCTCATCGGTCAGTTTTTCTGCGGAATTCAGGATCTCTGTTGAGATCTTGATCTTTCCAAGGTCGTGCAAAAGTCCTGCAAGGCCGGCCTGAACAATGTCAGCACGGCGAGCCCCCGGCTCCAGCGCTTTGTAAATCAGGATGCAATACATCGCGACATTGATGGAGTGATCGTAGGTATAGAAATCATGAAAGCTCAGATTTGCGATCAGATCCTGAAGCTGATCCACGCGGTAATCACCCACGACATCGATCATGCCTTCAACGACTTCGCGGCAATCGACGATCCCTTGAGCCAGGACCTCGGTCGTCACTTCATGGTCAAAAAGCTTTTGCAGATGGTGAATCGCGCTGTCCTTGAGAACGGTCGTTTTCTGGACAGGAGTCGCCTCCGGGGATTTGATCAGGCTCTTGAGAAAGCTCGATCTCTCGGTTTCGGCGACATAGATGCGATGGTACTTGTTCATGAAAGACTGAACATCATCGCGCGAAAGCACGCCATCCTTACGGAAGATGCGAACGTATTTTTCCCGGTTCTCGATCGCTGACGAGTTGATGTAAAGATCGTATGGAAGTGACTCGTTGACCACGACGAGATCAGGTGAAACCGAAAAGTAGCTGGAAGTGTTTTTCAAGGTATCCACAAAGAAGCTTTTCGGCAAAAGCCCCCCAAAAACTTACATGAGACTTACAAAATTCTGGCGCTGATCAATTCTAAGACCCCTCGACGCACCCTATACACACGTTTGATTTAAAAGGGTTTTTACGGCCGATGCAATTCGACCACGAATATGTCTTTGGAAACAGGGCGATCTTCGGCGGTCCGAACGGAGGTGACATACTTGGCTCCCAGGTGTGTCATTTCGTCCAGGAAGGCCTGAAGATACGGCCGGGCCGGGTCGGTGATCAAAGCCCTCCCCCCTTCTTTATTCCCTTGCCCCATATATTGACTGACAACGCGCGCCAAAAGCAGTGCATGCTGGCGTTCATAAAGGATATCGCTTCCGATGACCCAGTCGAACTTTCCAAGATCTGGAAACCCCTTTGACCAATCAATCCGCTCATAGCGAACGGAACTGACCTGGTTGATCGCTAAATTGCTTTCCAGAAATCTTGGGACTTCCGGATGAAAATCTGTCGCAACGACTTCGGCCCCAAGCTTTGCCGCCACCAACGAAGGAATGGCAAGCCCGCACCCCACTTCCAGGATCCGCTTGCCTGCAAAGCTTTCTTTTCTTTCCACTAAAGTCTCAGCCAGGGCTCGAGCCGATGGCCAGACCGTTCCAAAGTAAGGGCAAAGCTCTTCAAGAAGCGAGGCATTGCCGGTTCGCTCAAGCTCAGCAAAAAGATCATCAATCGTCTGATTAAGATCCTTTAGACACTCAATCTCGAGCTCCATCGGGCCAATCTTCTCATGCTGCCTTTTAAGCTCGTAACGAAAACTCATTCTACCCTCTGAATCAACGCCGATATTGCCTTGCGATGCGCGTCCTCCAGGTGCGGAACACTGGACAAGAAGCGAAGCGCATAAGGCTCAAGTTGAGCGGCAAGTTGAGCATCCCAGCGGATCAGCGCTGATGCCTTATGCCTGGGCTTTCCCAAGCCGTCGTCCTCTTCCATGATCTGACCGTACTTTGCCTTGGCACCTTGTGCGCCCTCAATGTAATTTCCGAAAAAGGTCAGATTGAAACGAATGACACGATCGCCTTGAGAGACGAAAAAGAGCTCGCAATTGTTCTTCCCATGAATCCAATGAGGAGTTCCATCCGGGTCCTCCTGCAAAAGCTCGGGCTTGACCGAGATCATCGTCAGCGCGCTGAGCTCAAGGCTGAAATAGCTTTGAACCAGCTTGTTCACCTCAGCGTCATGTCCCACGAATTGGCAGCCGGTGATCTGCTTTCCGATATGAACAATCCGGGCGTTGATTTTCGCCTTCTGGGTTCCACAGTTCAGATAACCCTCAATCAGATCATCATTTTTAAGCACCGTCGGCAGATCTTCGGAGAACAATCCCATTCCACTGATGGAGAGATTGGACAGGCCAATTGTTTTTGCATTGTCTACAAGCTCAAAGCTTGCCGCATGCAAAGGGACTAGTTTCACCCGAGCGTGCCTTCGACGCAAAGCTTCTTCTTTTTTATGAAAGATCGCTCCTGGAGCCTGGTCCTGCTTTTCAGATAATGCAGGCTGCTGGCCAAGGAATTTGGCGATGACTTTGGCAATAACGTTGGCAAATTGAGTGAGCAGGTTTTTGATTGGCACTTTGCTTCAGTTTAACAGAAGAGAAGTCCTTTGGCTTTTGCAAAAGCAGTCACAAATATGCCTTGAGATTGGCCTTAAGATTGATAGTTTAAACCCATGATCTTGATCACAGGCGCAACGGCAGGAATTGGTGAGGCAACGGCTCGGATTTTCGCTGAAAACGGTCAGGACCTTTTTCTTGTAGGTCGGAGACGAGATCGCCTGGAGAAGCTTTCAGATGAGCTCAAGCAGGCGCATAAAGTCCGCGTCCACACTTACGCGCTCGACATCAGTCGCTCCGATGAGGTTCGCTCTTTCGCCCAGGCTTCCGCCAAACTTTTGGAAGAAACCCAGGTACTGATCAATAATGCAGGCCTGGCCAAAGGGCTTCACCCGATTCAAGAAGTCGACTCCAGTGACTGGGATGCCATGATTGATACCAATGTAAAAGGCGTGCTTGCGATGTCGCGCGAAGTTCTGCCTTACTTCATCAAAAAGGGCGATGGTCATATCATCAATCTGGGATCTGTTGCGGGTCATTATAATTATCCAAAAGGAAACGTCTATTGCGCAACCAAAGCAGCCGTACATGCTCTTACCGAATGCATGCGCATGGATCTCTTGGGCACAGGAGTGCGCGTAACAGAGATCAGCCCCGGAATGGTTGAAACTGAATTCAGCGTGGTTCGCCTGGGTGATCAAGAGAAGGCGAAATCCGTCTACCAAGGGATGACGCCTCTTACGGCACGCGACATCGCAGAAACGATCTTTTGGTGCGTCAAGCGCCCGCGCCATGTCAATATTCAGGAAGTCGTCCTTTACCCCACGGATCAGGCATCGCCAACGCTAGTGCACCGCCAAAAGTGAAATCAAGCGGCTGAATTTTTGCAATCCCCGACCCGAGCCTTTTGGGGGAAATGAAAATGCGCCGCTTTCATTTAATGGGTTGGGTCGGATCGCTCATCAGTCTGGCTTTTCTTGTCACGCCTCTCATCCAGGCTACTGCATCCAATGAATCAAATAATCACTATATTCTCTCAGGCGTGGACGAAAGCTCGCTCAAAGAGATGCTGGATCAAGTGGGTGGAATCATCATCAAGCCCCTGCGCTATCAGAAGGGATGGGTCGTTGAGCTTCAACAGGCTCAGGCTTTGGAACTCCAGACCCACCTCGCCTTCCGCGCCGCAATGAGAACCATGAGCTCGACTTTCTTAGGCACTGCGCCCGAGCCAAAAGAGGTTTTTGAAGAAGATCGCGACGTCATGTTGATAGACGCAGCAACTCCCGCGATCGTCACGGATGATACGACTCTTCGCTATCAGCAGAGAGCGCCGTGGGGGATACGAGCCATCCATGCGCCTGAGGCTTTTTCCATTTCGCGCGGCAAAGGCGCAACTGTTTGCATCATTGATACAGGGATTCAAAAAGACCATCCGGATCTTGAGGGCAGCGTGATTGGCGGCGAGAGTACCCTTTTAACTCAGCATTCTGGCTCTGGCCAGGACTGGCCCAACTGGGAAGATGACCAGGGACATGGAACCCACGTTGCTGGAACGATCGCAGCACGCGATAATTCCTACGGCGTCGTAGGGGTTGCTCCTGAGGCAAAGCTTTTCGTGGTCAAAGCGCTCAATGCGCGTGGCTCCGGAAACTTCTCCACCGTTTCCGAGGGAATTCGCTCATGCATCGCTCATCATGCAAATGTCATTAACCTGAGTCTGGGATCATCGGATGAGTCCGTGACCATCAAATCCGCAATTCGCGATGCGCTTGATGCAGGAATCGTCGTCGTTGCCGCGGCAGGAAACGAGAAAAGGCCCGTCGACTTTCCAGCCAACGTTTCAGGAGTCATCGCCGTAAGCTCTTTGTCCAGGGATCTGAAATTCTCTTACTTCAGCAACCGTGGCGAAGGAATCTCGTTCATCGCTCCGGGTGAAGACATCCTTTCCACCTTTCCAGGCAGTCAATATGCCTACGCACAAGGAACAAGTCAGGCTTCTCCGCATGTTGCAGGCGTTGCAGCCCTTCTGGTTTCCCGAGGCATCCCCGACGTAAAAGAGCATTTAGAGGGAATTGATCTGGGTCTTCGCCCTGAGCTTCAGGGAAAAGGCTTGATTGATGCCTACAGCAGCCTGAGGTAGCCAGCAATCGCTCTAAAGATCTATGGAAGCGCCGCCTGCTAAGATCGGCTGCAGCTTGTACTTATCGGCGTTCGGATAGTAATGCGCGCCGATTCGAAATCCGCGCCAATAATGACTGATGCCAAATCCATAGACTTTGTAAGTGAAGTCATAGCTTGCTCCACCGGACAAGACATTATAGATGCCGCGTCTTCCACGAAGATAAGCCCAGGCAAGATCATACTCGGCTTCGGCACCGCGAACATAGCCCGAGGTACTCGCCCCGCTCGTCACAAGTGTCTGACGCGAAATATTAAGATTAGCCCCGATGAAGCCTGCAACATCCGGCAAGACTTCATAGCCCCCTACAAGCCCCGGACGCCAGGACAAGACTCTGAGATCCGGGTTTGAGGCATCGTAGTTATGATAATTATAAGACTCCACTGATCCGTAGGCAGCCAGCGAGAAAGCTGGAAGATTGACCAGGTTGATTTTTAAATTGGCATTGTAGGTCTGATAAAGATCCTTGAGTAAACCCGTGCCTACCTGGAAAGAGTCAAAAACTCCAAAAGCGACATCTGTTCCCAGAGCAAGACGCCCTGCTGGCAAAGTCAATGGACTTGGAAGGAGATGCGTATAGGCAAAAATCGGGTTTGTGAAACTCTCCGACTCCGAGGGAACCGATCTTCTGGAAATCGTGCCACCGGCAGACCATGCGTCCGAGGCGCCGAACATAGACAATGCAGCGAGGCCCAAACTGAAAAGTTTTCCAAAACCCAGACTTTGCTTCATGTTTCAAAGTCTAGCAGGCGATCGCCTAGATTTCAAAGCCGTGAAGCTGCCTGAGAGTCCAAAAACCAGAGAAGCTGACCATCGGTTGGATGCACGCGCTGTGAAGGGAGTAATCCCCGATGATCCCTGGGCTCTCTGAGCACCTGACGAGTCATCTCCGCTTTCTCAGATCCCGTGACCAGGAAAAGAACAGTTCGAGCGGAGTTGAGAACTCCCAGACTTACTGAAATCCGGAACGCTCCGAGCTTTTCCACGTAAGGGGCAATCACCCAATCAGTTGAATCATGCTCGGTTTGTGAGCCCGGAAAAAGTGATGCCGTATGCCCGTCTGGTCCGAGACCCTGCAGAGCAAAGTCAAAACGAGGCCATTTCATCTCGGGAAACAGCTTCTTCATTTCCTGCTCGTAGTCTGCGGCAACCCGCTTGGGATCACCGAGCTCGGTTTTCACCCGATGAATGTTTTTCTCTGGCACCTGAACTTGATCCAGGCAATTTTTCTTGAAGTTTAGAAAATTACTTTCGGGAGAATCCGCTGGAACCATTCGCTCATCTCCCCAGAAAAGATCCATCTTATCCCAGGGGAGTGAGATCTCAGGCAATCGGCGGAAGAACGCGATGGGCGAATGACCTCCCGACAACAGCACAGAGAAGCGGCCCCGCTCATCAATCGCCTGCTTCACCTTTTCCTTGAAGAAGGCTGCGCTCTGGATCGCAAGCTCTGCCTCGCTTGGAAAAACACGGATATCCATCTCAGGACTCTCTTCTTCTCGAAGCCTTGTCGCAATCAATCCAGCCATTGCTCTGATCTCCTAGCCTATCTTTTTTTCTGACTCAGCACCCCAAGCAGGAACCGCTTGAGGCTGCACGCGACTGAAGCGCCATTGCCTTCCATCACGCGCCAAAAGCAGATCGGCCTCTCTCGGGCCCCAGCTGCCTGCTACATAGTTCGGAAATTCCCTTGGCCTGAGTGCGGCCCAAACGTCGAGGATCGGCTGAATCACAGCCCAGGCGCATTCCACATGATCACCTCGTTGAAAGAGCGTTGCATCCCCATTCAAGCAATCATAAATCAGCGTCTCGTATCCTGTGCTCGGGATCTCACCGAAATGATTTCGATAATCAAAGTCCATATGAACTTCGCGAATGTCGACCGTCGGGCCTGGAACTTTTGCTTCAAACTGAATTGAAATCTTCTCCTCAGGCTGAATCTGGATGATCAGTCGATTGGGTGAGAGTCGCGGAACCCCGGTTTCCCTGAAAAGCTGAAACGGAACATCCCGAAACTGAATGCAGACTTCCGTGATTCTTGAAGCCAGGCGTTTTCCGGTCCTGAGATAGAACGGAACTCCCGCCCATCGCCAGTTATCGATCGTGAACTTCATGGCAGCAAACGTATCGGTAGCGGACGTTGGGCTTACGCCCTTTTCCATTCGGTATCCTGGAACACGCTTTCCTTGAATCACCCCATCGCCATATTGACCTCGGACGGTGTCGCGAAGAACCTGCTCAGGCGTGATCGCACTGATGGCTTTGACGACTTTGTATTTCTCGTCGCGTACGTCTTCGGGGCTGAAGGAATTGGGCGGCTCCATCGCGATCATCGAAAGCAGCTGAAAGAGATGATTCGGCACCATATCTCTCATGGCACCCGAACTCTCGTAATAGGCGCCGCGACCTTCAACACCCAGCGTTTCAGCCACCGTAATTTGAACAGAATCGATGTATCCACGATTCCAGATCGGCTCAAAGATCCCGTTCGAAAAACGAAACACCATGATGTTCTGAACCGTCTCTTTGCCCAGATAATGATCGATCCGATAGATCTGCGACTCTTTCAGGACCTGCGTAATGGATGCGTTCAGAGCCTCGGCCGACTCAAGATCATGACCAAAAGGTTTTTCAATCACGACCCGCCTAAAGCTCTCACCTTCTTTCTCCTGAACCAGTCCGCAGTGTCCGAGCTGCTGAACAATGGGACCAAAGAGCGCGGGAGGAGTTGCCAGATAAAAAACGCCGTTTCCACCGGTTTTATGATCTTCGCTCACTTGCTCAAAAAGAGACTTCAGCCCCTGAAAGGCTACGGCATCCTGGCCAGAGCCTGGATGATAATAAAGCTTTTTCACCAGGCGCGCCCAGACTTCGGGATTGAGCTTTTCAGAGCCGAGGAATCCTTGAATACGATCACTCAGGCGATTTCTGAAAGCCTCATGAGTCAATGGCTCTCGCGACATTCCAATCACCGCGAAAGATTCGGACAAAAGACCATCCCGCTCCAGATGATAGAGAGCCGGGATCAGCTTTCGCTGTGTCAAATCCCCGGATGCCCCGAAAATGACCATGACGCAAGGTGGTGCGGCCGCAGCAATCATGAAGCTTTCCTCTCGATATGTCCGCCAAACTGCTTTCTCATCGCGGAGAGCATTTTTTCCGCAAAGGTGTGGTCGCGCCGGGATCTGAAACGGGTGAAAAGCGAGGCCGCCAGAACATCAGCGGGAACCGATTCCTCGATCGCAGCCTCAATCGTCCAGCGACCTTCGCCCGAGTCTTCTACAAAACCTGTGTAGGACGCGAGCTGTGGATCCTCCTTGAGCGAAATCGCGATCAGATCGAGCAACCAGGAGGAGACAACACTTCCCTGGCGCCAGACCTCAGCGATTGCCCCGAGATTGAGATCAAATCGATGATCCTCAGGCAATGCCTGGGAGTCGGCGTTCTTCATGATGTCAAAGCCTTCGGCAAAAGCCTGCATCATGCCGTACTCAATTCCGTTATGGATCATCTTGACGAAATGCCCTGAACCCACATTGCCGCAATGAAGATATCCCGCGACTTTATCTTCGCGCGCCTCAGGGGCAAGCGTTTTAAAAACAGGCTCCAGGTGAGAGAACGCACGCTGTGAGCCACCGATCATCAGACAGTATCCTCGCTCAAGCCCCCAGACGCCGCCGCTGGTTCCCACGTCCATGTATTCAACCCATTTCTCACGGGCCATTCTTGAGCGTCTCACGTCGTCCTTGAAATGAGAGTTTCCGCCATCAATAATAATGTCGGCAGCCTGAAGCCTTGGAAGAAGCTCCCGAACCATTCGTTCAGTCACTTCCCCTGCAGGAAGCATCATCCAGACCGCACGAGGACTTGAGCTGCCGTCTGACAAGGAGGCAACTAGCTCATCGAGACTCTTCGTCGGAACGGCGCCCTCCTTGGCCAGGGCCTGCGCATGCGACTCATCCCGATCGTACACCACGCAGCGATGGCCTCCTTTCAGAAGCCTTCGCACCATGTTTCCGCCCATTCTCCCTAGTCCGATCATGCCTATATTCATGCCGTTCCCTCGACTTTTCGATCCTGATTCATTTTGAATTCGCGATTCAGGCCTTCTGTATTGACCTGGTTATTGAGTGGCTTCACTCCCTGAAGCGCATGGCGAACAACGGAATGAAGTGACTGGATCGATTTCATCCAGTCGCGTCCCAGATCCACGTGAATTACTCTGCGATCCCGTTCAAGCAGGACTTTGATATCGCCCAGCGCTTGTGCCTGAACGACGGATTCAAAATCGTATTTGCGTCCTGGGATCGGAAGTCTTTCCTGACTTTGATTGGTCAGCACAAGGAAAACACCCTGATTAGGTCCACCTTTGAAAGCCTGACCCGTGGAGTGCAGGTAACGTGGGCCGAATTGAAGGCTTGTGGCCACTCGCATATGATTTCTAACCAGAAGCCTGACTTTCTCAAGCTCCTGCTCGGCTTCAGGAGTCGTCGGCAGGTAAGCCAGGATTCCAAAGAAGTCACTGACATGGAGGTTTTCAAACAGAGAGCGAAGCTGATTCGGAAGCTCACCTTCCTGCTCGTTCATTTGATAAACCGCCGAGCTCGCTGGAAGCTTTCCGGTTTTCTCAAACTCCGTCATCAGAGCGCGGGTTTCCACCTTTGCAGACTCGACATCGGGTTGATCAAACGGGTTCTCGTCCAGAACTTCTCCAATGACAGCAGTTGCCATCTCCCAGCGAAAGAACTCCTGCCCGATGTTCGCAAGATCACGAATCATTACTCGAAAAACAGGCTGTCCTGATTCCTGAAGCCGAACCAGCCGATCTTCGATCTCCTGATCCCAACTCTTGTGCGAATCATTTGGCACAGCATCGTTCTTCAGATAAACAAAGACACGATCAGAACCATAGCCCTCAACCGAGTCGAGCGGCTCGCGCGATACCGGGATAATTCCCTTTCCTTGCTTGCCTGTGGACTCAGCGATCAATTGCTCAAGCCAGAGTTCAAGCGACGTGAGTTCGGGTGGCGCAATAAAAGTGATTTTGTTGCGTCCATGCTTTGCGAGAACGCCCAAGGCGATGCCCAGATGAACGCCAGGATTTTCTTTTGGAGGGGCAAAGCGTGAGCAGGAATTCACCATCAGCTCCGCGCGCTCCAGAAGCGTTTTCACATCCAGACCGGAGAGCGCCGCCGGGACGATCCCAAACACGGAAAGCGCTGAGTATCTTCCTCCGATGTCAGTCTCTCCATGAAACACTTTTCTGAATCCTCGCTCTTTAGCGAGTTTTTCAAGGGCTGAGCCTGGATCGGTGATCGCTACAAAGTGTCGGCCCGAGGTTTGTCCGACTTTAGCTTCAACCTGAGCGTGGAAATAATCGTATAAAATATTTGGCTCGATCGTGCTTCCAGACTTGCTGGATACAACCACCAAGGTCTTTGTCAGATCGAGTGCATCCTCCGTCGCCTTGATCTGATCCGGGTGCGTGCTATCGAGTACGGAAAGCTCAGGCCAGCCCTGTGCCTTTGGAAAGGTCGTCGAGAAAAGAAGTGGCGCAAGACTTGAGCCCCCCATCCCTAAAAGCAAGATATGCTCAAAGCCATCATTTCTCACTTCCTCGGCAAAGCGAGTGATCTCATCACACTGACTCAGGCTTTTACGCGTGACATTCAACCACCCAAGCCAGCTGGATTCATCTTTACCGGTCCAGACTTTTGAATCCTTGTTCCAGACTTTTCTCACTTTTCCGGTGTCTGCCCAATCCTTGATGTGCTTCCCGACCAGAAGATTCATCTCGGATGGAAGCTCATAAGCAAAGGAGTTCATCCGCTGACCAAGAAGGTTTCGTCGCTTCTTCTCCAGAGTTCCCAAAAGCTTGTCGAACGGGTCTGAGAAGAGCTCGATCGCCTGGGTAGTGAGCATTTCAGTAATTTCATGAAGCGAGATTTTCCGCTCTTCCAGGATTCGCAGACATTCGCGAGCCTGATCCATGTTTTCAGTCAGGGTTGTTTTGACCTGACCGTGATCACGAAATGCCGCGAAGGTTGCAGGAGGAAGCGTTGTCACGGTTTCCGGGCCAATCAGCTCATCAACGTAAAGCGTATCGCGGTAATTTGGGTTTTTCACGCCCGTGCTTGCCCAGAGAAGACGCTGAGGTCTTGCTCCGCGAGCAGCGAGGCGATGCCAGCGATCGCTGCTATAGATCTTCTGATAGCGCTCATAGGCAAGTTTTGCGTTGGCGATCGCAATCTTTCCTTTGATGCTTCTCAGGAGCTCGCGCTCTTTGTCGGTAGTCACAATGCGGCTCTGATCTTCAATCAGAGTATCGGCCAGTGTATCGATGCGACTCACGAAGAAGCTTGCAACGCTTGCAATCCTGCTGAGATCGCGATTTTTTGGAGGAGCCCCCTCGGCTGCAGCCTCCAAGTAGAGCTCAAGCCCTGAAAGATAAGCATCGGCGACTTCCTCGTACCGCTCTTGCGCAAAAAGGAGAGTCACGTTGATATTGATTCCCTCAGCCACGAGATCGCGGATCGCAGGCACACATTCTTTTGTGGCAGGGACCTTGATCATGACATTGTGGCGATTTACGGCGTGCCAAAGCTTTCTTGCTTCGTTGACCGTCCCTTCCGCATCGAGAGCCAGATAAGGGGAAACCTCAAGCGAGACGTAGCCATCAATTCCGTTCGTTCGGTCATAGACCGGCCGGAACAAATCCGCAGCATCCTGAATATCTTGCACCGCCAGAGCCTCGTAGAGCTCCTTGATGTCCCAGTCGCGCTCATTCAAAAGCTCCTGCGCCTGGGCATCGTATTCGGCACTTCCTCCGATCGCTTTCTCAAAAATCGTGGGATTGGAAGTCATGCCTCGCAAGCCATCATCATCAATGAGGCGCTTGAGTTCCCCATTCTTGATGAGTGAGCGCCTCAGCGAGTCCAGCCAAACCGACTGACCTGCGTTAGCAAGAAGCTTTAAATTGTTTTCCTTTGATTCAGCCATTTATGACGCCCTCCGCGAGATGTTTGTATTAAATGAGAGTGAGAAATATTTGGATTCGAGCTCAGTGATTTTTCTGACGCGCCTGGCATGACGAGCGATGCCATCAAATTCCGCGCTCAAGAAAACTGAACAAAGATCATGAGCCAGTTCAGTTCCAATGACGCGCGCTCCAAGCACCAAAACATTCATTTCATCGTGCTCAACGCCTTGATGCGCCGAATACGTGTCGTGACAAAGACCGGCGCGAATCCCTGGGATTTTATTGGCGGCAATCGACGCCCCAACCCCGCTGCCACAGATCAAAATGCCTTTTGCATCAGCATGGCCTCGCGCAATCTGCTCGATAAGACCGAGCGATACGGCCTCTGCGTAATCGGGATAATCGACGGGTCGGGTGCTCTTGGTGCCCACGTCCAGAACCTTGATTCCAGCCGAACGAATGACCGGGATCAGGTCCTGTTTGAGCTGAAAACCAGCGTGATCGGAGCCAATGACAACGAGACTGGGTTTTGACATGTGATTGAGTCCCATATGGAAGTTAACGCAAAGCAGTAACGCCATTCCGCCCAATTAATCATGAGTTCTGCAGCAAAAAGCTCACCAGCTTCTGCTGCACGCGGATCACCTTGACCAGCTGACCTGCTCAAGATAGGTTCCGCCCAATGAACACTACGGTTCCAGGCACCGAAACCCAAATCAAGCAAACCCACGCCGCGACTCAGTCAGTTACGGCGAGTACGCCATCCACAAAAAGCTGGATTTTCAACACGACAGTCTGGGTGGCTGCACTAGGCTACTTCGTCGATATGTACGACTTGTCGCTTTTTGGAATCGTGCGCATGCCTTCGCTGAAAGCGATTGGCGTCACGGATCCTGCGCAGCTCTTGATTCAAGGTGCTTATCTCGCCAACTGGCAGATGACTG
The DNA here is from genome assembly GCA_045805065.1 of Bdellovibrionia bacterium. GTDB lineage: Bacteria > Bdellovibrionota > UBA1018 > UBA1018 > UBA1018 > CAZCBS01. The sequence continues at coordinate 1,946 of JBJMMA010000083.1, read as the reverse complement.
GCATGATGGTCGGTGGTGTTCTTTGGGGAATTCTGGGTGATCGTCGCGGTCGACTTTCGGTTCTTTTTGGATCCATTCTCCTTTATTCGCTCGCAAATATTGCCAATGCCTTTGTCGGTGATCTGACGTCCTATGCGGCTCTTCGCTTTTTAGCGGGCCTGGGACTTGCCGGTGAGCTGGGAGCTGCGATTACTCTGGTCGCTGAAGTCATGCCTAAGGAAGTCCGCGGTTACGGAACCACGATCGTTGCCACACTGGGACTTTGCGGCTCTGCAGCAGCAGGCATCGTAGGCGACACCTTTCAGTGGCAGACCGCCTACATCGTTGGCGGCGTCATGGGACTCTTTCTGCTTGTGACTCGCTTTAAGATCTTCGAATCCGGAATGTTTGAAAAAATGCATCATGCAGGAATTCGCAAAGGCGATGTCATGATGCTCTTTAGCAAAGAGCGTTTTCCTCGTTACTTGAGCTGCATCCTGATTGGGGTGCCGATTTACTTTGTAACGGGCGTTCTGATTTCTTACTCGCCTGAGTTTGCCAAAGCCATCGGAGTTACTCAACCTGTCACGGTTGCGCGCGCAGTTCTCTTCGTTGCAATCGGACTTGCTTTGGGTGACTTGGCGAGCGGCTTGTTCAGCCAGTACTTGAAGAGTCGTAAAAAAGCGGTCGGAGTGTTTTTGCTGGGCGCCTTTGCCTTTGTTTGCGCTTACCTGACGATTCCCGGCATGAGCGTGTCGGTTTTCTACGGACTTTGCCTGGCCATGGGAATTTGCGCAGGCTACTGGGCGGTGCTTGTGACGATTGCGTCCGAGCAATTTGGAACCAACTTGCGTGCAACCGTCACCACGACTGTGCCAAACTTCGTGCGCGGCTCACTCGTGTTGGGTAACCTTTCCTTCACGGCTTTGATGGCTCGCAAGCTTCCGATTGTGGAATGCGCCATGATCGTCGGTGGTGTGGCCTTCTGCTTTGCCTTTATCGCTCTTTGGAAACTCCAAGAGACCTACGGCAAGGAACTCAACTACACGGAACACTGAGGTTCAAGCGCCTTAAGTAGCCTTGGGCGTTCTGAGAATAATGATTTCAACGCGGCGATTCTTTCCGCGGCTGTAATCATCTTTTCTCTGCGTCAAAGGGTGAAAGTGGGAGTATCCGCTGGCACTGAGCCTTGCGGGATCAAAGCCCCAGCGCTTGACCCAGTATTTCACAACCCAGGCGGCACGAGCTGACGAGAGTTCCCAGCCCCCCGTCTGATTTTCTTCTTCGATATCCGTAAAGCCTTCCACTCGGATCGAATGAGAAATAGGCGCGAGCACTTTTGCGATACGATCCAGAAGCGGGCGAAGATCGGCACGAGCCTCAACGACGCCATCATCAAAAAAATCGCGTGCGGCAAGCCTGACGACCAGGCCGCGGTCGTCCTCACTGAGCTCCACTTTATCGCTCACATCTGTGACACCTGACTCTGATTTCAAGGTTTCCTGAATGGCACCTTTCATCTGCGCAAAAGGATCTGGGGTGCTTTGTCCGGTCGGGCTAGCCGTATCATTGCCTTGAGAAGGCGCTTGAGACGGAGCTTGCGAAGAACCTTGCGAAGGAACCTGCGTGGAGACAGTCCCATCAAAGGCCTCGCGCATCCCCTCCTGGACTTTCTTGAGCTTATCCATGTCAGCCTTGGACTCCGCATAAAGAATTACAAAGAGCGCAAAAAGAAGAGTGACCAGATCCGCGTACGAGACCAGCCACCGCTCACTGCTGGAGTGCTCTGCGCTTTTCCTTTTTTTCACTTTCGGCTGCCCCGAGTACCCCGAGTACTTTGATGGGCAAAAACTTCAAGTTTTTCCTGCAAAAAGCTCGGATTGAGACCTTCCTGAATTCCGATCACACCCATCTTGACCACTTCCCTGGCAACCATTCGCTCAGACGCCTTACGCTTGAGCTTCATG